>NZ_JBTLMO010000002.1:0-342917 GCF_054462255.1 Streptomyces sp. SD15 | reverse complement strand
CCACCTCGGCCTACTCCAACTCGCCTGCAGCATCATCTGCTTGAGACGACTCCGAACCTCATTCTGAAACGATCAGTTAGAGGTAGTACCGCGACACCGACTCCGCGACGCATACCGGCTTGTCGCCGCCCTCCCGCTCCACGGTGAAGGCCACGGACACCTGTACGCCGCCGGTCACGTCGTCGACGCCCGTGATGGTGGCGGTGGCGCGCAGCCGCGAACCGACCGGCACGGGCGCGGGGAAGCGGACCTTGTTCGTCCCGTAGTTGACGCCCATCTTCATGCCCTCGACCTTGATCAGCTGCGGGCCGAAGAGCGGGAGCAGGGACAGCGTCAGATAGCCGTGCGCGATGGTCGTGCCGAAGGGGCCCGCGGCCGCCTTCTCCGGGTCCACGTGGATCCACTGGTGGTCGCCCGTGGCCTCCGCGAAGAGGTCGATCCGCTTCTGGTCGATCTCCAGCCAGTCGGTATGGCCCAACTGCTCGCCCACCGCCGCCTTCAGCTCGTCGACGGATTCGAAGATCCTCGGCTCTGCCATGTCCCTGACCTCCCGCGTAAATGTCTAAGCGACTGCTTAGCATGGTCGGATGCGGGGCCTATGTCAACGGACCGGGCCCCTGACGAACTGGGTAGGGTTGGAGAGGTGCCCCAGATCCCTGAGAAGATCCATGAGCTGACCGTCGGCCAGCTGTCGGCCCGCAGCGGCGCCGCCGTCTCCGCCCTGCACTTCTACGAGTCCAAGGGCCTGATCAGCAGCCGTCGCACCACCGGAAACCAGCGCCGCTACCACCGGGACGCACTGCGCCGCGTAGCCTTCGTCCGGGCCGCGCAACGCGTCGGCATCCCGCTCGCCACCATCCGCGAGGCGCTCGCCGAACTCCCCGAGGAGCGCACCCCGACGCGCGAGGACTGGGCCCGGCTGTCGGAGGCGTGGCGTTCCGAACTGGACGATCGCATCAAGCAGTTGAGCAGGCTGCGGGACCATCTGACCGACTGCATCGGGTGCGGGTGTCTGTCCCTGGAGAACTGCGTGCTGTCCAACCCGGGCGACGTCTTCGGTGAGCGTCAGGCGGGCTCCCGGCTCATGGTGGAACGCGTCACCGCGCAGCGGAAGCCACCGGAGCGGCCGAAGGAGCCCAGGGACTGCTGCTGAGCAGCGCCCCGGGCTCCGTATGCCCGACGTATGTCCGACGTATGTCCGACTCGACGGTTCGACTACGCGTACCCCGTCGCCGTCCGGCTGACTGCACGTACTGCTTCTCCGTCCGTCTACTCGTACTCCGTGCCGCCCTTGCGCGTCAGATACGCCGGGCTGACCGCCTTCGCGATGGCCCGGCCGCCGGTCACCGGGCTGTAGCGCTCGGTGGCCGGCCGGATCACCACGCCCTCGCGCAGATGCAGCTCCCGCCCGGACACGGTCTCCCGCCCCGAGGTCACCTCCAGGACGCGATCGATGTCGTACGGCCCCTCGTACAGCCGGGGCACCAGCGGGAGTTCGCCGTCCAGCAGCGCCGCCGCGTCCAGCCAGCGGACCGTGCCGTCGATCTCCGCGGACACGTCGAACACGGCATAGCCGAGGCTCTCGCGGCGGCCGTCGGCGCCGTACGACAGGTCCTGTACGCCTGCCCCGTACACCTCCCCGAAGATGCCGACCCGGCGCGCTCCGAGCCGCTCGGCGAGCCGGGCCGCGGCTGCCGCGACCCCGTGGCCGTGGACCGCGCGCCAGTACAGATTGCGCGGATCCTCGGTGAGGGAGAGGGACTTGGCGCCGAAGCCCTTGGAGGAGACGTGCACACGGTCCTCGTCCGCGAGGTACGTCAGCAGACAGGCCGAGCCGTGCAGCTTCTCCGTCAGGACGACGGGCTCGCCCGGTGCGAAGATGTCCGGGTACCGCTGGATGTTCTCGATGTCGACCCAGGACAGCAGATCGGGCGCGGACTCGACGTCGCCGTCCATGGTGGGCGGGATCGGCGGAACCCACTTGACGACGCCGAGCGCCTCGGCGAAGTCGGTGCCGTCCGCCGCGGCCCGCGCCAGGTCGACGTCCGCCAGCGCCTTCGGACGGCACACGAGCCCCTGCGACAGCTCACCGCGCAGCCGTACGGCCTTGACCCGGTCCGACGCGCTGCCCGCGAGACGTCCGGTCAGGCCGAGTTCCTCGATCAGCTCGGCCGGGAGCACGGACTGCTCCGGGATGTAGACGGCGTGCTCGCCGGTGCGGTAGGCGCCCTTGGCGACGACGGCTCGGTACAGGCCGACCTGGGCCAGTTCGAGCGCGTCGGCGTTCGGATGCTCGTGGATGGTCAGCACTTCGGCGGTGACGCGCAGCGTCGACATCGGGACTCCTCAAGTACCTCAGCTGGGTTTCATCGCCCCCAACTGTCCGGAGCGGAAAGGGGTGGAGCGAGCGGATTTGCGGCTGGTACCGTCGGGCTCTTCGGCCGGCGCGACGCCCGTCGACCGGAGTACCGACAGGATCACCTCTCATGTCCCCTTCCCCTGTCCCTTCCTCGTCGTCGCCTGTGGACGCGACCCGCGCGCGACTGGACGCGGCGGTCGCCCGGGTGGAGTCCGTCTTCGCCGGGATGCGTGTCGTCTCCGAGGAACCCGCCTGCTCGCACTGCTACACGGCGGACGAGCTCGCGCTGCTGCGCACGCCCGACGCGGTCCTGCCGGACGACCTCGTGCTGCACTTCTTCCACGAGTCGCCGGGGTTGATCGACAATCTTGACGAGGTGGTACGGCGACTGCTGCCGCAGTTCGCCGCGTACCTCGCCGCCGGCCGGTTCAGCGGCATGGGCTTCGCGCAGACCGGACTGGGGCGGGTCGACTGGCGCGGCTGGCCGCGCGGACAGGCCGAGGCGATCGAGGAGTTCATCGAGGCCTGGTGGCTCGACTTCCTGCGCGACGACTCGTCGCCGCACGTCGTGACCGACGTACTGGAGGTCGCCTCCGACATGGCCGGGACGGTGACGCCGCTGCTGGCACTCTGGGCCGCTGAACCCCGGGGCGGGCGTGCGGACGCGCTGCTGGAGCGGTTCGTCGAGTCCCGCGGCGACGAGCTTCTCCAGGACGACCCGACCGTGCTGGGCTTCTGGTGCGACCGTCAGGACCTCATCGCCGAACTCCAGCAGTGGCTCGTCGACCATGCCGTGGACCGCCTCACCGCGTACGGCACCGACGACGACACCATCCTCGAGCTGTTCCTCCTCACCCTGCCCCGCGCCTCCCGCTAGGGCCTGTTGTCGGACTCCTGTCGGCCGTACTGAACGAGCCCCTCCGCCACCAACTCGGCGTTGGACACCGCCCGCTCCCCGTCCGGCAGGACCAACGTGTCCTCCAGGCCGATCCGGGTCGCAAGCCCCAACCGTCCCGCGATTCTCAGGACCGGCCAGGTGCCGCCCTCCTCGCCGTGCAGCAGGACGGGGCGGCCGTGAGCGGCGCCGAGGTCCGCGAGGAGGGACCGGGCGGACTTCTCGGCCGTCTCCGGGGAGGTGTCCCTCACCTCGGCCAGCACCCGCAGCACGCGCGGCCCGAGCGGAGACGTCGCGAACCGGGCGGCGCCGTCCGTGCCGGACCAGATGCCCGCCTCCACGCCTATCCCGCGCTCGAGGAGCGCCGTCGCGACCTCCTCGGCGCCGGGCTCGTGCCAGTTGACCGAGGCGTGGTCGGGCAGCACGGTCCAGGAACGAACCCGCTCCACCCGGGCGGCGGGATCGGGCTCGGCCCAGGCGCCGGTGGTCACGCCGACGGGGACACCCACCCGTGCCCGTATCGCTTCGAGCGTCGCCGCGACCGCCCTCGGCGACAACGTGTCATGGCCACAGGGCGACTTGGGATGGACATGGATGTCCGACGCCCCGGCCGCGACGGCCCGGGCTGCGGACTCGGCCATCGCCCCCGGAGACATCGGCACGACCGCACCGTCACCGGTCCCCCGGGCTCCGTTCAAACAGACTTGCACCATGCCTCGATAGTGCCGGACACCACTGACAATCCCGGTGGGTGCAACGCCCCGACCGGGGCGCGGGGAACTGCGCGCCCAGCCACGAACAACCCGCGGCCGACGACTCACCCGCAGTTCCCGTTCCCAGCCGCTCAACCCAGCGGAGCGCTCACGCCGACACCAGCAGCCGTCCGCGCCTGGCCTCCGCCAGGGCCTCGGGTGTCAGAACGGGCCGCGGCACGACAATTCCGCAGCCTGTGCAGACCGGGCCCGAGGACGGTTCGTGGGCCAGGTCGTACTTCCAAGTGAGGCGCTCACCGGCGCACACCGGGCAGCTCGCGCCCGGCTCGCGCTCCAATGCGGCGATCAGCCGGCGCAGTACCTCGGCCAATGATTCGTGGGGGTGGATCCGCGGGTCGTCGCACCACGCGACGCCGAAACCGCCCCAGGTCAGCCGGTGCCAGTCGTCCACGCTGCCCGGCCTGCGCAGCCCGTCGTGCTTCTCCTTCTTGCGGCGCTGCGCGAACTCGACCTCGTAGGCGAGCCAGACGGACCGGGCCTCCTCCAACTCCTCCAGTGCGGCCACGAGCCGCGCCGGATCGGGGGAGCGGTCCTCGGGGCCGAACCCGGCCCGGGAACTCAGATGGTCCCAGGTCGCCCGATGTCCGTAAGGGGCGAACCGCTCAAGGCACTTGCGCAGTGAATAGCGCCGCAGTGCCAGATCGCACCTCGGATCGCGCACCTGTCTCGCCAGACTCCGAAAACCGGCCATCGCCCTGCACCTCCGTCACACCTGCACCTGTACTTCGGTCACTTCGGCGTCGTCGTACGGACGTCGCCGAGTAGACGTATCGACACGCGATTCGGCTCCATCCAATTTCCGATGAGCGCCATAAGCGACTCTCCGAACTCCCCCCGGCCTACCTCCCCTCGCTGTCAGAGACCTGTTGAAACGGCTGTGGGATGGGATCGCCGGGCGTCAGCGGCCCGCACAGTCCGGCGATCCCTTAAGGCGATGAACTGAACAGCCCAGTGATCGTTGAAAAGTTGACGCATGTTCATCTTCAAACTCGGGGATAACCGGCGGTAACGTCCGGCCCACCCCCGTCGGGAGGATCCGCCATGCCACGGCGCACCCCACGTATCGCCCTCGACAGACTGAGAACTCCCCGAAGATTCCCCAAGTTCCTGGGCGCCGCATCCATCTGCGTCCTCATAGCCGGCTTGCTCTCCCCGCTGACCCAGGCGGCGGCCGCCGACACCACGGCCACGTCGGCCACGCTCGCCGCGAACGACTACTGCGGCGGCCAGTGTTCGGACATCCTCCCGGCCGGCCAGAACGGCAATGCCACCCTCGCCCAGATCCTCCTCAACCAGGCCTTCGGCTCCCAGCCCGCGCACGCCGAGGACCAGCTCGGCCCCTACGCCAACCTGGCCTCGGGCTACTCCACGCTCACCGACGCCAAGATCAACGATTTCTTCAGGGACGCGTCGTTCGGAGTCCCGGCCGACCAGGTGGAGTCGACCACGAACCCCGGTGGCCGTACCGACGTGACGATCGTCCGCGACAAGAAGACCGGCGTTCCGCACATCACCGGCACCACCCGCTACGGCACCGAGTACGGCGCCGGGTACGCCGCCGCCCAGGACCGGCTGTGGCTGATGGACGTCTTCCGGCACGTCGGACGCGGCCAGCTGACCCCCTTCGCCGGTGGGGCCGCCTCCAACCAGGGCCTCGAGCAGGAGTTCTGGCGCACCGCGCCCTACACCGAGGCCGATCTGCAGGCCCAGATCGACAACGCCACCTCCAACAACGGCGCCCGCGGTCAGCAGGCCCTCGCCGACGCCAAGGCCTACATCGACGGCATCAACGCCTACATCGACGCCTCCGACAGCGGCCGCTACTTCCCCGGCGAGTACGTCCTGACCGGCTGGAAGGACTCCATCACCAACGCCGGCACCATCCAGCACTTCAAGCTCACCGACCTGGTCGCGCTGGCCTCCGTCATCGGCGCGCTCTTCGGCTCCGGAGGCGGCGGCGAGGTCAACAACGCCATCTCGCTGCTCGCCGCCCAGTCCAAGTACGGCGTGGCCGAAGGCACCAAGGTCTGGGAGTCGTTCCGGGAGCGCAACGACCCCGAGGCGGTGCTCACCGTCCACAACGGCGAGAGCTTCCCGTACGCCTCGAAGCCCGACACCGCACAGGGGCAGGCGCTGCCCGACGCCGGCTCGGTGGCCCAGGAGCAGCTGGTCTACGACCGCACCGGCAGCGCGGCCACCACCAGTGCCACCAGCGCTTCGACCACGGCGGCCACCGCCTCCCTCAGCTCGGCCAAGCGCGGCATGTCCAACGCCCTCGTGGTGAGTGGCAAGGCCACCGCAAGCGGCCACCCGATCGCTGTCTTCGGCCCGCAAACCGGCTACTTCGCGCCACAGTTGCTGCTGCTCCAGGAGATCCAGGGCCCGGGCATCAGCGCCCGCGGCGCCTCCTTCGCGGGCTTGAGCATGTACGTCGAACTCGGCCGCGGCCAGGACTACGCGTGGAGCGCCACGACCTCCGGCCAGGACATCATCGACACCTATGCCGTCGAGCTGTGCCAGGACGACTACCACTACCTCTACCACGGCACCTGCACGGCCATGGAGAAGATCGAGCAGACCAACGCCTGGAAGCCGACCACCGCCGACGGCACCGCGGCGGGCTCCTACCGGATGCAGGTCTATCGGACCAAGTACGGCCCGGTGGAGTACCGCGCGACGGTCGGCGGCAAGAAGGTCGCGTACACCACGCTGCGCTCCTCCTACATGCACGAGGCCGACTCGATCATCGGGTTCCAGATGCTCAACGACCCGGACTACGTGAAGAGTCCGGGGACCTTCCAGAGCGCGGTGCAGCACATCAACTACACCTTCAACTGGTTCTACGCCGACTCCACGCACACCGCGTACTACAACAGCGGCGACAACCCGGTGCGCGCCACCGGCATCGACGCCGAGTTCCCGGTCTGGGCGCAGGCCGCGTACGAGTGGCAGAACTGGGACCCGGCCACGAACACCGCCTCCTACACGCCGCCCGCCGCCCACCCCAACTCCATCGACCAGGACTACTACATCTCCTGGAACAACAAGCAGGCCAAGGACTACACCGCTTCCTCCTGGGGCAACGGCTCCGTCCACCGCGGCAACCTCCTGGAGGACCGCGTGAAGAAACTGGTCGCCGCGGGCGGGGTGACCAGAGCGTCGCTCACCAAGGCGATGGCCGACGCAGCGGTGGCCGATCTACGGGCCGAGGACGTGCTGCCGAAGCTGCTGAAGGTCATCAACAGTTCGACGGTCACGGACACCACGGCCGCGGCGGCGGTCAGCAAGCTCTCCGCGTGGGTGACGGCCGGTGCAAAGCGGACGGAGACCTCGGCGGGCTCCAAGGCCTACGCCAACGCCGATGCGATCCGCATCCTGGACGCCTGGTGGCCGCTGCTGGTGAAGGCCGAGTTCGAACCGGGCCTCGGCGCCGACCTGTACACCGCCATCTCCACCAACCTCCCCATCGACGAGTCGCCGTCGGCCGCGCACGGCCCGACCGGCGCACACGCCGGTAGCTCCTTCCAGTACGGCTGGTGGAGCTATGTCGACAAGGACATCCGGTCGGTGCTGGGGGAGTCGGTGCAGGGCGGTCTGGCGCAGAAGTACTGCGGAGGCGGCAGTCTCAGCGCCTGCCGGGACATCCTGATCGGCACGCTCAAGGAGGCGGCGGGCAAGACCGCCGCGCAGGTCTATCCCGGCGACGACCAGTGCGCGGCGGGCAACCAGTGGTGCGCCGACTCGGTCGTCCAGCGGACGCTCGGCGGCATCAAGCACTACAACATCAGCTGGCAGAACCGGCCGACCTACCAGCAGGTGGTGGAGTTCACGTCGCACCGGTAAGGGTGAGGGTGCCTACGTGCCCACGGTTGTTGGCCAACAGGCGTTGCATCTACGCTTGTTGGCCAACACCAGCTGTGGGCGCATCAGCCTACCGGGGCAGAGGATTGGCCATACGCCTGGCTCATCCGTAGCGGAGGTATGCCTTCCGTGTCCGCCGGAAGGCACTCAACTCGTCCTGCCAGGCCGCCACGATCTCATCGGTCGTCGCCCCCGCGTCGATCATCGTGCGTACGCTCGTGGAGCCGGTCAGTTTGTCGATCCAGTTGTCGGAGCGCCAAGCGAAACCGCTCCACACCTTCTTGGCGGTCACCAGCAGCGCGACGCCGGTGCGGACAGGGTCGTACGCGGCCCGGTCGTGCACATGGATCTGGACGCCGCCGATCGTCTTGCCCTGGAACTTGGAGAAGGTGGGGGCGAAGTACGCCTCCCTGAACTGCACGCCGGGCAGCCCGAGTCGATTGACCGCATCGGCCCACCGCCGATCGATCCCCTCCGCGCCGAGCAGTTCGAACGGGCGGGTCGTGCCGCGTCCCTCCGACAGGTTCGTCCCCTCGAAGAGGCCGGTCCCGGAGTACACCAGGGCGGTGTCCGCCGTTGGCATGTTCGGGCTCGGTGGCACCCAGGGGAGGCCGGAGGCGTCGTGGAAGTCCGACCGTTTCCAGCCCGTCATCAGTACGGTGTCCAGCGCCACCGGCGTCTTCAGGAACTCCCCGTTGAACAGCTGCGCCAGCTCCGCGACCGTCATGCCGTGCGCCTGCGCGATGGGCTGCCGTCCGACGAACGTCGCGAACTCCTTGTGCAGAACCGGCCCTTGGGCCGCCCGCCCGGTCACCGGGTTCGGCCGGTCGAGGACCACGAAGTGCTTGCCCGCGAGTTGCGCGGCCTCCATGCAGTCGTACAGCGTCCAGATGTACGTGTAGAAGCGCGCGCCCACGTCCTGGATGTCGAAGACGACGGTGTCCACGCCCGAGGCCGTGAAGATGTCGGCAAGCGGCTGACCGCTCTTCAAGTACGTGTCGTAGACGGGCAGTCCGGTCGCGGGGTCGTCGTGGCGGCCCTCGGAGCCGCCCGCCTGCGCGGTGCCGCGGAAGCCGTGTTCCGGGCCGAAGACGGCGATCAGGTCCACGCGGTCGTCGGCGTGCATGACGTCGACGATGTGGCGTACTCCCCCACTCTCGGCTCCGCTCGAGCGGGAGGGGCCCCCACTGGTGACGCCGGTGGGGTTCGTGACGACGCCGATCCGCCGGCCGCGGAGGGTGGCGTAGCCGGTTGCTTGGAGGTGCTCGAAGCCGGTGCGGAGGGGCTGGCCGGGGGCTGCGGTGGCAGGGGTGGCCGCGAGGCCCGCTGCGGCGGTGGCTGTGAGCAGGGCTCGTCGGGACAGACGCATGGGGACCTCCGTGATGGCGGAAGGTTGGCTCAGGCACGCTAGGGCCTGTCCGGCGGATCATGCCGGAGGCGCGGGGTCTGGTGCGCCGATCTGCGGCGTTGTCGTCGGTTGCCGACTCCCCCAAGTTCTCGGCTTCGCTCGAACAGGGGGGACCCCCATCGCGTCGACGCCCTCCTCCGCCTTGCAGCTCGACGCACCAGACCCCGCTCACCTGCGCTGACAAGGTGCCGCTGCTTCCCTCCGACCTGATCCGCCGGACAGGCCCTAAGCGCTCCCGCAGAGGATCGTAAGCAGCAATGGCCGTCTGTCGCTTGTCGCGCCCACGTGGTGGCGCCGCATATGCAGCCGCATCCGTACCGGCCCTGCGCCCCTTACCGGAGGGGTCGCCCCTTCCCTCTCAACATACCGACTGGTTAGTCTGGCGTCGCAGAGCCGATTCGCGTCGCGTCGAAGGAGACCGATGGTGGAAGCCGTGCAGGATGCGGGAGTGGTCGTCACCGGAGCGGGGGGCGGCATCGGGGCCGCGCTGGCCCGCCGTTTCGCCGCCGAGGGCGCCAGGGTCGTCGTCAACGACCTGGACGCCGCCAAGGCCAAGGCGGTGGCCGACGAGATCGGTGGCATCGCGGTCCCGGGTGACGCGTCCGCGATCGTCGCCGAGGCCCGGGATGCGCTCCGTGGCACGGTGGACGTCTACTGCGCCAACGCGGGCGTCGCCTCGGGCGGCAGCGAGGCGGCCGACGCAAAGGTCTGGGCGCTCGCCTGGGACGTCAACGTGATGGCGCACGTCCGCGCGGCCGAGGAGCTCCTGCCGGCCTGGCTGGAGCGCGGCAGCGGCCGGTTCATCTCCACGGTCTCCGCCGCCGGACTGCTCACCATGATCGGCGCCGCGCCCTACAGCGTCACCAAGCACGGCGCGTACGCCTTCGCCGAGTGGCTCTCACTGACGTACCGCCACCGCGGCCTGAAGGTCCACGCGATCTGTCCGCAGGGCGTGCGCACCGACATGCTCGACGCCACCGGCAGCGCGGGCGACCTCGTCCTCCAGCCGACCGCCATCGAGCCCGGGGCCGTCGCGGACGCCCTCTTCGCGGGGATCGAGGAGGACCGCTTCCTGATCCTGCCGCACCCCGAGGTCGCCGGGTACTACCAGGTGCGGGCCACCGACCCGGACCGCTGGCTGACCAACATGAACCACATCCAGCAGAAGTGGGAGGCGGGCCGGTGACCACCTACGCCGACCGGCCCTGGGTGGCCCTCCTCGACGACGCCCAGAGCGGCCCCGTGAGTCCTGCCGGCTCCCTGGTCCACGCCCTGCGCGGGGCCGTGGCGGACACCCCGGGCCGCACCGCCCTCGCCTACTTCGACGGGCGGCTGACCTACCGCGAGGTGGACGAACTCAGCGACTCCGTCGCCGGGCACCTCGCCGCCCGCGGCCTGGAGCGCGGCGACCGGGTCGCGATCCTGCTGCAGAACTCCCCGCACTTCGTGCTCGCGCTGCTCGGCGCCTGGAAGGCGGGCGCGACGGTCGTGCCGGTCAACCCGATGTACAAATCGGGCGAGGTCCGCCATGTACTCCACGACGCGGAAGTGAGCGCCCTGGTGTGCTCCGACCGCGCGTGGGAGTCGTATCTGCGCGAGACGGCGGCCGACTCGCCCGTACGCATCGCACTCACCGCCTGTGAGTTGGATCTCCAAACCCGCAACGACGCGCGCGTGCTGGGCTTCGAGCGGCTGCCGCAGGCCGCGGACGCCGACGATCTGGTGACGGTGGCCAGGCAGGGACACAAGGCCCCTGAGGGGCGTGACGTCGGCCCGTCCGACATCGCCCTGATCAGCTACACCTCCGGGACGAGCGGCACCCCCAAGGGGGCCACCAACACCCACGGCAACATCATGTACAACGCCGAGCGGCAGCGGACGGGCCTGGGGCTGTCCGAGGCGCCCGTCTACTTCGCGATGGCGCCCCTGTTCCACATCACCGGGATGGTCTGCCAGCTCGCCGCGTGCCTGAACAGCGCGGGCACGCTCGTCCTCGCGTACCGCTTCGAGGCGGGGGTCGTCCTCGACGCGTTCGCCGAGCACCGGCCCGTGTACACGGTCGGCCCCTCGACCGCCTTCATGGCCCTGGCGGCCCACCCCTCCGTCACCCCCGACCACTTCTCGTCCTTCGTGAACATCTCCTCCGGCGGCGCACCGCTGCCGCCCGCGCTGGTGGAGAAGTTCCGGGCCGGTTACGGGCCCTACATCCGCAATGGCTACGGGCTCACCGAGTGCACCGCGCCCTGCGCCTCCGTGCCGCCGGGCCGGGAGGCTCCCGTCGACCCGGTCTCGGGGACGCTGGCCGTCGGCGTACCGGGCCCCGACACGGTCGTACGCATCGTCGACGACCTCGGCCGGGACGTGCCGTTCGGGGAGCAGGGCGAGATCCTGGTACGAGGCCCGCAGATCGTGCCCGGCTACTGGCGCCGCCCCGAAGCCACCGCCGAGACCTTCCCGGACGGCGAGCTGCGCACCGGCGACATCGGATTCATGGACCCCCAGGGCTGGCTCTACGTGGTCGACCGCAAGAAGGACATGATCAACGCGTCCGGCTTCAAGGTGTGGCCGCGCGAGGTCGAGGACGTGCTCTACACGCACCCCTCGGTCCGTGAGGCGGCCGTCGTCGGGATCCCCGACGGCTACCGCGGGGAGACCGTGAAGGCCTACATCAGCCTGCGTCCGGGCGCCGAAGAGGACCCCGACGCGCTCGCCGCGTACTGCAAGGAGAGACTGGCCGCTTACAAATATCCGCGGCAGGTGGAGATCCTGCCCGACTTGCCGAAGACGGCGAGTGGGAAGATCCTCCGTCGGGAACTGCGTTCCCGGCCGCACGACTCTCAGTAGACGACGCTTGTCACTCGACTCGCTCGACAACCTCGGAAGGCAGGTGGCGGCAGTGCCCAGGACGACGGACGGAGACGGTACGCCCGTCCCGCAGCGGCTTCTGGCCGCCGCCACCCGGCTCTTCGCCGAGCGGGGATACGACCGCACATCGGTACAGGAGATCGTCGAGGCGGCGGGTGTCACCAAGGGTGCGCTCTACCACTACTTCGGCTCCAAGGACGACCTCCTGCACGAGGTGTACGCGCGCGTGCTGCGCATTCAGCAGGAGCGCCTGGACGCCTTCGCGGACTCCGACGCGCCCGTCGAGGAGCGGCTGCGGGGTGCCGCCGCGGACGTCGTCGTCACCACGATCGACAACCTCGACGACGCGGCGATCTTCTTCCGCTCCATGCACCATCTCAGTCCCGAGAAGGACAAGCAGGTGCGTGCCGAGCGGCGTCGCTACCACGAGCGGTTCCGCGCGCTCGTCGAGGAGGGCCAGCAGAAGGGCGTCTTCTCCACGGCCACCCCCGCCGACCTGGTCGTCGACTACCACTTCGGCTCCGTGCACCACCTGTCGACCTGGTACCGACCGGACGGCCCGCTCACCCCGCAAGAGGTAGCCGACCACCTCGCGGACCTCCTGCTCCGCGCCCTGCGCCCGTAGCCCCGGGCCAGGCACAGAGTTTTTCGCCCCCGCCGCCCCTACCCGTCCCATCCCGTTCCTGGGGGCTCCGCCCCCAGACCCCCGCCAGGTATCCCAGCCTGTCCGGCGTTTGAGGACGAGGCCGTTCAGGCCGAAGCGGGGGTCTGGGGGCGGCAGCCCCCAGGGGACGGGACGGGTAGGGGCGGCGGGGGCGAACAACAGACCGCGCCGGCCCGGCCGCCTCCCCGCCACCCCGGAGGGTCACACGTACTTCTTGATCTCCCGCCGAGCCAACGACCGCTGGTGCACCTCGTCCGGACCGTCCGCGAGCTTCAACGTCCGCGCACTCGCCCAGAGCTCGGCCAGCGGAAAGTCCTGACTGACACCCCCCGCCCCGTGCAGCTGGACCGCCTTGTCGAGGATGTCGACAACCGTACGGGGCGTGGCGATCTTGATGGCCTGGATCTCGGTGTGGGCGCCCCTGTTGCCTACCGTGTCCATCATCCAGGCGGTCTTCAGAACCAGCAGACGAAGCTGTTCGACGGCTACGCGCGCGTCGGCGATCCAGTTCTGGACCACGCCCTGCTGGGCCAGCGGCTTGCCGAAGGCCGTACGGGACACAGCCCGCCGGCACATCAGCTCGATCGCCCGCTCGGCCATCCCGATCAGCCGCATGCAGTGGTGGATACGGCCGGGGCCGAGCCGCGCCTGGGCGATGCCGAAGCCGCCGCCCTCCTCGCCGATCAGATTGCTGACGGGGACGCGTACGTGGTCGAAGACGACCTCCGCGTGCCCGCCGTGAGAGTGGTCCTCGTAGCCGTACACCTGCATGGCCCGCCGGACTTCGACGCCCGGGGTGTCGCGCGGGACGAGCACCATCGACTGCTGGCGGCGGATGTCCGCGCCCTCCGGGTCCGTCTTGCCCATCACGATGAAGATCTTGCAGTCGGGGTTCATCGCCCCCGAGATGTACCACTTGCGGCCGGTGATGACGTACTCTCCCCCACTCTCGGCTCCGCTCGAGCGGGAGGTGCCCCCACCGTCGCGCTCGATGAGCGTGGTGATGTTCGTGGCGTCGGAAGAGGCCACCTCCGGCTCGGTCATGGCGAACGCGGAGCGGATCTCACCGGCGAGCAGCGGCTCCAGCCACTGCTTCTTCTGCTGCTCGTCGCCGAACTGCGTGAGCACCTCCATGTTGCCGGTGTCCGGCGCGGCGCAGTTCAGCGCGGTGGGCGCCAACTGCGGGCTGCGGCCGGTGATTTCGGCGAGCGGCGCGTACTGGAGGTTGGTGAGCCCGGCCCCGTACTCGGAATCGGGAAGGAAGAGGTTCCACAGTCCCTGCCTGCGGGCCTCGGCCTTCAACTCCCCGACCACGGCGGGTGTGTCCCACGGAGAGGCCAGCTGCGCGCGCTGCTCCTCGGCGACCGCCTCCGCCGGATAGACGTACTCGTCCATGAAGGCGAGCAGCTTCCCGCGCAGTTCCTCCGTGCGCGCGTCGAATGCGAAGTCCATGCTCGATCAGCCTTCCTGGGAGCCTTCGTGAAGAGTGGTCAGACCGTGCTCGATGAAGAAGGGGACCAGTTCACCGATGCGGTCGAAGCCCGCGCCGACCGTCTGGCCGAGCGTGTAGCGGTAGTGGATGCCCTCCAGGATCACGGCGAGCTTGAACCAGGCGAACGCCGTGTACCAGGCGACGTCGGACACGTCGCGCCCCGAGCGCGCGGCGTATCGCCCGACGATCTCGGCCGGGTCCGGGTGACCGGCGGCCGAGGCGGTCGTGCTGATGGGGGAGTCGGGAAGATCCAGAGGTGCGCTGTACATCACCAGGAGCCCCAGGTCGGTGAGCGGATCGCCGAGCGTGGACATCTCCCAGTCCAGGATCGCCTTGATCCGGTCGTCGTCGCCGATCAGCACGTTGTCCAGCCGATAGTCGCCGTGCACGACGGTGGGCGCGGGGGAGTGCGGCAACGCGCGCCCGAGCGCCGCGTGCAGTTCGTCGATCCCGGCCAGTTCGCGGTTGCGGGACGCGTCCAACTGCTTGCCCCAGCGGCGCAGTTGCCGGTCGAGGAAGCCCTCCGGGCGCCCGAAGTCCGCGAGGCCGACTTCGGCGGGATCCACGGCGTGCAGTTCGACGAGCGTGTCGACGAGCCCGAGCACCGCGTCCCGGGTGCGCGCCGGGCCGAGCGGGGCGAGCTGCTCGGCCGTGCGATAGGGGACGCCTGTGACGAACTCCATCACGTAGAAGGGCGAGCCGAGGACCGACTCGTCCTCGCACAGCAGTACCGGGCGCGGTACCGGGACGGCCGTCGGATGCAGCGCGCTGATCACCCGGTGTTCGCGCTTCATGTCGTGCGCGGTGGCCAGTACATGCCCCAGCGGAGGCCGTCGTACGACCCATCTCGTGGTGCCGTCCGTCACCGCGTACGTGAGGTTCGACCGTCCGCCCTCGATCAGCCGGCCGGTCAGGGGGCCGTGCACCAGGCCGGGCCGCTCACCGTCGAGCAGGCCGCGCAGCCGGTCGAGATCGAGACCTGGCGGGTGGTCGGGGCTCATCGTTTCTCCTTCGCGCACGGAAGCAGGACGTCACCATGATGCCGACCAGTCGGTATGTCGTCCAGGGCGTGCGCGAAACGTGATCGGGGTCTCTCCTCCGGGGAGAGACCCCGAGCGGTCGACCGCCGATGTCCAGGGCCTGTCCGGCGGATCATGCCGGAGACGCGGGGTCCGGTACGCCGATCTGCGGCGTTGTCGTCGGTTGCCGACTCCCCCAAGTTCTCGGCTTCGCTCGAACAGGGGGGACCCTCATCGCGTCGACGCCCTCCTCCGCCTTGCAGCTCGACGCACCGGACCCCGCTCGCCTGCGCCGACAAGGCGTCGCCGCTTCCCTCTGACCTGATCCGCCGGACAGGCTCTAGTGGTCGTCCCAGTGGCCCTCGTGCGCGGCGTGCCGGTGGCCGTCGTGCAGATAGTCGACGTGGTCGCCGTGCTCGACCGCGGGGTGTCCACAGTCCGCACCGTGCTGGTGGGCGTGCGCGTCGTGCGCCCTATGGCCACTCGGCTCGCACTCGTCCCAGTGTCCGGAGTGTTCCCGGTGCAGATGGCCGTCGTGTGCGTAGTCGACGTGGTCCCCGTGCGGCACCTCCGCGTGCCCGCAGCCCGGGCCGTGGGTGTGCTGATGGGCCGTGTGTTCCAGATGGAGGGTGGTCATGGTGCTCACCTTCGTCAGTGGCGTGGATGACGCCTCAGGTTAGCGGCAGAAACTACCCAATATCGACCTATTTCGACCTGTCGGTCAGGTGGAGTGCTCAGAACACCAGCGCCACCGCGCACACCGCGAGGGCGACCGTGCACAGGGTCGCCGCCGTCGCGTGCCGTGGCGCGAGCGCGGGTGGGCCGTCGGAGCCGGACGCCGCGAGCACCTGAATGCGACGGTGGGCGATCGTCAGGAATCCCAGCCAGAGCCCGCAGCACAGGGCGCAGGCCACGACCCCGGTCGCCGAGGGGCCGCCGTGCAGGGCCGCCTTCGCCGCGAGCACGGCGGCGACGGTGCTCGCCAGGGTCGTACGCCGCCACGCGAGCCGCGTACGCTCCGGTTGCAGCCCCGGGTCGCGCTCCGGGGCGGGCGCCGTCACGCTTCCCAGCCGACGAGAACGACCACGACCATCGCGAGGGCCACGACCGCCACGGCGATGCTCAGCAGCGCGGGGAAACGCGACACCGGCAGGTCTTCCCCTCTGCGCATCGCCCGCTCGCACGCCACCCAGTGATTGACGGCGCGCAGCGAGCAGAGCACGCCCGCCCCCAGCAGGGCCAGCGCGAGACCGACCCGCCACGCCCAGCGCAGATCCGGCAGGAACTGATCCACGGCGAAGCCCCCGCCGATCAGCGCCAGCGCGGTGCGCAGCCACGCCAGGAAGGTCCGCTCGTTCGCCAGCGAGAACCGGTAGTCGGGCGTCCCGCCCTCCTCCCGAACCCTCTGGGGCGCAAACCACAGCCGGACGTTCCGTACGAGTTCGATCACGCCCAGGACCCTATCGGGGAGTGTTGTCGGTGCAGGTGGTTACGGTTCCGGACCGTATCCCTCGGACCAGGCATCACGCCCCGCCCGGGCCGTCCGCCCGGGCCGTCCGCCCGGGCTCGGGCGTCGGTCGCCGCGTTCGGAGGGGCTCGGCCCACTCAGCCCACGCGGCCCGTCGCGCGATAGTCCTTCAGCCGCTGATACGCGGCCAGACCGTCCGGCACCCACGTCCAGTCCGTCAGGCGTCGCTCCACCTCCTCCACGGCGAGGAAGTCGTGCCAGGCGACCTCCTCCACCTGTGGGCTCACCGGGAGGTCGCAGCGCACCTCGTAGACGGCCGACCACCAGGTCTGGCCGGCGCCGTTGTCGTAGAGGAACTTGAAGAGAGGGACGGGCCGGGGGAGGCCGGAGACACCGAGTTCCTCCTCGGCCTCGCGCAGGGCCGCGGTGTCGTAGGACTCGCCCGCGCCCACGACCCCGCCCACGAACATGTCGTACAGGGAGGGAAAGACGAGCTTCGTGGGTGTGCGGCGGTGGACGAAGAGCCGGCCCTCGGCATCCCGGGCCTGGATGAACACGCACCGGTGGCGAAGACCACGCGCGTACACCTCTCCGCGCGGGGACTGCCCGATGACCACGTCGTTCTCGTCCACGATGTCGAGGATCTCGTCAGCGGCACTCATGGTCATATCCAAGCAGCCCCGGGAATCCGGCACCGCCCACAGCGCCTGCGCCTGCGCCGGGCGTCCTCAATGCGGCTGGAGATCGACCGCCTGCTCCTTCTTCGCGGTGCCGGGCGGCATCGCGGGGTGCAGGCCGAGCAGCACGATTCCCGCCACGACCGCCGCGAGCCCCGCCGCCTCCCAGGCCAGCGCGCCCGGGTCCATGCGCAGCCGGTCCCCGAGGAACCCGACCCCGCAGATGATCCCGGCCAGCGGCTGCGCCGCGGTGAGCGCGGGCAGCGACATCCGCAGCGGTGCCGTCTCGAAGGCGCTCTGCACCAGCACCAGCCCCGTCACACCGAGCACCAGCACCCCGTACGGCTGCCAGCCGGTGAGCAGCTCGCCCCAGCCGCCGTCGCCGAATCGCTCGCTGCTGACCCGGGTGAGCGCGTCCTGCACGCCGTACAGCAGGCCCGCGGCCAGCGAGAGCAGCACCGGCGTGGCGCTCAGCCGGGACGACTGCTTCGCGTAGGCGGTCAGCAGCAGCGCGAGCCCCACCATGATTCCGATGATCAGCCAGTGCCGCAGCGGATCGGTGACATCGTCGCCGCCCTCCGGCCGGCCCGCGACGATGAACGCCGTGACCCCGCCGGCGAGCAGCAGGAGCCCGGCCCAGCCCTGGCGGCCCAGCGGCTGCTTGGTCTGGTGGCGGGAGAGCGCGAGCGCGAACAGCAGGTTCGTCGCGAGGAGCGGTTCCACCAGGGAGAGCTCGCCCTTGCCCAGGGCGATCGCGCCGAGCGCCATGCCGCACACCATCAGCCCGATGCCGCCCAGCCACCGGGGCACCCGGATGAGGTCGAGCAGCAGGCGGGGGGAGAGGAAGTCGCTCAGCGGGGCGTGCGAGGCGGCGTTCTGCTGGAGTACGAAGCCGAAGCCCAGGCAACAGGCCGCGCTCACCGAGAGGACCAGAACGAGAACCGACACGCTGTGTACCTCAATACGTCGGGGACAGAACGGGCCGCGGGTACGTATCCCGCCGACTGTAGTGCCACGAACCGGGGCCCGCAGGGGAGTACCCGCAACGGGGCGGTTGACTCGGTCACTCCTCTTGCCGAAGGATCTGACCGATCAGTAACAACGGCTGGTCGACCGGCGCCCATGCCTGATCCACCAGTACCGATGTCTTGACTACCACTGTCTCATCAACACGTGACAATGCCGACGACTCGTGACGAAGCCGACATGAGCCGCCGGATGGCGAGAGGACGGCCGATGGCCTACGACGCAGATGTGATCGTGATCGGAGCGGGTCTCGCGGGGCTCGCCGCGACCGCGGAACTCGTGGACGCCGGCCGCAAGGTGATCCTCCTCGACCAGGAGCCGGAGCAGTCGATCGGCGGCCAGGCGCACTGGTCCTTCGGTGGCCTCTTCTTCGTGGACTCGCCCGAGCAGCGCCGGATGCGGATCAAGGACAGCCACGCGCTCGCCCTCCAGGACTGGATGGGTACGGCCGCCTTCGACCGCCCCGAGGATCACTGGCCGCGCCGCTGGGCCGAGGCGTATGTGGACTTCGCGGCCGGCGAGAAGCGGTCCTGGCTGCACCGGCAGGGCGTCCGCTTCTTCCCGGTGGTCGGCTGGGCCGAGCGCGGCGGCTACGACGCCAACGGGCACGGGAACTCCGTGCCGCGCTTCCACATCACCTGGGGGACCGGGCCCGGTCTGGTCGCCCCCTTCGAGCGGCGGGTGCGGGCGGGCGTCGCGCGCGGTCTGGTCCAGCTCAAGTTCCGTCACCGCGTCACCGGTCTGTCCCGCAGCGCGGGCGCCGTCGACACCGTCACGGGCGAGATCCTGGAGCCGTCCGGCATAGCGCGTGGTCAGGCCAGCAGCCGCACGGTCGCCGGCGCGTTCGAGCTCAAGGCCCAGGCGGTGATCGTCACGTCGGGCGGTATCGGCGGCAACCACGATCTCGTCCGCGCCAACTGGCCCGAGCGGCTGGGCACTCCGCCCGAGAAGATGATCTCCGGCGTCCCCGCGCACGTCGACGGAAAGATGCTCGCGATCACCGAGGAGGCGGGCGCCCGCCTCATCAACCGCGACCGCATGTGGCACTACACCGAGGGCATCCAGAACTGGAACCCCATCTGGGAGAACCACGGCATCCGCGTCCTGCCCGGCCCGTCCTCGCTCTGGCTGGACGCCCGCGGCAACCGGCTGCCGGTGCCGCTCTTTCCCGGCTTCGACACCCTCGGCACGCTCGAGCACATCATGAAGACCGGCTACGACTACACGTGGTTCGTGCTCGACCAGAAGATCATCGGCAAGGAGTTCGCGCTCTCCGGATCGGAGCAGAATCCGGACCTGACGGGCAAGTCGATCAAGGATGTGATCGGGCGGGCGCGCGCCGATGTGCCAGGGCCGGTCAAGGCGTTCATGGACAACGGCGCGGACTTCGTCGTCGAGAAGGACCTGACCGCGCTCGTCCGCGGCATGAACGCGCTCTCCAAGGAGCCGCTGATCGACGAGGCCGCGCTGCGCCGCGAGATCGTCGCGCGCGACCGGGAGATCGCCAACCCCTTCACCAAGGACCTCCAGGTGACGGCGATCCGCGGCGCCCGCAACTACCTCGGCGACAAGCTGATCCGTACGGCGACCCCGCACCGCATCCTCGACCCCAAGGCCGGCCCGCTGATCGCCGTCCGCCTCCACATCCTCACCCGCAAGACCCTCGGCGGTCTGGAGACCGACCTCTCCTCGCGCGTCCTGACCGAGGGCGGCGACCCGCTGGCGGGGCTGTACGCGGCGGGGGAGGCCGCCGGATTCGGCGGCGGCGGGGTCCACGGCTACCGCTCCCTCGAAGGTACGTTCCTGGGCGGCTGCCTGTTCTCCGGCCGCACGGCGGGCCGCTCGGCGGCCAAGGCCGTGAGCTGACCCCCGCGGGCGGATTCCTGGGTCGGGCTGGTGCGGGGCGCAGGCGTTCCTTCGGGTGAGTCGTTCCCGGGCGTGGCCGGTCTCCCGGATCGGCCGTCCGGGACACGGCGGGGTGCTTGATCAACTCCGGTGCCGACAGGGCAAGTTGGTGGGTGCGGAGCGTCGGATGCCACTTGACTAAAACCCTCAGCCAAGGGTTTGCTGTGCGTGATCACCCACTGACTAGCCGCGTCTGTGAGGAAGCCCCGCGGTGTCGCCACCCCCGCCTTCCCTCGGCCGCGGTCGCAAGCGCGCGGCCCAGGTCTTCGACGCCGCCCTCGACGACGCCGAACTCGTCGCCGCGCGCGCCTCGTTGGCCCAGGGGCGGTGGACCGCGGTCCGCGCGCTGCTCGCCGCGACCGGCGACGACTGGGACCGTCGCGGACACCGCGTCACCGTCCTCGCGCAGGAGCCCGCCGCCCTCGCCTGGGCCCGCGACTGGCAGCTCGCCGAACCCGAGTCGGCCGACGCCGCCGCGCTGCTCGCCTGTGCCACCGTCCAGCGCGCCCTGAACGGTAAGGATCGCCCGGAGCGGGCCCGTGAGGCCTGCCACGCCGCGGCCGCGCTCGCACCCGCCGACCCCACGCCCTGGCTCGGCCTGCTGATCCTGGAGCGCTCCCTCGGCAGCGAGGACGACGTGGTCAGACTCTTCGACGAGGTGCGCCACCGCTACCCCGACCACCACCACGCCCACCACCTGATGGTCGCCCGGCTCGCCGAGCGCCGCGCGCAGGCGGGGCAGGACCCGCTGCACGAGGTCTACGACTTCGCGAACTGGGCGGCCGAACAGGCGCCCGCCGACTCGCCGTTGGCCATTCTCCCCGTCGTAGCGCACGCGGAGCGCTACCGCGTGCTCGCCACCATCGGCAGCGAGCCCGCCGATCCGGTCGCCTCCGGGCACTGGGTCGGGCGCCGGGCCCGGCAGGTGATGAAGGCCGCGTTCGACTGGTGGCTGGAGTGGGAGCGCGAGGACCACCCGCGCCGTCACCTCGACCTCAACTTCCTCGCCCACGCCAAGTTCTGCGAGGGCCGGGGCGCCGAGGCCGCCGCCCTGTTCCACCGCATCGGCCCGCACGCCACCCCGGTGCCGTGGTCGTACCCGGACCGCGACCCGTACAAAGCCTTCCGTGCCGCACGCGCCAGCGTGCTCGGCGCGGCGTGAACTACCTCCCGAGAACCCCGAGAACCGGACCACCACCGGCCATCCGAAAGGACAACCCCGCGATGACGACGGGCAGTTCGAGCACATCGAGCACATCGGGCAGTGCGAGCACGGGTAGACCCGCTGTCGCCGAGGGCGGCGGCATCAGCACCTTCAAGGGGCAGGACCGCGCCCTGCACGCCAATCGGCTGGGCACGGGGGGCCTGCTCCTGTCCGTCCTCGCGGCGACCGCCCCTCTCATGGTGGTCGCGGGTGTCATGCCCACGGCATTCGCGGTGATGGGCATCGTCGGGGAGCCGCTGATCTTCGTCATCCTCGGCGTGGTGCTCGTGCTCTTCAGCATCGGGTACGCCGAGATGAGCCGCCACGTCCACAACGCGGGCGCCTTCTACGCATACGTCGCCCGCGGTCTCGGCGGCACCGCGGGCGCGGGCGCCGCCGGGGTCGCGCTCGTCGCCTACAGCGCGCTGCAGGTCGGCATCTACGGCATCCTCGGCTTCGAGGTGTCCGGGCTGTTCGCCACGTACCTCGAAATCGAAGTCGCCTGGTGGATACCGGCGTTGGTCGCCGTGCTCGTGGTCGGCGCGCTCGCCTGGCTGAAGATCGACGTCAACGCGCGGGTGCTCGGCGTCCTGCTGGTCATCGAGGTGGCGCTCGTCGTCATCTTCGACATCGCGGCCGTCGCCGACCCCGCCAAGGAGGGCCTGTCGCTGCACGCCTTCAACCCCGACACGCTCACCGGGGCGGGCGTCGGCACCGCGCTGTGCTTCTGCATCGCCGCCTTCACCGGCTTCGAGCAGGCGCCGGTGTACGCCGAGGAGACCAGCCGCCCGCACATCCTCGTACCGCGTGTGATGTTCCTGGCGATCGGCTTCGTCGCCGTCTTCTTCGCGGTCAGCTCCTGGGCGCTGACGGTCGCCGCGGGACCCTCCGGGATCGTCGGGGCCGCGCAGGAGCAGAGCGCCGGACTGCTGTTCTTCCTCACCGAGTCGCGCCTCGGCGGTACCTTCACGGACGTTCTGCACGTCCTCTTCGTGACCGGCATGTTCGCGGCGGTGCTCAGCTTCCACAACGTCGTGGCGCGGTACGCGTTCGCCATGGGCCGCGAAGGACTGCTGCCCCCTGTCTTCGGCCGGACCACCGGCACGAGCGGCGCCCCCGGCACGGGCTCGCTCCTGCAGACCGCCGTTTCCGTGATTGTGCTGGTCGCCTTCGCGGTGACCGACGACAAGCCGGTCGGCGATCCGACGGCGCCCGTGCTGCACCTGTTCACGTGGGCCGGCAATGTCGGAGCGCTCGGCGTCATCCTGCTCATGGCGGCGGCCTCGCTCTCGGTCATCGTGTTCTTCGCCCGCCGCGGAGCCGCACGGGCCCAGGCCTGGCGGCTGGCCACCTCGGCGATCGCCGGCGTCGCGCTCCTCGTGATCGCGGGCTACACGGTCAAGGACTTCGACATCCTGGTCGGGGCCGGTCCGGACTCCGCGCTGAGCTGGGTACTGCCCGCCATCGTCGCGGCCGCCCTGGTCATCGGCGTGATCCAGGGCCTGGTACTGCGCTCCCGCAAGCCCGAGACACATGCCCGGATCGGACTCGGCAACGAGGCGTTCCAGCTGGACAAGGCCGCGGAGTCCGCGTCCTGACTGAGAACCCGGCCTGAGAACCGGGTAAGAAGTGGTGACAGAAATCTGACGAGTACCCGCTGCCGCTGGCCTGAAGGGGGTCGCGGGTGCTCGTATGGATGAGTGAACCCTGAAAAGCCCGCAGAGCAGGGACCGAAACGTCCCCGGGCGCACACCCCGGAAGCCCCCGCGACACAGGATCCGCAAGCCCCCGGGGCCCGTGTGCCCAAAGCCCCGGAACAGCCCGAAGCCCAGCGGGCGCGGACACCGGAAGGCCCTGCGGCACCGGAGTCGCAAGCCCCGCAGGCGCGCACACCGCAAGCCCCACAGGCACGTGGGCCCAAGGGCCCGGTGGCCCGGGTGCCGCACACCCCCGACGCACGGGAGCCCGAACGCCCCGCGGCGCGGGAGCCCGAACACCCCGAACACCCCGAAGAGCGTGGCGCGCCGGTCGGCCGCCGGCTCCTGCTCGGCACGCTCGGACTCGGCGCGCTCGGCGTGCTGGCCGCGCCCACGCTCCAACGCGGCCTCGAGTCCCTCTTCGCCGACGACCCCACGGGGCTGACCGACCTGCTCCCCAACGGCGGCGGCTTCCGCTACTACTCCGTGACCGCGTCGGTCCCGCACAAGGGCCCGGCGAACTACCGCCTCACCATCGACGGCCTGGTCGACCACCCCCGCAGCTACACCCTGGCCGACCTCCAGGCACTGCCCCAGACCCGGCTCGTGCACGACGTCCAGTGCGTCACCGGCTGGCGGGTGCCGAGCACGCCCTTCGAGGGGGTGCGGCTGTCCCACCTCCTCGACGCCGCGGGAGTACGCTCCACCGCCGGCGCGATCCGGTTCACCTGCTTCGACGGGGCCTACACGGAGAGCCTCACGCTGCGGCAGGCCCGCCGCTCCGACGTGCTGGTGGCGCTCCGTATGCAGGACAAGGACCTCGGCCACAACCACGGCGGCCCCGTCCGCCTCTACGTCGCCCCGATGTACTTCTACAAGTCCGCCAAGTGGCTCTCCGGCATCACCGTCACCGAGGACGTCCGTCCCGGATACTGGGAGAAGCGGGGCTACGACGTGGACGCGTGGGTGGGCCGCTCGAACGGACGTGACGATGCACCCACGAGTTGACGACACCCCGGCCACCCCGGGCGTCGCGGCGCACACGGCGCACACGGCGCACTCCTCGCGCGTGCCGCGCTTCAGCCGCGCGGAGCGCTGGGTGCACCGGGTGACGGCCCTGCTGATGGGCGTGTGTGTGGCGACCGCGGCGTGCCTGTACCTCCCCCTGTTCGCCGAGCTCGTCGGCCGCCGCGCGCTCGTGGTCAGGGTCCACGAGTGGGCGGGCCTGCTGCTTCCGGTGCCGGTCCTGGCGGGACTGGTCTCCCGCGCCTTCCGAGCGGACCTCGGTCGCCTGAACCGCTGGGGCCCGCACGACCGTGCGTGGCTGCGGGCGGTCCTACGCCGGGACCGGCGCCGCGCGTCGCGTCCCGCGGCCAAGTTCAACGCCGGCCAGAAGACCTACGCCGCCTGGATCGCCGGCGCGACGCTGGTCATGCTCGCCACGGGCCTGTTGATGTGGTTCACCCATCTCACCCCGCTGATGTGGCGCACCTCCGCGACCTTCGTCCACGACTGGCTCGCCCTGACGATCGGCATCGTCCTCGCGGGCCACATCGGCATGGCCCTGGGCGACCCGGAGGCCCGCCGGGGCCTGCGCACGGGTTCGGTGAGCCGGGAGTGGGCGGAACGGGAGCATCCCCTCTGGCGCCCCTGAGGGCCGCCCCTGAGGGCCGCCCCTGAGGGCCGCCCCTGAAGGCCGCCCCTAAAAGTAAGGGGGAGCCCCCGGCCTGGGAGCTCCCCTTCATCGCGCCGACACGGTCACCCGTCGAAGTCCAGCAGCACCTTGCAAGAACGGCTCCGGTCCGCCGCCAGAGCGAACGCCGACTCCGCCGCCCCGAGCGGCACCACCGCGCTGATCAGCGCATCGAAGCGGGGCTCGGCGGCGAGCAGCAGCAGCGCCTCGTCGAACTCCGCGCCGAAGCGGAACGCGCCCCTCAGCTCGATCTCCCGGCTCACCACCAGATTCCCCGCGAACGGGCTCTGCCCCGGCGGCAGCATGCCGAGCTGGACGACGACCCCGCCGCGCCGCACGAGGCGGAGGCAGGTGTCGAGGCCCGCGGCGACACCGGACGCCTCGATGGCCACGTCGACCTCCGAGGGCCACCCGGAGTCGTCGGGATCGTCGGCCCGTACGACCGAGTCCGCGCCGGCCGAGACGGCGTACGAGAGCGCCTGCGGCAGCAGGTCGGTGACGGTCACCCGCGCCGCGCCCGCGGCCTTGGCGGCGGCCACCACGAGGCAGCCGATGGGCCCGGCCCCCGTCACCAGAACGTGCCGGTCCTTCACGTCACCGGCCCGCCGGACGGCGTGCAGCGCGACCGACAGTGGTTCGGCGAGCGCGGCTCGCCGGAGCTCGAGCCCCTGCGGAACCGCCCTCAACTGCTCGGCGGGGACGACTACTTGGGACGCGAACCCGCCCTGTACATGCGGCATGCGGGCCGCGCTGCCGAGGTAGCGCGTGTCCCGGCACACGTTCGCACGCCCGTCGACGCACTCGGGGCACACCCCGCACGGAGTCGCCGGGTGCACCGCGACGGCCGTACCCGGGAGCGGACCTGAGGCCCCGTCACCGTACGAGACCACCGTCCCCACCACTTCGTGGCCCAGCACCATCGGCTCCCGCAGTCGGAAGTCCCCGACACCGCCGTGCCGCCAGTAGTGCAGATCGGACCCGCACACCCCGCCGTACCGGACGGCGACCAGCGCCTCCCCGGGCCCGACGGACGGGACCGGCAGTTCGTCGACCCGCAGATCGTCCTGCCCGTGGATCACACAGCCGAGCATCGCCAAGTCCCCTTCGCCGCACCTTCACAGCACACTGGTCATACCGCCGTCGACGTACAGCACCTGCCCGCTGACGAAGTCCGCGGCGGGTGAGGCGAGGAAGAGCACCCCGCCCACCAGGTCGTCCGTACGGCCCCAGCGCCCGGCCGGGGTGCGTCGCCGCACCCAGGCGCTGAACTCCTCGTCGTCCACGAGGGGCTTGGTCAGCTCGGTCTCGATGTAGCCGGGGCCGAGCCCGTTGACCTGCACTCCGTGCGGACCCCAGTCCGCGCACATGCCCTTGGTGAGCATCTTGAGCGCGCCCTTGGTGGCCGCGTACGGGGCGATGCCCGGACGGACGACCTCGCTCTGGAGAGAGCAGATGTTGATGATCTTGCCGTGACCGCGCTCGGTCATCCCTCGCGCGGCCTCGCGGCCGACCAGGAACGCGCTCGTCAGGTTGGTGTTCAGGATCCGGTGCCAGTCCGAGTCCGTGAACTCCAGGAGCGGGGCCCGCAGCTGCATGCCCGCGTTGTTGACGAGGATGTCGAGCGGGCCCACCCGATCCTCGACATCAGCTATCCCGGCGGCGACCGAGGGACCGTCAGTGACGTCGAATATCGCCGTGTGGACGTCGCCGGGCAGTTCGGAGGCGGCCTGCTTGAGGCGTTCTCCGTCGCGCCCGTTGAGGACCACGGTGCAGCCGGCCTCCGCCAGCCCGCGGGCGAGCGCGAGCCCGATGCCGCGGCTGGAGCCGGTGACCAGGGCCGTACGGCCGCTGATGTCGAAGAGAGGGTGAGCCATCGTCGTCTTCCTCGTCCTCGTACTTCTAAATGACCAGCGACAGCAGGAGCACCAGTCCGCCTGCCACCACCGAGATGATCGTCTCCATCACCGACCAGGTCTTGATGGTCTGGCCGACGCTCAGGCCGAAGTACTCCTTGACCAGCCAGAAACCGGCGTCGTTGACATGGCTGAAGAAGAGCGAGCCCGCGCCGATCGCCAGCACCAGGAGGGAGGTGTGCACGTCCGACATGTCGGCCGCGAGGGGCGCGACCAGTCCGGCCGCGGAGATGGTGGCGACGGTCGCGGAACCGGTCGCGAGCCGGATGGCCACCGCGATCAGCCAGGCGAGCAGCAGTGCGGGAATCGACCAGTCCTTGGAGATCTCCAGGATCATCTGGCCCACACCGGAGTCGATCAGCGTCTGCTTGAAGCCGCCGCCCGCGCCCACAATCAGCAGGATTCCGGCGATCGGCGCGAGGGACTTCTCGACGGTCGTGGAGATCCGGTCCTTGGTGAAGCCGGCCGCGCGGCCCAGGGTGAACATGCCCATGATGACCGCGGCGAGCAGTGCGATCAGCGGCGAGCCGACGACGTCGAAGACACGCTGCACCATGTGCGTCGGGTCGTCCACGATGATGTCGACCAGGGCCTTGGACAGCATCAGCACGACGGGCAGCATCACGGTGGCGATGGTGACGCCGAAGCCGGGGCGCTTCTCCAGGTCCTCGGAGGCGCGGGTCGGGATCATCTTGTCCGGCGCCGGGACGTCCACCCAGCGGGCCGCGTACTTCGAGAACAGCGGGCCGGCGATGATCACCGTCGGGATGGCGACCAGGACACCGAGGGCCAGCGTGAGACCGAGGTTGGCCTTGACCGCGTCGATCGCGACCAGCGGGCCGGGGTGCGGCGGGATCAGGCCGTGCATCACGGACAGACCGGCCAGCGCCGGGATGCCGATGCGCATCAGGGAGTAGTTGCCGCGCTTGGCCACCATCAGCACGACCGGGATGAGGAGCACGATGCCGACTTCGAAGAAGAGCGGCAGACCGATCACGGAGGCGATCAGCACCATCGCCCACGGCATGGCGCGCCCGCCCGCCTTGGCGAGGATGGTGTCCACGATCTGGTCGGCGCCGCCGGAGTCGGCGAGCAGCTTGCCGAGGATCGCGCCAAGGGCGATCAGGACACCCACACCGGCAACGGTCGAGCCGAGCCCGGCCGTGAAGCTGAGGATGACCTTGTCGATCGGTGCCCCGGCGAAGGCACCGAGCGCCAGCGAGCCGATGGTCAGGGCCAGGAAGGCGTGCAGCTTGAACTGGGTGATCAGCAGGACGATGACGGCGATGCCCGCCAGGACGGCGATACCCAGCTGAGCATGGCCCGCCGAGGTGATCGGCTCGACGGCGTCCGCTGCCAGCATCTCGACGCTGAGTCTGGTCACGGTGGTTTCCTTGCTTGAGAAACGTACGAGGGGAAGGAAAAAAGAGTTACTGCGAGAGCTGGCCGAGCCCCTGGAGCGCGGCCACGGCCCGTTCGGTGATCTCCGTGGGGTCGCCGGAGACGTCCACGGAGACACCCGCCTCGTCCGCTTCCAGCGGCTGGAGGGTGGCGAACTGGGAGTCCAGGAGTGCCGTCGGCATGAAGTGCCCCTGGCGGTGCGACATCCTGTCCTCGATCAGCGCGCGGTCACCGGTCAGATGGACGAAGACGGCTCCGGGCGCCTCGGCCCGCAGTCGGTCGCGATAGCTGCGCTTGAGCGCCGAGCTGCTGACCACTCCACCGAGCCCGGAGCGGCTGTGCGCCCAGCGGCCGATGGCGTCCAGCCAGGGCCACCGGTCGTCGTCGGACAGCGGTGTCCCGGCCGTCATCTTGTCGATGTTGGCCTGGGGGTGGAAGTCATCGCCCTCGGCGTACGGAACGCCGAGTCGGGCCGCAAGCAGGGGGCCGATGGTGGTCTTGCCGGTGCCTGCCACGCCCATGACCACGACGACATGGGGGGTACTCATTACTGCCTCGCTGTCTTCGTCGACATCTGATGTCGACGACACTGAAACCCATTAGGTACGACGAATTCAAGAGTCTGTGACATATAAGTCTGACTTTTTGTTCTCGCTGGGAGCCTCGTACGCTGACTCCATGAGCACACGGGGCCGGGGCCTGCACGGACATGTACTGGAATGCCTCGGGCCGGCGATCACGGCGGGTGAGTACCCGCCGGGGAGCGTGCTGCGTACGGACGAGCTCGCGCAGCGCTTCGAGGTGTCACGCTCCGTCATGCGCGAGGCGGTCCGGGTGCTGGAGTCCATGCACCTGGTCGAGTCCCGCCGCCGGGTCGGAGTGACGGTCCGCCCCAAGGCGGAGTGGAATGTGTACGACCCTCAGGTCATCCGGTGGCGACTGGCCGGCGCCGACCGGCCCCACCAGCTGCGTTCGCTCACCGTGCTGCGTTCCGCCGTCGAACCGATCGCCGCGGGGCTGGCCGCCCGGAACGCCACCGCCGAGCAGTGCGCCGAGCTCACCGAGTGCGCCCTGGGCATGGTCGCCAACTCACGTGGCCATCAACTGCAGGCGTATCTCGTCCACGACGTCGCCTTCCACCGGGTGATCCTCAACGCCTCGGGCAACGAGATGTTCGCCCGCCTCGGCGACGTGGTCACCGAGGTCCTGGCGGGCCGTACCCACCACGAGGTCATGTTCGAGGACCCCGACCCCGCCGCCGTCACCCTGCACGTACAGGTCGCGGAGGCCGTCCGCGAGGGCGACGCCACCCGCGCCGAGGAGCTCACCCGCGAGATCACGGTCGGCGCGCTCCAGGAGCTGGACATCCTCGCGCCCTGACGGTTAGGACCTGTCCGGTCGATCACGGCGGAGACGCGGGGTGGCAGTGACACCAGCCGCTCCGCGGCGGGCGCACATCTGCGGCGTTGTCGTCGGTTGCCGACTCCCCCAAGTTCTCGGCTTCGCTCGAACAGGGGGGACCCCCATCGCGTCGACGCCCTCCTCCGCCTTGCAGCTGCACGCACCCCACCCCGCTCACCGGCACCGAACGGGGCCCCGCCGCTTTCCTCCACCGTGATCGACCGGACAGGTCCTACTCGACGAAGTCCCCGTCCACGTACACCCACGCCCCGTCGACCCGCTCGAACCGGCTCCGCTCGTGCAGCGAGCCGCCCCGGTAGGAGGCCTGGAAGGTCACGGTCCCCACGGAGTGGAAGGCCGACCCCTGGCTCGCAGCGAGGATCTCCAGGCCGGTCCACCGCATCTCCGGGTCGAACTCCACCCGCGGCGGCCGCGTCCTCGGATGCCAGGTCCGCAGCAGATAGCCCTCGTCCCGCTGCACGAAGGCGCTGTAGCGCGACCGCATCAGAAGCTCGGCGGTCGGCGCGGCGGCGGCACCGCGGTGAAACCGTCCACAGCACTCGGCGTACGGCGCGGGCAGCCCGCACGGGCAGTTACGACTGGTCATGATCGCCATTCTGTCTGCACCCTGCCTAGGCCGAGTCGGCGTTCGTCGGCGGGTATGTCGGCCGGGCCGGAACCGCCACCGACGGCTGGGGCGGCGGCGGCAGCGCCGAGTCGTACAACCACGCCGCGAACAGATCGTCCAACGGCTCCGCCGCGTAGCGCGCCGCATGCGCGGTGAACGCCGCCGTGGTGACGGCGCCGCCCCGGTGCAGGGCGGCCCAGCCGCGCAGCATACGGAAGAAGCCGACGTCGCCCATCGCGCAGCGCACCGCGTGCACGGTGAGCCCGCCGCGCTCGTACAGCCGGTCGTCGAACATCAGCTTGCGGCCCGGGTCGGCCAGGACGAGATCCTGCGGCTGAGCGGACAGCTTCCGGTGCGCGAGGGCGGCAAGCTGCTGCGCCGTACGACCGCCCGAACGCTCCGACCACAGCCACTCGGCGTACTTCGCGAACCCCTCGTTCAGCCAGATGTGCCGCCAGTCCGCGATGGACACGCTGTTGCCGAACCACTGGTGCGCCAGCTCGTGCGCGACCAGCCGCTCCGAACCCCGCGACCCGTCCACATGGTTGGCGCCGAACAACGACAACCCCTGTGCCTCGACGGGGACATCGAGCTCCTCCTCCGTCACCACCACCGCGTACTCGCCGAACGGATACGGCCCGAATATCTCCTCGAACAGTTCCATCATCGCGGGCTGCCGCGCGAAGTCCCGGGAGAATTCCCCGAGTAGATGCACCGGCAGATGCCCGGACTGCGGTACGCCACCGAGACCGGGATCGCCGAGCAGCACCGTCTGGTACTTCCCGATCGACAGCCCGACCAGATAGCTCGACGTCGGCGCCGCCTGCTCGTACACCCACGTCGTCGTCGAAGCCTTCGTCGTGCGGGTCAGCAGCCGGCCGCCCGCCACCACCGAGTACGAGGACGGTGTGGTGATCGAGATCTGGTACGACGCCTTGTCGGCGGGCCGGTCGTTGCACGGGTACCAGGAGGGCGCGCCGACCGGCTGGCTCGCCACCAGCGCCCCGTCCTCCAGCTCCTCCCAGCCGATCCCGCCCCAGGGGCTGTTGACCGGCTTGGGGTTGCCCGCCCAGTGCACCTCCACGGTGAAGGCGGCCCCGGCCCGGATCGGCTTCGCCGGGTGGATGCGCAGCTTGCCGCCCCGGTGCGTGTAGTGCGGTGCCTTGCCGTCGACGCGGACCCGGCCGATCCGGAAGTCGGCCAGGTTCAGCTGGAACTCGGCGAGCGGACCACGGCCCGCTATGGCGTTGAGCCGCGCCGTCCCGGACAGCCGGTTCGGGCCGGGGCGGTAGTCCAGCGCGAGCTCGTACCGGTGCACCCGGTAGCGGGGATCGCCGTTGGCCGGGAAGTACGGGTCCGATCCCACTGTCTGCTGAACGCTCACTGCTGCGTCTGCTCCCTGCGCTGTGCTCGTACGACGTGCCGGTGCCTCGTCCCCGGACGCCGTACGGGCCGCGCCTAGGAACGCCATGCTTCGATCGGGTTGCCCAGCCAGCGGGTGTCGTCGGGAACGGATTCGGCCGCCATGACGAGCGACGCGGGTCCCAGCGTGCTGCGCGCCCCGACCGTGCTGCCGGGAAGGACGATTCCGCCCGGGCCCAGAGTGGCGCCCTCACGGAGGACAACAGTATCCGTCCGCAAGATCCGGTCGTGGAAGAGGTGAGTCTGCAGGACACAGCCCCGATTCACGGTGGAAGCATCGCCGAGGGAGACCAGGTCCGTCTCCGGCAGCCAGTAGCTCTCGACCCAGGCGCCCTTGCCGATCCGCGCGCCGAGCCCGCGCAGCCACGCCGTCATCAGCGGCGTACCGGGCACGGATCCGGCCAGCCACGGCACGGCCACCACCTCGACGAACGTGTCCGCCAGCTCGTTGCGCCACACGAACCCGCTCCACAGCGGGTGCTCACCGGCCCGGTGCCGGCCCACGAGCAGCCACTTCGCCACGATGGACAGCAGGCACGCGACCGCGCCCACGCCGAGCAGCACGACCCCGCCGAGCAGGGCCGCCCAGGCGCCCAGCGCACTGAACGCGGCCACGGTCAGCACCGCCAGCGCCGCCGAGCAGAACACCGGGGCGATCCGGCACAGCTCCACCAGACCCCGTGCCCACAGCAGCCGGGCGGGCGGGTCGTACGTACGGCTCTGATCGCCGTCCTGGGTCGAACGCGGCAGCTTCACCGGCGGCAGCCCCAGATACGAGCTGCCCTTCTTGGCCTTCTTCGGCGTCGCCGACAACACCCCGACCAGACCGCCGTCCGGCACGCTGCGGCCCGGCGCGGTCATCCCGGAGTTGCCCAGGAACGCCCGCCGCCCGATCTCGGCCCGCCCGATCTTCACCCAGCCGCCGCCGAGCTCGTACGGCGCGGTCAGGGTGTCGTCCGCGAGGAACGCGCCCTCGCCGACCGTGGTGAGGCTCGGCAACGCCAGCACGGTGGACACCTCCGCCCCCCGCCCGATCTTCATGCCGAGCAGCCGCAGCCACACCGGCGTGATCAGCCCGGCGTACAGCGGGAACAGCGTCTCGCGGGAGCGGTCCATCAGCTGCGTGACGGTCCAGGCCTGCCAGCCGATCCGGCTGTGCGTCGGATACGTGCCCGCCCGCAGGCCCAGGCTGAGCAGTCGTACGGCGATCAGAAGCAGCAGCGCGTACGCCAGCCCGAAGGCCAGCGTCGCCGGGACCAGCGCGACCGCGGCACCGCGCAGCGCCTCGCCCAGCCCGGCGTCCGCGCCGATGAACACGTGCGCCACCAGGAGCGCGGCCACGCCCGCCAGCAGGGGCAGCGCGGTCAGCGCGAAGCCCGTCGCGCCGTACATCGCGCGCCAGTACGCCCCACGCCGCGGCTGCTCCTTGGGCCAGGCCCGCTTCGCCTTGCCGAGCTTCACGGCGGGCGCTCCGGACCAGCGCTGCCCGGTGGGAATCTGCCCGGCGACGGCGGAACCCGGGGCCACCTCGGCCCGCTTGCCGACCCGCGCTCCCGGGAAGAGCATGCTGCGCGTCCCGACCACCGCACCGGCGCCCACCTTGACCGGGCCGATCTCCAGCCGGTCACCGTCCAGCCAGTGCCCCGACAGGTCCACCTCGGACTCGACGGCGGCACCCCGGCCCAGCTTCAGCATGCCGGTCACCGGCGGCAGCGAGTGCAGATCCACGTCGGCGCCGACCTTGGCGCCCAGGGCACGCGCGTACCGCTCCAGCCAGGATCCGGTCAGCGAGGTCGCGCCGCTGAACTCGACCAGCCGCTCGGCGGTCCACAGCCGCAGATGCACGCTCCCACCGCGCGGGTAGCGGCCCGCCTTCACGCCCCGCAGCAGCAGCCGCGCCCCGCCCGCGGCGATCGCGAGCCGACCCGGCGGGCTGAACAGCACCACGGCCCCGGCGGCGACGAGCCACCACGACGCCGTCGGCGCCCACGGAAACGGCCCGAACCAGTGCAGTACGTTCCCGAGCGCGGCCAGCGCCACGGTCCAGCGCAGGCCCAGCAGCGTGAACAGGGGGATCAGGAGGAGGAGCTGGATCGCCTTGGCCCGCACGGGCACCGGCGCGATGGTCCGCTCGGCGCCGTCGTCCTGTGCGGACTTCTCCAGGTGCCGGGCCAGCTTGCGCAGGACGGGCTGCTGATAGATGTCGAGCACGGCGGCGCTGGGGTAGCGGGTGCGCAGCTTCGTCGTGAGCTGGGCGGCGGCCAGACTGCTGCCGCCGATCGCGAAGAAGTCGTCGGACGCGCTGCCGACCGGAATGCCGAGCACCTCGCTCCACTGCTCGGCGAGCCAGGCCTCGGTGCCGTACAGCTGCTCCTTCGCACCGCCGCTCTCCAGGCCCTCCAGCGGCCAGGGCAGGGCGTTGCGGTCGACCTTGCCCGACGTCCGGGTCGGCAGATCCTCGACCGGGGCGAGCAGCGGGACCAGGGCGGCGGGCAGCTCGGCGCGCAGCTTCTCGACGGCACTCGCGTGGTCCCAGCCGTCCTGGGTGACGAGGTAGCCGACGAGCAGCTGATTGCCGCTGCGGGCGGTCCGGACCGCGGCGGCGGCGCCCGCCACGCCGGGCAGCGCTTGCAGCGCCGCGTCCACTTCCCCCAGCTCGATCCGGCGCCCGCCGAGTTTGATCTGCTCGTCGGCCCGCCCGAGGAAGATCAGTCCCTCGGGGTCCGCCTTGACCAGGTCGCCGCTTCGGTACGCCCGCTCCCAGCCGAGCGACTCCAGCGGCGCGTACTTCTCCGCGTCCTTCTCGGCGTCGAGATACCGGGCGAGCCCGACCCCGCCGATCACGAGCTGGCCGCTGTCGCCCATCGCGACCGGCTGCCCGGCCTCATCGACCACGGCCAGCTCCCAGCCGTTCAGCGGCAGCCCGATCCGAATCGGCTCCGCGCCGGTCATCAGGGAGGCGCAGGCGACCACGGTGGCCTCGGTGGGCCCGTAGGTGTTCCACACCTCGCGCCCCTCGGTGACGAGCCGCTGGACCAGCTCGGGCGGGCAGGCCTCACCGCCGAAGATCAGCAGACGTACGTCGTTGAGGGTCTCGGGCTCCCAGAGCGCGGCGAGCGTGGGCACGGTCGAGACCACGCTGATCTCCTGCTCGACCAGCCAGGGCCCGAGGTCGGCACCACTCCTGACCTGCGACCGCGGCACGGGTACGAGGCAGGCCCCGTACCGCCAGGCCAGCCACATCTCCTCGCAGGAGGCATCGAACGCGACGGACAGGCCCGCCATGACCCTGTCACCCGGACCGATCGGGTCCTCGGTCAGGAACAGCTCGGCCTCGGCGTCCACGAACGCGGCGGCGCTGCGGTGACTGACGGCCACACCCTTGGGCTTGCCGGTGGACCCGGAGGTGAAGATGATCCACGCGTCGTGCTCGATGCCGGGGCGCGCGGCGGGAACGTCCGAGGCGCCGGTGAGGGTCAGCTGGTGCTCGGCCCCGATGACGGCCCGCACCTCCGCCTCCCCGAAGACCAGTTCGGCCCGCTCGTCCGGGTCCTCGGCGTCCACCGGCACATAGGCGGCTCCGGCGGCCAGTACGGCGAGGATGGCGACGTACAGCTCATTGGTACCGGACGGGACCCGCACGCCCACCCGGTCGCCGAGGCCCACCCCGGCGGCGCTCAGCCGCCGTCGCAGTGTCTCGACCTCGGCGGCCAGGGCGCGGTACGTGAGGGCGCGGTGGCCGTCGTCGAGGGCGGGCTCGTCGGGGTACGCCCGAACGGTGGCGTCGAGGATGTCGACCAGCGTGCGCGGCGAGGCGGCGATGGAGGCGGAGAAGCGCGCCGTGTCGCCGAACTCCGCGCGCACCTCCTCGTCGAACAGCGCGAGTGCGGGGCCTTGCTCGAGGGCTGCCATCGGGTCCTCACGTGTCGTTTCCCGGAACTTCCCGGGCACCGACGGGCCCACAGGTATGCCTGGGGATCTTCCGTCAGTTCCAACCAAGCGTGAAATTTTAGTACGACGCTAGCCGCTGACCTGCGCCGCAGCCACGCGAGGCGACCTTTGGGGCGCACCGGAACCACTGATTCCGGGGCTCTGACGTGCGGGTACGTCATCCTGACGAGATCTGCCCCACACCTGCCCGTAACACGTCGAACACGGCGAGCGAGGGCTTGAACTCCCCACTCGGGCGCCGGGCCACTGGTCACCGCGCGCCACGGAGGGGCGTGCCCGGAACGTGCCGATGGTCGGCGCCGGCTCCGGGTCGCCGCGGAGCATGGAGTCGGTCGGGCGCTACGGGCTCAGCCCGCTGACCTTCGCCACCGGCCTGCCGGGCGCCAGGAAAGCAAAGAGACCCCTGATGAACAGGGGTCTCAGCTGGTGTCCGAGGGGGGACTTGAACCCCCACGCCCGATAAAGGGCACTAGCACCTCAAGCTAGCGCGTCTGCCATTCCGCCACCCGGACAAGGTGTCTGTCGCGCGGGGTTTCCCTCGCGGCGACAGAGGAAACATTACCAGGCTTTCGAGGGCCTCTGATCACGCCCTGTCGCCGCGTGAACGGCGTGTGACGGGCCGGGTCCGGCCTTGGGGTGGGGCGGGGGTCGGAGGGAGGATGAGGAAGGAACCACCAGCAGTGACAGTGGGAGGAAGCAGCGTGAGCGAATCGAACACGGCCAGTAGCGTCTCTGGCGAGGACGAGGTCGTGGACCTCTGTCGCGAGCTGATCCAGATCGACACCAGCAACTACGGGGACCACTCCGGGCCGGGTGAGCGCAGGGCCGCGGAGTACGTGGCCGAGAAGCTTGCCGAGGTGGGGCTCGAACCGCAGATCTTCGAGTCGCACCGTGGCCGCGCCTCCGCGGTGGCCCGTATCGAGGGCGTGGACCGCTCGCGGCCCGCGCTGCTCATCCACGGCCACACGGACGTCGTACCGGCCAATGCGGCCGACTGGACCCACCACCCCTTCTCCGGCGAGATCGCGGACGGGATGGTGTGGGGCCGCGGCGCGGTCGACATGAAGGACATGGACGCCATGACGCTGGCGGTCGTGCGGGACCGGCTGCGGAGCGGGCGCAAGCCGCCCCGGGACATCGTCCTCGCCTTCCTCGCGGACGAGGAGGCGGGCGGTACGTGGGGGGCGCGGCACCTGGTCGACAAGCACCCGGACCTCTTCGAGGGCGTCACGGAGGCGATCGGCGAGGTCGGAGGGTTCTCCTTCACGGTCAACGAGAAGCTGCGGCTGTATCTCGTCGAGACCGCCCAGAAGGGCATGCACTGGATGAAACTGACCGTGGACGGCACCGCCGGTCACGGTTCGATGATCCACAAGGACAACGCGATCACCGAGCTGTCCGAGGCCGTCGGGCGGCTCGGGCGGCACAAGTTCCCGGTGCGTGTGACCAAGACGCTGCGGCACTTCCTCGACGAGCTGGGCGACGCCCTCGGCACCGAGCTCGACCCGGAGAACATGGACGAGACGCTCGCCAAGCTCGGCGGCATCGCCAAGCTCATCGGCGCCTCCCTGCAGAACACCGCCAATCCGACCCAGCTGGGCGCGGGTTACAAGGTCAATGTCATTCCGGGGCAGGCGACGGCGCATGTCGACGGCCGTTATCTGCCGGGGTACGAGGAGGAGTTCCTCGCCGACCTGGACCGGATTCTCGGCCCGAAGGTGAAGCGCGAGGACGTGCACGCCGACAAGGCGCTGGAGACCACCTTCGACGGCGCCCTCGTCGACGCCATGCAGACCGCGCTGTCCGCAGAGGATCCGATCGCCCGCGCCGTGCCGTACATGCTCTCGGCCGGCACTGACGCCAAGTCCTTCGCCGACCTCGGCATCCGCTGCTTCGGCTTCGCCCCACTGAAGCTGCCGCCGGAGCTGGACTTCGCGGGCATGTTCCACGGCGTCGACGAGCGGGTGCCGGTCGATGCCCTGAAATTCGGCGTACGGGTGCTCGACCGTTTCATCGAGGCGTCATGACGTGTTGACGTCGGTATTCGCCCGCGCGTACGGAGATCACCCGGGAAGGGTGAATGCGACCATAAGCTCGTAGCTCTAACAGTTCCTCCTCGTTACAGGTGATGTGATCCGCTACTTGGGATCGCATTTGCCAACTAGGAGGAATAATGATCAAGAAGATCGTCGCTGCTGCTGCTGCCACTGGTGGTCTGGTTCTCGCGGGTGCCGGCCTGGCCGTCGCCGACTCGGGTGCCCAGGGTGCCGCGGTGCACTCCCCGGGCGTCGTCTCCGGCAACGTCGTCCAGGTGCCTGTGCACGTCCCGGTGAACGTCTGCGGCAACACGATCTCGGTGATCGGGCTGCTGAACCCCGCCTTCGGCAACACCTGCATCAACGACTGATGTTGTGCCTCACCCCATGAGGGTCTGAGTCGGTCGGCCCCGGAGTGCACACCATGCGCTCCGGGGCCGACCGACTTTCGGCGCACGCGCCAGTCGGGTGCGTGCGCGTTCCGGATGGTCCAAGCCCAGGACTTCAGGGCTCAAGGCAGGGATACAGCTATGCGACAGGTCACCCGCAAGGGCCTGATGACCGTGGCGGCCGCGACCGGCGTACTCGCCGCGACCGGGGGCTACGCACACGCCGACTCGGGTGCGAACGGCTCCAGTTCGGACTCGCCCGGCGTGCTGTCGGGCAACACGGTGCAGGCACCGGTGCACGCGCCGGTGAACGTCTGCGGCAACACCGTGAACGTCGTCGGGGCGCTCAACCCGGCGATCGGCAACAAGTGCGTCAACCACGACGGCGGCCGCTCCTCCGGGGGCGGATACGGCGGCGGACACGAGGGTGGGGGCTCCCACTCGGGCGGCGGCGCGCAGGCCGGTGGACACGCTGGGGGTTCGCCGGGCGTCGGCTCCGGGAACCACGTACAGGTCCCGATCGACGTGCCGGTCAATGTCTGCGGCAACAGCGTCAACGTGGGCGGGATCGGCAATCCGGCGACGGGCAACTCGTGCGGGAACGGTGCCGGTGGGTCGGATGGGTCGGATGGGTCCGGTGGTGGTCACCCCGCCACTCCGCCCGGCGGCGGCCACCAGACGCCCCCTCCGGGCGGGCCGGGCAACCCGGGCCACCCCGGGCAGCCGGGGCAGCCGGGGCAGCCGGGGCAGCCGGGCAACCCCGGTACGCCGGGCAATCCGGGTACGCCGGGCAATCCGGGTACGCCGGGCAATCCGGGTACGCCGGGCAACCCGGGTACGCCGGGTCACCCCGGTCACCCGGGCACGTTGCCCGCCTCGCACGTCAACCACCCTGGGACGCAGTCCGTCAGCCAGCCCAGGAGCTCCGCGCAGCTCGCCGCGACCGGCAGTGAGCTGCCGCTCGGCGCAGTGATCCCGGCGGGCGTGGGCGCGCTGCTCGCGGGCGCCGTGCTCTACCGCCGGGCACGGTCGGCGGCGTAAACAGGCACGAGGCGTCAACGGGTACGACAAGAGCGAACGGAGCGGGCCCCGCACTGGCGGGGCCCGCTCCGTTTCAGCCGCTTTCGCTCACCACGTGGCGCGCACCTGGCGGATGATCCGTCGGCGCAACCGCACCCTGCGGCTGCCGTCGGGGTGCAGGCTCAGGCGGTCCAACTCCCAGTGTCCGTACTCCGCATGGTCCGTCAGCAGGCGTGTCGTGTCCTTGCGGGAGACCCCGCGTGGCACGTACACGTCGACAAATTCGTATTCCGGCATCGCATCTATTGTGCGGGCACAGGCCCGGTACGGATAGCGTCTGCACTATGTCTGATGCTGTGCAGCCCACCGCTGCCGAGGTACGCGCCGCCGCCGAGGCTGTAAAGACCGCACTCGATCGCCACCTGGCCGCGGTCGAGCGCAGGTCGGGCGACGACGACCCGGCCGTCTACGAGGCGTTCAACGAGCTGGCCGCCGCGGCCGAGGAGTACGACGAGCTGCTCTACGACCGCTACGACGAGGTCACGCCCTTCGAGATCCCCGGTACCGACGACACCCTGCCGCCGTACACGGGCCCCGAGGAGCCGAACGCGCTGAGCGTGCTGATCCGCCGGGACTACGCGGTGGTGGAGCCGCAGCGGCTGCTGGCGCAGGCCCAGCGGGTGGAGGCCGTGGAGGAGGACGGGGCCACCGCGGCCGCCGGCTTCGACGCGGCGGCCGGTACCGTCCACGGGGCGCTCGGCGTCCTGTTCGGCGAGTTCGAACCCGACGAGATCGCCTCCCGGCACAAGGAGTTCGGCCTGGAGGAGGGGGACTCCACGCTCTGGGTCACGGCCGCGGACGAACCGGCCGACCCTGGTGAGTGGCTGGAGAGCCCCTTCGAATCGATCGATCCGCAGCGCGTCGTCTGCCGTTTCGACGTGAGCGCGGTCTTCGACGATGAGTCGGACGACGACGAGATCGAGGACGAGATCGAGGACGAGGACGAGGACGAGACCGAGGACGACCTCGGCCCGGACGGCGAACTGGACGACGACGGCGATCTGGAGCCGTTGGACGCCGATCGCTGAGCGTGTGCTGCAGGGGGTGGCGGTCACCGGGGGTTCGGTGGCCGCCACCTCCATGTGTACGGCGGCGGGGGATCAGCCCGCTGCCGGGACCTGCGCCTTGAGAAGGGCGGGCAGGCGCGTGGTGCGCGGCTTCTGGGGGACCTCGGCCACCGCCCGCTGCAGGGCCTGCTCCACCCCGTGCACCACGGACAGATGGCGCTCGGCGCGGCCGAAGGCCGTGTAGACCCATGGCCTGGTCAGGGCCCCCGCGGCGTCGCCGGGGAGCACCACGACCGCGGCGGGCCAGCGCAGGCCGACCGCCTGGTGCGCCGTGAGCGCCCAGCCGTGCCGCACGGACTGCTCCACCCGCTCCTTCGGTACGACCACGGCGGCGCCGGAGCACTCCAGGTGCAGCCCGTCCGCGTCGGCCTTCACCACCTGGCCCGGCACCGTACGACCCGGAACGGGGGAGTACGCGATCCGGTCGCCGGGGTCGAAGCCGCCGAAGCGGCCGGGGCCGGGGTTGAGCCGCTCCTTGAGCGCGGTGTTCAGCGCGCGCGTGCCGACCGCCCCACCGTGCCCCGGAGTGATCACCTGTGTCTGCTCGGCCGGGATGCCGATCGCGCGCGGCACCGAGTCCACGACCAGCTGCACGGTGCGGTGCACCGCCTCACCGGCGTCGCGCACCGGGACGATCACGACCTCCTTGCCGGGCGCCTCGACCTGCTGGAGCTCACCGATCCCGACCCCGGAGACCAGCTCGCCGATGGGCCCGGGGTCCGGCGTCCGCGAGGCCACCTGCGGGCAGACCCGCGCCGCGAGCAGATCCGCGAACACGCGTCCCGGGCCGGCCGACCACAGCACCCCGGGATCCCCGCTCAGCACCAGCCGCGAGCCGTCCGGGAGCGATTCGGCGAGCACGGCCGCCGTCTCGACGTCCAGCTGCGGCGCGTCCAGGACGACGAGGAGGTCCAGGTCGAGGGTGCCGTCCGGGTCCCGGCCCGGGCCCTCGGCGCCGGACAGGAGCCCCGCCACGGTGCAGACACCGGTGCCCGTCCCCTCTTCGGTGCTGTCCGGCAGGTCGTACCGGGCCATCTGGACCGTGAAGAGGTCGCGGCCGCCCGGAGTGTGCGCGGCGGCCCAGCCACGCAGGCCGAGACCGCGAGCGGCGTACAGCAGTGCCGCCGCTTCGGCCTGGGACGCGTCTCCGCCGGTGTGGAGGACCAGGCCGTGGCCCGCGACCGCGCGGATCAGCTCCGCCGCGGAGCGGGCGGCCGATGCGGCGGCCCGCTCCCAGTCGGCGGCGGAACCGTCCTCCTTCGGCACGGAGTTCATCACCCGGGCCAGTCCGTCGGCGAGGCTCTCCTCGGCCAGGGCGTACCGCTCCAGGCCGACGAGGATGCGGACCGGGCGCTCCTCCTCGCCCTCCTCGGCGCTGGCCTGCGCCGGGGCCGCCGTGTCGAGCGCGTCCTGGAAGACCAGGGCCTCGCCCTCCGCGAGGGTGCTCTGCACGGCCGCGTCCGGGTCCGGCACCGCGCGCTGGGAGAGCGCGGCGGTGAGCGCCGAAGCGTCGAGGGCGGTGTGCCCGGCGACGGCCGCCTGCTCGAGGAGCCATACGGTCAGCGCCCGGCCGCGCCGCTCGTCGTCCGGGCCGCACTCCGCGCCGAGCAGCGCCCGGGCGAACCCGTCGGCCTGCTCGGGCCGCACCCCGGCGACCCGCAGCAACTGCCAGGGGTCCTCGCGCAGCTGTTCACCGGCGCCCTCGCCCAGGGCCGCGACGACCTGCGGCGCGAGCGCGTCGGGCGCGCCGCCCTCGGTCAGCACGCCGCGTACGCCCTCGACAGCTTCCGCCGCGACGCTCGACGTCGCGATGCCCGACCCCGCGACGCCCGACGCCACGCCGCCGAACCCCGCAACGGCCGACCCTGCAACGGCCGACCCCGCGCCGCTCGTCGCGGCTCCGTCCGGGACTGCGCCGCTCGACGCCGCTCCGCCCGGGAGCGCCGGCATGGGCTGCGCGCGCCGTGCGCGCTCCGGAGCGGCCGCGCGCGGCGCTGCCTCGGGCTCGCGGAATGCGCCGGCCACAGATGCCGCGGGCTTCTCGCCGCTCTCCACGGCCCGCACCGCCGCGAGCAGATCCGCGGCCTTCCCGCTGAGCTTGGCCCCGGCCGCGACCGGCCCCTGCTTCTCGGCCTTCCGCCGCTCGATCCGCTCCCGCTCCAGGCGCTGGGCCGCCAGTTCGGCCTCGGCCTCCGACAACTGGGCGGCGCCTGCGGTGCCGGTGCCGTCAGCCGTGCCGGCCGAGGCGGCGCTGTCCGTGTCGCCCTCGACCGTGGCTCCCTCGGCGTCCGTGGCCTCTCCGGCCGTGGCCGATCCCTGGGGCCCCTCGGACCCGGCGGCCTCGGGCTTCGCCGCCGCGCCGCCCTCGGAGTCGCCCGCGTCGGCGACCTGCGGGGCGCCGGCCGCGCCCGGCGCCCCCGGCTCCGCTTCGTCCGTGGTCTCGGGCTCCGTGCTCACAGCGTGCTCCAGTCGTGATCGGGATAGTGGTGCACCGGCGCCGACACATCGTCGAGCGCCCGGCAGATCTCGTCAGGAAGACTAAGGGTCTCCACTGACAACGCGGCCGTGAGCTGCTGCGCGTTGCGCGCGCCGACGATCGGGGCGGCCACACCGGGCCGGTCGCGAACCCAGGCGAGCGCGACCTGCAGCGGCGTGACCGCGAGACCGTCCGCCGCGGTCGTCACCGCGTCCACGATGCCGCTCGCCGCGTCGTCCAGGTACGGCGCGACGAAGGGCGCGAGGTGCTCCGAGCCGCCCCGCGAGTCGGACGGCGTCCCGCCGCGGTACTTGCCGGTGAGCACGCCCCGCCCGAGCGGGGAGGAGGGCAGCAGGCCGACACCCAGGTCGAGGGCGGCGGGGAGTACCTCCCGCTCGACACCGCGCTGGAGCAGGGAGTACTCCATCTGCGTACTGGCGAGCCGGGTCCGTGCCCCGGGTGCCGCGAGCTGCCAGGTCGCCGCCTTGGCGAGCTGCCAGCCGCAGAAGTTGGAGACCCCGGCGTATCGCGCGCGACCGCTGCTGACCGCGAGGTCGAGCGCCTGGAGGGTCTCGTCCAGCGGGGTGGCCGGATCGAAGGCGTGGATGTGCCACAGATCCACGTAGTCCGTGCCGAGGCGCTGGAGCGAGGCGTCGAGCGCCGACAGGAGATGCCCGCGCGAGCCGTCGAACCGCCGGTCCGGGTCGGGCACGCTGCCCGCCTTGGTGGAGATGACCAGGTCGCGGCGCGGCACGAGCCCCTCTATGAGCTGTCCGAGCACATACTCGGCCTCCCCGTCCCCGTACACATCCGCGGTGTCGACGAGGTTCCCGCCCGCTTCCCAGAACACCTTCAACAGGTCCGCGGCGTCATGTTCGTCGGTACCCCGCCCCCACGTGAGGGTGCCGAGTCCGATCCGGGACACACGCAGGCCGGTACGGCCGAGATGCCTCTGCTCCATGGACGCCGAGATTACTGGCCAGAACTCGCCTCGTGGGGGCCCTGTGGACAACCGGGATCACCCGAGGCCGAACCGGTCCCTGCCATGGCGCCCACCAGCGCGCTAGGGTTCCGGCACAAGGGACGTTACTGATCGGTAAGGGGAATCGGCCATGCAGCTCGGGATCAACCTCGGCTACTGGGGCGCGGGAATGGACGCGGACAATCTCGCCGTCGCCAAGGAGGCCGACCGACTGGGATACGCCGTCTGCTGGGCCGCCGAGGCCTACGGCTCCGACGCGGCCACCGTACTCACCTGGGTCGCCGCCCAGACCGAGCGTATCGATGTCGGCTCGGCCATCTTCCAGATCCCGGCGCGCCAGCCGGCGATGACCGCGATGACCGCCGCGACCCTCGACTCGCTGTCGGGCGGCCGCTTCCGCCTCGGCCTCGGTGTCTCCGGGCCGCAGGTCTCCGAGGGTTGGTACGGCGTCAAGTTCGACAAGCCGCTGGCCCGCACCCGCGAGTACGTCGCGATCGTGCGGAAGGCCATGACGCGGGAGCGCCTCTCGTACGAGGGTGAGCACTGGACGCTGCCGCTGCCGGGCGGCCCGGGCAAGCCACTGAAGCTGACCGTGCACCCGGAGCGTGAGCACATCCCGCTGTATGTCGCCGCGATCGGCCCCAAGAACCTGGAGCAGACCGGCGAGATCGCCGACGGCGCGCTGCTGATCTTCCCCTCGGCCGACCACCTCGAGGACACCGCGATCAAGTACCTGCGCGCGGGCCGCGAGAAGGCGGGCAAGACGATGGAGGGCTTCGACGTGTGCCCGACGCTGCCGCTCGCCCTCGGCGACGACAAGGACGTGCCGGCGCTGGCCGACATGTTCCGGCCGTACACCGCGCTGTATGTCGGCGGCATGGGCAGCCGCAAGCAGAACTTCTACAACCAGCTCGCCCAGCGCATGGGATACGAGAAGGAGGCCGCCGAGATCCAGGACAAGTACCTGTCCGGCGACAAGGAGGGCGCGGCCGCCGCCATTCCGCACGCGCTGATCGACCAGACCACGCTGCTCGGCTCCGTGGACCGCATCGCCGACCGCATGAAGGCGTACGCGGCGGCGGGGGTCAACACACTCACGCTGGCGCCCGCGGGCTTCACGCTGGACGACCGGATCGCCTCGCTCCGGGCCGGTTGCGACGCGTTGGAGCGTGCTGGTTTGGCGTAACCGCGGCGGATCGCTTCGCGGAAGAATTCTGCGGCCGTGGTGGGGGCTCGGGGGTCTTCCCCGCCACGGCCGTCACGGGGAACAACGCGCAAAAGCCCCCTCGGTTACGCGCTTGGACCTCCCTCGTCGTCGTTCGTTTGGCGGATTTGTCCGACACATCGGTTGCCGTGCTCCTGGCATCCCATTTGACTCGTTTTCTGCTGAACCCTGCAGAGAGGTGCGAGTGATGCTTTCGGCCAAGAGTCTGTTTCAGGAGATCCTCGACAACGACGAGTCGTTCCGGCTCTTCTGCTCCATCGCCGCCAGTGGGGAATCGCAAGGGGGCTGGGAGAACGCGCGCATCGCCGCACTTGTCCCACAGAGCGAGCGCGAGCTGGCGCCGAAGATCGTCCGGCACGGCGCCGACGAGGACAAACACGGGCGGCTCTTCAACGCCCTCATGAAGAAGCGTGGACTGCGCCCCGTCGAGGTCCCGGCCGACACCGACTACACGATGCTCCTGGAACGGCACGGCATCGGCCTCGCGCACGAGAAGCTCAAGGGCGACCAGCCGCTCACCGTGCAGGACATCGTCACGTATTTCGCCCACAGCAGGGTCACCGAACAGCGCGCCTCCGAGCAGATGGAGCTGCTGCACAAGCACTTCGCCGACCACCCCGACCTCGGCCGCGCGGTGAAGATGATCTCCCAGGACGAGGTCAACCACCTCGCCTACTGCCACGAGGAACTGCTGCGCTTCGCGCGCGCCGGACACGCCCGTGCCATCCAGCGGACGCTGCGCGAGTGCGCGCACGCCGAGATCCGCATCTACCGTGACGTCAGTCTCGCCGTGATGGCCCACATGGGACGCATCCTCGGCTGGCCGACGACCAAGGCGGCCGCTCTCGCCGCGGGCATCCACCTTGTCTACGCCTACGAGCGGGCGGTGGGCTGGCGCCGGATGGTCTCGCTGACGATGCCCGAGCGGCGCGACGCGATGGGCGGGCCCGCGACGTCGGCGCCCGAGTTCGCGTGATCCGCGGCCGGGAGCCTCGGTGGTCACGCGCGCGTGTGGCGTGATTACAGCCAGCCCCGCCGCTTGAAGAGCCGGTACAGCAGGATCTCCAGCGCGACCATCAACAGCAGCACCGCCGGATACGACCACACCCAGTGCAGCTCCGGCATGTGGTCGAAGTTCATGCCGTAGATCCCCGCGATCATCGTGGGGACCGCGGCCATGGCCGCCCACGCGGAGATCTTCCGCATGTCGTCGTTCTGTCGCACGCTCGTCTGTGCGAGATGCGCCGAGAGGATGTCCGAGACGAGGCGGTCCAGGCCCTCCACCGACTCGTTCACGCGCGTCAGATGGTCATTGACGTCGCGGAAGAAGGGCTGTGCCTTGGCGGTCACGAACGGTACCCCGGCGCCGGCGCCACCCGGGTTCGAGAGCCGGCTCAACGGAACGGCCAGGGGGACCGTCGCCCGGCGGAACTTCAGGATCTGCCGCTTGAACGTGTAGATCCTGGACGCGGTGTGCCGCGTACCCCCGACGGTCGGTGAGAAGACCTCCGCCTCCAGCACCTCCAGGTCGGTCGCCAGCTCGGTGGCCACTTCCAGGTACTGGTCGACCGTGGCGTCGGCGATCGAGTAGAGGACCGTCGTCGGCCCGTGACGGAGCTTCTCGGGATCGGCCTCCAGGCGGTGTCGCACGGGCGCGAGCGGCGAGCCCCGGCCGTGCCGGACGGTCACCACGAAGGCGTCGCCGATGAAGATCATGACCTCGCCGGTGGAGACCATGTCGCTGTCGGGCTCGTAGAAGACCGGCTTGAGGACCAGGAACAGCGAGTCGTCGTACACCTCCAGCTTGGGCCGCTGATGCGCCTTGAGGGCGTCCTCGACCGCGAGCGGGTGCAGCCCGAACTCCGCCGTGACGAGGTCGAACTCCTGCTCCGTCGGCTCGTGCAGCCCGATCCACACGAACGCGTCTCCCTCGGCGCGCGCCGTGTCCAGGGCGTCGGAGAGGTCCTCGGGACCCTCCGTCCGGCTCCCGTGACGGTAGATGGCGCAGTCGACGATCACGGAGAGTATTCTCCCGCCGCCCGGCCCGTGCCGCACTCCGGCCGCCGTTGTCCACAGGCCCGGCCTGCTCCACGCGGCGTCCCTTTACGCTGGGTCGCATGCCCACCCTGATTCTCGTACGACACGGACGTTCGACCGCCAACACCGCTGGGCTGCTCGCCGGCTGGACGCCCGGTGTCGCCCTCGACGAGCGCGGCGCCCAGCAGGCCGCGGCCCTGCCCGAGCGACTCGCCGCGCTGCCGATCTCCGAGGTCGTCACCAGCCCCCTGCAGCGCTGCCAGGAGACCGTGCAGCCGCTGCTCGACGCACGGCCCGAACTGCGGGTGCACACCGACGAGCGCATCGGGGAGGCCCACTACGGCGACTGGTCGGGGCGCAAGCTCGCCGAGCTGACGGACGAGCCGCTCATGGAGGTCGTACAGGCGCATCCCTCCGCGGCCGCGTTCCCCGGCGGCGAGTCGATGCGGGCCATGCAGACACGGGCCGCCGAGGCGGTGCGCGAGTGGAACGCGCGCGTGGAGCGCGATCACGGCGGTGACGCCGTGTACCTCATGTGCTCGCACGGCGACATCATCAAGTCCCTCGTCGCGGACGCACTCGGACTTCACCTCGACCTCTTCCAGCGGATCTCTGTCGAACCGTGTTCGATCACCGCGATCCGTTACACACGACTGCGCCCCTTCCTCGTACGCCTCGGGGACACCGGCGACCTCGCCTCCCTGGCGCCGCGCGAGGAGCCCCCGAGCGGCGACGCCCCGGTCGGGGGTGGTGCGGGCGCACCGTGATCGTCGGCCGCAGTAGGGTGAAGCGGTCGAAGCAGCACAGCAGTTGTCAGCAAGTTGTCAGCAGCCGATGCGGGCCGACGCAGTCAGCCGGTCCACATGCCGATTCCAATGGAGACAGGACGTGTCCCGTCAGGTGTTCCTCTACGACCCCCCGGACCGTTTCGTGGCCGGTACGGTCGGGTTGCCCGGGCGCCGTACCTTCTTCCTGCAGGCCTCCTCAGGCCCCCGGGTGACCAGCGTCGCCCTGGAGAAGACCCAGGTCGCCGCCCTCGCCGAGCGCATGGACGAGCTTCTCGACGAGGTCGTACGGCGGACCGGCGGCAATGCTCCCGTCCCCGCCATGGCCCCGACGGAGGTGTCCGACACCGCACCCCTCGAGTCCCCCGTCGAGGAGGAGTTCCGGGTCGGCACCATGGCGCTGGCCTGGGACGGTGACGAACAGCGCATGATCGTCGAGGCGCAGGCCCTCGTGGAGCTCGACGCCGACTCCGACGAGGACCTCGCGGAGGCCGAGGAAAGGTTGCTTCAGGACGAGGAGAACGGTCCGCCGATGCTCCGCGTCCGGCTCACCGGCGCGCAGGCCCGGGCCTTCGCCAAGCGCGCCCTCGACGTGGTCAACGCGGGCCGGCCGCCCTGCCCGCTGTGCAGCCTCCCGCTCGACCCGGAAGGACACGTATGCCCGCGCCAGAACGGATACCGCCGCGGAGCGTGACCACGGCCGAGCTGCTCGCCAAGGGCGAGCTGAAGGTGCGCGGACGGATCCGCGAGGCCTCGAACGCGGTGCTGTACTGCTCCGTGACCTACGAGGGCCGGGACGCGTTCTGCGTCTACAAGCCGATCGCCGGGGAGCGGCCGCTGTGGGACTTCCCTGACGGCACGCTGGCGCAGCGCGAGGTCGCCGCGTACGCGGTCTCCGAGGCGACCGGATGGGGGCTCGTGCCGGCCACCGTGTTGCGCGACGGGCCGTACGGCGAGGGCATGTGCCAACTCTGGATCGAGGCCTCCCCGGAAGCCGAGCTGCTCGCCCTGGTGGACCGCGAGGAGCCGGAGGAGGGCTGGAAGGCCATCGGCTTCGCCGAGGTCGGCGAGGGCGAGACGGCGCTGCTCGTGCACGCCGACGATGTCCGGCTGCGGCGGCTCGCCGTGCTCGACGCCGTGATCAACAACGCCGACCGCAAGGGCGGGCATCTGCTGCCCGCCGGTGAGGGGCGGCTGTACGGGATCGACCACGGGGTCACCTTCAACGCCGAGAACAAGCTGCGCACGCTGCTGTGGGGCTGGGCGGGGGAGTCGCTGCCACCGGAGGCGGTCGAGGTGCTCACGTCCCTGCGGGACGGCCTGGCGTCGGGTGCGCCGCTCGCCACCCGCTTGGCCGAACTCATCACCGCAGCCGAGATCGACGCGACGCGCGCGCGTGTCGACGCGATGCTCACCTCGGGGAAGCATCCGGAGCCGAGCGGCGAGTGGCCGGCGATTCCCTGGCCGCCGGTGTGAGCAACGTCGCAGCCGGCAAGCATGCCCGCAGCCGCGGTCGCGTCCCTGGGCGCGCCCATGCCGGTGGATGCACACGGCGTTGCCTGGCGCAAGAGCGCCTTCCCGGACATCAGGCCTGGTCCGGTTCGTATACGGAACTTCCGTCCGGTTAGGCTCATGACATGCATGCCTGGCCCGCTTCTGAGGTCCCCGCCCTGCCTGGTGAGGGCCGCGACCTCCGGATCCACGACACCGCGACCGGCGGTCTCGTCACACTCGACCCCGGTCCCGTCGCCCGTATCTACGTCTGCGGCATCACGCCGTACGACGCGACCCATATGGGTCACGCGGCGACCTACAACGCGTTCGACCTCGTTCAGCGCGTGTGGCTCGACACCAAGCGGCAGGTTCACTACGTCCAGAACGTGACCGACGTCGACGACCCGCTCCTGGAGCGGGCGGAGCGCGACGGCGTCGACTGGGTGGGACTCGCCGAGAAGGAGACCGCCCTCTTCCGTGAGGACATGACCGCGCTGCGGATGCTCCCGCCGCGGCACTACATAGGCGCCGTCGAGGCGATACCCGGGATCGTCCCGCTCGTCGAGCGGCTGCGGGACGCCGGGGCCGCGTACGAACTCGAAGGGGATGTCTACTTCTCCGTCGAGGCCGACCCCAACTTCGGCAAGGTGTCCAACCTGGACGCCGCCGCGATGCGCCTGCTGTCCGCAGAGCGGGGCGGCGACCCGGACCGGCAGGGCAAGAAGAACCCGCTCGACCCGATGCTCTGGATGGCCGCCCGCGACGGTGAGCCGAGCTGGGACGGCGGTTCACTGGGCCGCGGCCGGCCCGGCTGGCACATCGAGTGCGTGGCCATCGCCCTCGACCACCTCGGGATGGGCTTCGACGTCCAGGGCGGCGGCTCCGACCTCGCCTTCCCGCACCACGAGATGGGCGCCTCCCACGCCCAGGTGCTGACCGGCGAGTTCCCGATGGCCAAGGCCTATGTGCACGCCGGCATGGTCGCGTTGCACGGCGAGAAGATGTCGAAGTCCAAGGGCAATCTCGTCTTTGTGTCCAAGCTCCGGCGCGACGGGGTCGACCCGGCCGCCATCCGGCTCGCGCTCCTCGCGCACCACTACCGCGCCGACTGGGAGTGGACGGACACCGTCCTCGAAGAGGCCCTCGCGCGGCTGGAGAACTGGCGCTCCGCCGTGTCGCGGCCCGACGGCCCGTCCGCCGACGCGCTCGTCCAGGAGATCCGCGACGCCCTCGCGAACGACCTGGACGCGCCGACGGCGCTCGCCGCGGTCGACCGCTGGGCGGCGCTCGCACACGAGCGGGGCGGCACGGACGAGGGCGCCCCCGGCGTCGTGTCGCGTGCCGTGGACGCCCTGCTGGGCGTTGCCCTGTAGTAGCCCGAACGTAGGCCCTTCGTAGGCCTTCACGGGCCTCCATGGGCCTTCGTACGCAAGGGGCGCCGCGCGGTCCCACCGCCCGGCGCCTCTTCGTTCAGAGCCGTCGCTTGTTCACGACATCGCGCGCAGTTCCCTTCGGTGGGTGAGCATCTGCCAGGGCCGCAGCGACGACTGAGGGGCGGTGCGCGTCGTGCGCACCGCCCCTCGATCGTTGTCAGTCGTCACCCGTCGGCGGCTCAGTCCTCCGAGGAGTCCGCGGGACCGCCGTCCTCGGCGTCGGTGTCCGGTTTGGCGTCCGGCGCTGCGTCCGTACCGGTGTCCGGCGCCGTATTCTGTCCGGTCTCTGGTGCCGTGCCCGTCTCGGTGTCGGTCTCCGGCCGCTGCGACTTAGGCGGCCGGGTGCGACCGCCGGGACCGCTGGAGCCGCCGGGACCGCCCGGACCGTCGCGGAGGTACGAGGCGGAGTCCCCGCTCTCCGTGGCGTGGCCCCCGGCCGTCGCCGGACCGCTGCCGTCCCGCCGCCGCAGATACCGCTCGAACTCGCGCGCGATCGCCTCGCCCGACGCCTCCGGCAGCTCCGCGGTGTCCCGGGCCTCCTCCAGCGACTGCACGTACTCGGCGACCTCGCTGTCCTCGGCGGCCAGCTGGTCCACGCCCAACTGCCAGGCCCGCGCGTCCTCGGGCAGCTCGCCCAGCGGAATGCGCAGGTCGATCAGGTCCTCCAGGCGGTTGAGGAGGGCCAGCGTCGCCTTCGGGTTCGGTGGCTGCGAGACATAGTGCGGTACGGCCGCCCACAGCGACACCGCCGGTACCCCCGCGTGCGTGCACGCCTCCTGGAGGATGCCGACGATGCCCGTGGGACCCTCGTACTTGGTCTCCTCCAGGTCCATGGTGCGGGCCAGGTCCGGATCGGACGTGACCCCGCTGACCGGCACCGGACGGGTGTGCGGGGTGTCGCCGAGCAGCGCGCCCAGGATCACCACCAGCTCGACGCCCAGTTCGTGCGCGAAGCCGAGCAACTCGTTGCAGAACGAGCGCCACCGCATCGACGGCTCGATCCCCCGGACCAGCACCAGGTCACGCGGCTTCTCGCCGCCGACCCGGACCACTGACAACCTTGTCGTCGGCCATGTGATCTTGCGGACACCGCCGTCCATCCACACTGTGGGGCGGTTCACCTGGAAGTCGTAGTAGTCCTCGGCGTCCAGCGCCGCGAACACCTCGCCCTTCCACTCCCTGTCCAAGTGCGCGACCGCGGTGGAGGCGGCGTCGCCGGCGTCGTTCCAGCCCTCGAACGCGGCCACCATGACCGGGTCGATCAGCTCGGGAACCCCCTCGAGCTCGATCACCCAGCGCCTCCTTCCGACGTGCCCTCTCGTACGCCCCAACCTTACGGCGTGCCGAGGGGGCCTCCGCAGCCCCCTTGCACGGGGGAGTGAACGGATCACTGCCCCGTTCGCCACCCCGAAACACCCCCCAGTCGTCCGAGCTGTCCTCGGTCAATCGGTCACAAGGTGCTGCGCAGCCACTGCTCCACGCTCGCGATGTGGACGGTCGCCCACGAACGGGCCGCCTCCGCGTCCCGGTCCCGCAGCGCGGACAGGATCGCCCGGTGCTCGTGCAGGGTGCGGCTGACCGCGTCCTCCTGGGTCAGGCCGCGCCAGATGCGGGCCCGGGTCGTGGGTCCGGAGAGGCCGTCGAGCAGCGAGCACAGCACCGAGTTCCCGGAGCTCTGCACGATCCCGCGGTGGAACTCCAGGTCAGAGGCGACGAGTTCCTCCACCGAGGGGGCGGAGCCCAGCGCGTCCAGCTGGGCGGTCAGTGCGTCGAGTTGCTGTTCGCCGATGCTCGCGGCGGCCATCGCCGTCGCCGCGGGTTCCAGGATCCGGCGCACCGCGAGGAATTCGAGCACGGTGTCGTCGCGGTGGAAGTCGACGACGAAACTCAGCGCTTCCAGGAGGAGTTGGGGGTCCAGACTGGTGACGTACGTGCCGTCGCCCTGCCGCACGTCCAGGATGCGGATCAGGGAGAGAGCGCGCACCGCCTCCCGCAGGGAGTTGCGCGACAGCCCCAGGTCGGCGGCGAGCTCGCTCTCCTTGGGAAGCCGGTCGCCGGGCCGCAGCGTGCCGGAGACGATCATGCCCTTGATCTTCTCGATCGCCTCGTCGGTAACTGCCATGGCGGACCTCCCTGTTCACCCCGAATGCCGCCCAGACATCCGATGTATCGGCCCATTATGTGGGGCCGGCGGACTGACGCGCCCCGCTGTCCACTGCCGGATCAGGCGAGAGCCTCCAGCTCGGCGAGGGCGGCGGCCTCGTCGAGCGTCGTGAGCGTCCGGTCCCGCATCAGGATCCGGCCGTCGACGACCGTGTCCCGTACGTCCGCCGAGTGCGCGGCATACGCGAGCGTGGACCACGGGTCGTGCACCGGCCGCAGATGCGGCGCGTTCAGGTCCAGCACGATCAGATCGGCGCGCTTGCCCGGTTCCAGGGAGCCCAGGTGGTCGCCGAGGCCCAGCGCGCGGGCGCCCTCGACGGTGGCCATCCGGACGGCCTGTTCGGCGCCGACCGCGGTCGGGTCGCCGTCCGCCTTGTGGACCAGGGCCGCCTGCCGCACCGCCCCCAGCATGTCCAGCGTGTTGGAGCTGACCGCGCCGTCCGTGCCGAGCCCCACCGTCACGCCCGCGCTGAGCAGCCGCGGAACCGGCGCGATGCCGCAGCCGAGCTTCAGATTGGAGACCGGACAGTGCGCGACCGACGTCCCGGTGCGCGCCAGGGCCGCGATCTCGGGACCCGTCAGATCCACGGCGTGGGCGAGCAGCAGATCGGGGCCGAGCAGTCCGAGCGAGTCGAGCAGTTCCACCGGCCGCTTGCCGTGGCGGACCTCCACGGTGGCGACCTCGGTCGCGTTCTCCGCGGCGTGGATGTGCAGCAGTGCGCCGAACTCCCGTGCCAGCGCGGCGATTTCGGTGAGCTGCTGGGGCGCGAGCGTGTAGGTCGAGTGGGCGAAGAGGACGGGACGGGTGCCGGGCCGCGCCGACACGCGATCGGCCAGGTCGCGGCGGGCCCACGCCATCCGGTCCTCGTAGGCGATACCGTCCGCCGGGTCCGGTACGTCCATGAAGGTCGGCCCCGTGTGCAGCCGCCAGCCCGCCTCACGCGCGACCCGCTCGGCCGCCTCGTGGTACCAGTACATGTCCAGCGCCGAGGTCACCCCCGCCCGTAGGCTCTCGGCGATCGCGACCCGCATCCCCGCGGCGACGTTCTTCGGGGACAGCAGTTCGGCCTCCCAACGCAGCACCCGCTCCAGGAAGCCCTGCAGCGTGACGTCGTCGGCGCGGCCGCGCAGCAGCGTCATCGCCAGGTGGGTGTGGGTGTTGACGAGGCCGGGCAGGACCAGACAGCCCGTCGCGTCGAGGGTCTCGGCGGCGTCGTACCGCGCGCGCAGCTCCTCGGCGGGCCCGACTTCCCGGATCTCGCCGTCGCGGACGGCGACCGCGCCGGACCGTACGAAGGTGCCCGCCTCGTCGACGGTGAGGACGTCCCCGCCGTACACCAGCAGATCGGCGTGCTCACTCACGAGACATCCTCCGCGTACTCCTCGGCCAGAATCCGCAGCGCCTCCAGCGACACCACCGCGCCGCGCTCCACACCCGCCGCGACGACCTCGCGGTGCGGGTCGTAGCCGCCGGTGCTCTCCTCGTCGACCAGCTCGTCCGCGTTCGCGCCGTCGATCACGAGCACGCCGCCCGCGACGAGGCCGCGCAGCGAGGCGGTGACCAGCAGGGCGGACAGCTCCATCTCGATCGCCGCGAGACCCGCGCCGTCGTAGGAGGTGAGCGGAATCAGGCCCGGCTGGAAGGCCGCCCGGGTCCAGACCAGTCCCCGGTGGTGCGGGGCACCCGCCGCGCGGGCCGCGCGCTGGAGGGCGAACACGGCCTCGGGGGAGGAGACAGCCGGGTACTCCGGCGGCAGCAGCTGCTGGGTCACGCCGTCGTCCCGTACGGCCGCCTCCGCGATGACGAGATCGCCGTCCCCGATGCCGGGGCGCATCGCGCCGGCCGTACCGAACCGCAGGAAGGCCGTGACGCCCGCCTCTGCCAGCTCCTGGAAGAGCAGGATCGCGCCCGGCGCGCCGACCCCGTGCGAGGCGACGGTGACCGGCAGGCCCTTCCAACTTCCGCTGAACACACGGTATTCGCGGTGGTACGACACCTCCTCGGCGCCGTCGAGCAGCGCGGCGACGGCCGCGGCGCGCGCCGGGTCGCCGACCACCACGGCGGACGGCGGCAGGCCGGTGCGGGGTATTCGGGTGATGGGCAGCAGGTCCTGTGTCATGAGGTGACTCCAGCGGGGCGGGTACGGCGACGGCGGCGGGCCGTCGTCAGGAAGAGGGCGCCGAGCGTGACGACGTACGGCGCGGCGTCGGTCGCCTGCTGCGGCAGGCCGAGGCCCTGCAGCCGGAAGCCCGCTGCCTCGGCGAGGCCGAACAGCAGCGCGGCGAGCAGGACGCCGAGGGGCAGGGCACGGCCGAGCATCACGGCGACGACGGCGATCCAGCCACGGCCCGCCGTCATGTTCTCCGAGAACAACGTGACGTTCCCGAGGGCGAGTTGGGCGCCGGCGAGTCCGCACAGCACACCCGAGACGAGCACGGCCGCGTACTGGTACTTGGCCGGGCTGACGCCGAGCGTGGCCGCGGCCCGGGGTGCCTCGCCGACCCCGCGCAGCCGCAGTCCCCACACGTGCCGCGAGAGCAGCAGCGCGGCGACGCCGACCGCCGCCCAGGCCAGATAGGCGAGCGGCGAGAAGCCACCGACCAACGGCAGTCCGGCCAGTGACGGGTCGTCAAAAGTGCCCTGCACGCCGAAGATCGTACGCAGCAGGAAGCTGGTCAGGCCCACAGCGAGGAGGTTCATCGCGATGCCCAGAACCACCGCGTCCCCGCGCAGGGTGATGGCGCCGACGGCGAGGACGAGCGAGTACGCGGCGGCGGCGAGCGCGGCCGCGAGGACGCCGAGCCACGGGCTGCCGGTGAACCAGCTCGTGGTCACGGCCGTGAAGCAGCCCATCAGCATCATGCCTTCGAGGCCGATGTTGAAGACGCCCGCGCGCTCGCACAGCGCGCCGCCGAGCGCGGCCAGCAGGATGGGAGTGAGCGCGCGCAGCGCGGACATGAGGAGATCGGAGTCGAAGAACATCAGACGGCCGCCGCCTTCTTCCTGAACCACCTGTGGGGAAAGCGCAGTCGGGCCGCGAGGAACACGATGACGATGGCCTGGAGCACCTGCGTCAGCTCGCGCGGCACCTCGGTCGTGCGCTCCATGGACAGCCCGCCGACCTGGAGCACGGCGAAGAAGAACGACGCCAGCACCGTGCCCAGCGGGGCCGCGGCCGCCAGCAGCGCGGCGGTCAACCCCGTCCAGGTGTAGCCGGGCGCGGTCAGCGCGCCGTCCACGAAGCGGTACGGAAAGCTCAGCACGCCGATTGCACCGACGAGCCCGGCGAGCGCGCCCGAGGTCGCCATGAGCCGCAACGTCAGCCCCTTGCGCTCGACGCCCGCGTACGCGGCGAAACGGGAGTTGAGGCCGGTCATCCGGATCTCGTACCCGATCGCCGTGCGCCGGTCGGTGAACCAGTACGCGGCCGCCGCGAGCGCGACCAGCAGCAGCCCGACCGTCACGGTCGAGGAGCCGAAGGCCGGCAGCGCGACGCCGTCCGGCAGTCGCCGTGTCTGGGGGAGGCTGGAGCCCGGCTCGTTGAGCGGATAGCGGGCCAGGTAGGAGGCGAGCGACGCCGCCGGATAGCTGAGCAGCAGGCTGCTCACCAGCAGCGGTACGCCGAAGCGGTTCTCGCACAGCGCGGCCAGGGCGGCGTACCCGGCGCCCGCCGCCATGCCCGCGAGCAGCGCGAGGGCGACGGAGAGCGGTGCGGGCAGCGGTGTGTACAGGCCGGTGACCACGGCGGCCATCCCGCCGAGCACCATCTGCCCGTCCCCGCCGAGGTTGATGAGCCCGGCCCGCAGGGGAATGGCCAGCGCGAGGGCGAGGCCCAGCACGCTGGTCGTGGTGGTCAAGGTCGAGCCGATGCCGTCGGCGCCGAGCGAGCCGCTGAGGACGGCGCCGTACGCGGTGACCGGATCGGCGCCCGTGCCGACCAGGAAGAGCGCGCCGATCAGGACTCCGGCGAGGACGGAGAAGGCGACGGGGGAGCGGAGGGCTCCGGTTGTTCGGGCAAGCACAGCTGCTCGGGCCGTGGCAGGGCCCTTGATGTCTGTCTCGGGCATGTCAGTCTCCGACCTCCACCGACGCGTCCGACGTGTCCGACGTGTCCGGGGCCTCTTCGGGGGCCGAACCGCCCGCCATCGCGAGCCCCAACGCCTGTTCGTCGGCCTCGTCCTTCGTGTACGTGGCCGTGACCCGGCCCTCGTACATCACCAGCACGCGGTCCGCGAGCCCACGGATCTCGCTGAGTTCGGCCGAGACGAGCAGGACGGCGTGCCCCGCGTCGCGGTAGGCGACGAGCTCGTCATGGATCGTCTGGATCGCACCGATGTCGACGCCGCGCGTCGGCTGCTCCACCAGCAACAAGGGTGCCTCATGGGCGAGTTCACGGCCGATCAGCAGCTTCTGCAGATTGCCGCCGGAGAGCGCGGAGGCGGGCACCTCGGGCGTGGCCGCCTTGATGCCGAAGCGCTCGACGAGCCGCCGGGCGTGGGCGCGTACGGCCGCGGGTGGCAACATCCCCCGGGCCGAGAGGGACGTACGGTGATGACCCATCGCCAGGTTGTCCGCCACGGACGCGGCGGGCGCGGTGCCGACCGCGTGCCGGTCCTCGGGGACGTACGCGAGGCCCTGCGCGCGCCGTTCGGTCGCCGAGGCGTGCGTGATGTCGTGGCCGCGCAGCGCGACCCGCCCGGCCGTGACCGGCCGTAGCCCGGCCAGCGCCTCGATCAGCTCGCTCTGGCCGTTGCCCGCGACGCCCGCGATGCCGACGATCTCGCCCGCGCGGACGGTGAGCCGGACATCCCGTACGGCGTCCGTGTCGAGGTCCGTCACGTCCAGCACCACGTCACCGGGGGTGCCCGGGGCGTGTAGGCGGTCCAGTTCGACCGCGCGGCCCGTCATCGCGGCGGCGATCTCGTCGGCGGTCGTGTCGGCGGTGCGCAGCCGGGTCACGACGCGTCCGTCCCGCAGTACCGTCACGTTGTCGCTGCCTTCGAGGACCTCGCGCAGCTTGTGCGTGACGAGGATCACCGTACGGCCCTGCGTGGTCAGCGACTTGAGCACCGCGAACAGGGCGTCGGCCTCGGCGGGCGTGAGCACCGCGGTCGGCTCGTCGAGGATGAGCGTACGGGCGCCGCGGTGCAGCAGCTTCAGGATCTCCACCCGCTGCCGCAACCCGACCGGCAGGTCGCCGACCCGGGCGTCCGGGTCGACGGCGAGACCGTGCTCCGCGGCGAGTTCGCGCACGCGGCGGCGGGCCGCCGCCCGGTCGACCAGACCGAAGCGGCGGGGTTCCGCGGCGTACACGACATTCTCGGCGACCGTCAGCGAGTCGAACAGCTTGAAGCTCTGGTGCACCATGCCGAGCCCGGCGGCCATGGCGTCACCGGGGTCGCCGAAGGACACCTCGCGCCCGTCCACCCGGACGCTGCCGGAGTCGGGGCGCTCCATCCCGTACAGGACGGACATCAAGGTGGACTTGCCCGCGCCGTTCTCGCCCATGAGGGCGTGGATCTCGCCGTGGCGGACGGTCAGGTCGACGGCGTCGTTGGCGAGCGTGCCGGGGAATCGCTTGGTGATTCCCCGGAGCTCGACCGCGACGCCAGGATCAGCCGGCTGCGGGGTCATCGACCTTCAGCTCTCCGGACACGATCTGGTCGCGCAGCGCCTCGACCTTCTCCAGGACGTCCTTGTGGTCCGCGATGACGCACTTGGAGGTGTCGACGCCCGCCTCAAGGCCGGTCAGGCTGATGCCGCCCTCCTTCAGGCCGTACGAGACGGTCGTGCCCGCCTTGCCGTCGAGGACCTGCTTGATGCCCTCCTCCACGGCGACGTCCGTCTTCTTGATCACGTTGTCGACGACCGTGCCGGGCGCCGAGACGCACTGGTTGACGTCGACGCCGTACGCGTACGCGCCCTTGGCCTTGGCCGCCTCGAAGACGCCGTAGTTGCCGGCCGCGGCCGCCGCCATGATCTGGTCGTAGTCCTTGGCGAGGAGCGAGTTCGCCTGCTCCTTGGCGCGGGCCGAGTCGTCGAACGGGGACTGGCCGCCGACGAAACGGGTGGAGGTCTCCGTCTTGGCGGCGACCTTCTTGGCGCCGGCCGCGAACGGGTCGCTGTAGCGCCGGAACTGGGGCGTGTCGAGGACGTCCACCGCGCCGACCTTGCCGCTCTCGCTGAGCAGCCCGGCCTCGGCGCCCGCGAGGAACACGCCCTCGTGCTCGCGGAAGACCGCGCAACTGACGTTCTCGTACGTCTTCGTCGTGCACGCGTCGATCATCAGGAACTGCTGGCCGGTGTGCGCCTCGGCCTGCTGCGCGACCAGGTCGGCGAACTCGAAGCCGACCAGCACGATGACATCCGGCTCGGCGTCCACCGCGGCCTGCACGTTCTGCTGCATGGAGGCGGTGTCCGAGGACTCGTAGACCTTCTGCGTTCCGTCATGCGACGTGGCCGCGGCCTTCACCCCGTCGACCGCGAGCTTCAGGAACTCGTTCTGACCCACGGCGTCCGGCGTGACCAGGGTGAAGGACTCGCCACTGTCCTTGGCGCTGTCGGAAGTGTCGTTCTTCGCGGCGGCGTTGCAGCCGGTGACCGCGGTGACGAGGAGCGCGGTGGCCGCGGCGAACTGCAGGGTACGGCGGTGTCTGCGGTGCATCGGGGGACCTTCCGGATACGGCAAGGCGCGCTCCGACGGGAGCACGTGAGGGTGAGTGGTGGGCGCTGAGGGGGACGGGTCAGCGTCGACAGCCGTCGCTTGCGCACCGGCCGTGGTCGAGGAAGCGGCGTTTCGTGAGCAGCACACGTCCTCCTTCGCGTCGGCCTGGGGGCTGCGGGTGCTGGACTTTAACACCGGTTTCCGGACAGGTGTGCGGCTGTCTCGAACTGTGGTTCTCACAGGTCATGTACGGTGTCGGACACCTTCGGAACATCAGGAGTGTCCCGCTATGTCCCAGGAACTGCGCGCCGTCGACTGGACCGGAAACAGCCTCGCGCTCATCGACCAGACCGTCCTTCCGCACCGCACCGAGACGTGTGAAATCCGTGACGTGGACGCTCTGGTGGACGCGATCCAGCGGCTCGTGGTGCGCGGCGCTCCGGCGATCGGGGCGGCCGGGGCGTACGGTGTCGCGCTCGCGCTGCTCCAGGGCGAGCGGGAGGGCTGGGACCGCTCGGAGGTGCGCGCCGCGGTCGCCCGCATCCGCTCGGCACGCCCCACCGCGGTGAATCTCATGGTGTGCGTGGACCGGGTGATGACCCGCTTCGACGAGGGCCTCGACGCGGTCCTCGCCGAGGCCGCGGCCGTCCAGCGCGAGGACGTCGAGGCGAACCGCGCGATGGGGGCGTACGGCGCGGACTGGCTGCTCAAGCGCGTCGACGCCGACCGGCCGCTGCGCATCCTGACGCACTGCAACACCGGCGCGCTCGCCACCGCCGGCTGGGGTACCGCGCTCGGCGTCATCCGCGAACTGCACGCGCGCGGCCTCGTGGAGGTCGTGTACGCCGACGAGACGCGCCCCCTGCTCCAGGGCTCCCGGCTCACCGCCTGGGAACTCGTCCAGGAGGGCATACCGCACTACGTTCAGGCCGACGGAGCCGCCGCCGGCACCATCCTGCGCGGCGAGGTCGACGCGGCGATCGTCGGCGCCGACCGCATCGCCGCGAACGGTGACACGGCCAACAAGGTCGGCACCGTGGGCGTCGCGCTGGCCTGTGCGGACGCGGGTATCCCGTTCCTGGTGGCCGCCCCAACGACCACGGTCGACCTGTCGACGGCTTCGGGCACCGACATCCACATCGAACTCCGGGGCGAGGACGAGGTGTTGGAGTGGTCGGGCGTACGGACGGCTCCGGCGGAGTCCCGGGGGCACAATCCGGCATTCGACGTCACGCCGGGGCGGCTGGTGACGGGGTTGGTCACGGAGCGCGGGGTACTGGAGGTGTCGGCCGGGGAGTTGCCGGGGGATCACCTGAGCCGACAGAAGAGCGCTTGAGCCGGCAGAAGAGCGCTTGAGCTGAGGGCGGAGCGCTTGAGCTGACGGCGGAGCGCTTGAGCTGACGGCGGAGCGCCTGGGCCGACGGAGGAGCGCCTGAGCTGGCGGCACGCGAAAGCCGCGGTCCCGAATCGCCATCGGGCCGCGGCTTTTCGCTGAGCTGGGCGCTTGGTTCAGCGCTGGGTCAGTTCCAACTCCAGCAGCCACTCCACCACTTCGGTGTGATGCCGCGCCTGACGGGGATCGGCGCCCCACACGTACAACCCGTGCCCCGCGACGACCACAGCGGGCATCCGCGGGTCGCGGGCCGCCTCCAGGCGATCGCCCAGCACCTTCATGTCCTGGCTGTTGGTGATGACGGGGAGGGTGACCTCGACGTCGTGGGCGGGCTGGCCGACGCCCTTGAGCATCTCCAGGTCCCTGAAGACGATGCCGCCGGGCTCGCGGCGGCCCATGGCCACGGAGGCGACGGTGTGGACGTGGACGACCGCGCCCGCACCCGTGAGCGCGGCCACGCGCGCGTGCAGCTCGGCCTCCGCGGACGGCCTGCCGCCCGACACCGCCGCGCCCGAGCCGTCCACCAACACCACATCGGCGGGCGTCAGTTCACCCTTGTCGTGGCCGCTCGCGGTGACCGCGAGGCGGAGCGGCTCACGGGACAGCACCACCGACAGGTTTCCCGACGTGCCGCGCATCCAGCCGAAGGAGGCGAAGCGGGCCGACTCGGCGGCCAGGACCGCGCCCGCCTCCTCCAGGTCCAGTGCTGAGGTCTCGACGGTCATGCGGTGCTCCTTGCGATGGTGATCTCGTCGAACGTCCCCGCCTGCGGGTGATCGCCGACGCCCTGCTCGTAGTACGGCTCCCCGGGGCGACGTACGCCCACGGCCTGCCAGCCCGCCGCGCGCGCGGCGTCCAGCTCGCCCGGCCGGTCGGAGAGGAAGAGGATGCGGCCGGGGGCGACGCCCAGCGCGGCCGCGATGGTCGCGTACGACTGAGGCTCCTGCTTGGGGCCCGCGTTCTCCGTGTCGTACAACCCCTCGACGAGCGGCAGCAGATCGCCCTCGGGGCTGGACCGGAACCACGCGCGCTGCGCGGCCACCGAGCCGGACGAGTACACGTGCAGGCGGACGCCTGCCGCGTGCCAGCGGCGCAGCGCCGGGAGCACGTCGTCGTAGAAGTGCGAGACGAGGTCGCCGCGTGCGAAGCCCTCGGACCAGATGAGGCCCTGGAGGGTCTTGAGGGGGGTCGCCTTGCGGTCTTCGTCGAGCCACTCGCCCAGGGCCTTCTCGACGCGTACGGCGTCGGCGTCCGGCTCCCCGATCAGCTCCCGCACCTGCGCGACTGCCCGCGCCACCTCCGGATCACCGCTCCGCTCGGAGAGCAGTGCTCCGAAACGAGAGCGGGAGTACGGGTAGAGCACGTCCACGACGAACCCCGTGGCGCTCGTGGTGCCCTCGATGTCGAGCACCACGGAGTCGATGTCGAAGACGGAACTCATGCTTCCGAACCCGCCCGGTCCGCCGCGTACCCCGCGTCGATCGTGTCGAAGTCCGGGAACCGGTCCGCGATCCGGTCACCGGTGAAGCTCCCGATCCAGCCGTCCTCCTCGTGGAAGAACCGGATCGCGGTGAACGACGGCGTTGTGCCCATGTCGAACCAGTGCGTGGTGCCGCGCGGCACGCCCAGCAGGTCGCCCTTCTCGCACAGCACGGCGTGCACCTCGCCGCCCACGTGGAGATAGAAGATCCCGGAGCCGGAGACGAAGAAGCGGACCTCGTCATCGTCGTCGTGGGTGTGCTCCTGGAGGAACTTCTGCCGCGCGGCCTTCGCCTTCACCGGGTACTCGGGGTCGTCGCTCGGGTGCAGCCCGAGGACGTCGACCGTGGTGAAGCCCTCCTCGGCGTTCAGCTTGTCGATCTCGGGGCCGTACGCGGCGAACACCGTGTCGCTGTCGGCGTCCGCGGGCACGTCCTCGCGAATCGGCCACTGCTCGTAGCGCACACCGATCGGCGCGAGCGCGGCGGCGATCTCGGCGGGGTCGGAGGTGCGGCGCACCACGGTCAGGGGACCGGACTCGGGCCAGGTCGTCAGCAGGGTCATGGGAGCAACTCCAGGAACTGGAAGGGATGTCCGGATGCTGGACGGGCGCCCGGACGGGGAGTGGGGAGGGACGGAGGCGGAGACGAGGACGGCGGGCGCGGCACGCCCGGGCGCGGCGCGCGAGGGGCAAAAGCCGACGGGGGGTACGGGGATCCGGCCGGATTCCGGTGGGAAACCCCTGGTCAGCCGGGACACCCCGCGCCGGTACAGCGTCGCCTCGCTGTCGCGCACGGTGTCGTCATCGGAGCCTCACTGTCCCGGGTCGGGTGCCGGTTCCGAGATGGTAACTCCCGGCGGACGGGCGGCCGAGTGTGACGTAGTTGTTGTCTCAAGTGCTGAGAAAGCGGGTCCTACGCTTTGACGCCTGGCTGGAAACGTTCAGATGATTTGCCCATGAAGACGCTGCTGCTTGTGCGGCGGCTGTACGTGGACTTGCTCCGGTCGACCACAGCCCGCTGTCGCTGACCTGCCCCCGGAGCGCCGGCTCGACCGAGCCCGAAACGCCAAGTCGGCCCAGTCCGAGGGGCTCCCGCCCGCTGTGCGGTGCCGGCGCGTCTGTCTGCCCTGCTCCGGGTCAAGCATTCCCTTTCCTTCATCCCCTGCGTACCGCCCTGCATCTGGAGCCCTGTCATGTCCCGTAGCCGTCTGCCCCTTGCCGCGTTGTCGCTGGCCTCCGTCTCCGCCCTCTTCCTCGCGGGCTGCTCGCAGTCCTCGAACGCCTCGGAGAGCACCGGTGACCAGGCCGCGTCGGCGTCGGCCGCCACCGGCAAGAAGCCCGCGCCGTTCAGCAAGGGCACGGTCAAGGTGGCCCTGGTGCGGCAGAGCGGCGCCGGTGACTACTTCGAGCAGTGGGGCAACGGCGCCAAGGCGCAGGCCAAGGCCCTCGGTATCGACCTGACGGTGTACGACGCCCAGGCCGACAACGCCAAGCAGGCCACCGACCTGTCCTCGGCGATCAACTCCGGCGCACAGGCGATCATTGTCGACCACGGCTTTCCGGCCACCATCCAGCCGGAGATCGACAAAGCGGTGAAGAAGGGCATCAAGGTCGTCGTCTACGACGTCGAACAGACCAACACGTCGGCCGTCAGCACCAAGCAGGACGACGCCAGCATGGCCCAGGCCGTCCTCGACGTGATGGCGAAGGAGCTCGGCAAGAACGCCAAGGTCGGCTACGTCAACGTGGCCGGCTACGCCGCCCTCGACAAGCGGGACTCGGTCTGGAAGTCCACGGTCGACGCCAACGGCTGGAAGCAGCAGTTCAAGGTCGGCAAGGTGACCGACTCGACGGCCACCGACAACGTTCCCCTGGTCTCCGCCGCGCTCACCCAGAACTCCGACGTGACCGGCGTCTTCGCCCCCTACGACGAACTGGCCAAGGGCACCGTCCTCGCCGTCCAGAACAAGAAGCTCCAGGACAAGGTGAAGGTCTTCGGCGCGGACGTCTCCAACGCCGACATCCAGAACATGACCGCCACCGACAGCCCTTGGGTCGCCACGGCGGGCACCGACCCGTCCGCGGTCGGCGCCGCCGTGGTCCGCACCGCCGCCCTGGAGCTGGCCGGTCAGCTGAACAAGACCTCGGTCGAGTTCCCCGCCGTCGCCATCACCCAGGACTTCCTGCGCGAGAAGAAGATCGAGAACATGGACCAGCTGCGCGAGGCGCTGCCCGCGCTGAACCTGTCCAAGGTGAGCACCGCGGACTGGATCCCCAATGTCGCCCACTGAACCGATCTCGCCCACCGAACCGGTGTCTCCCACCGAACCGGCGGTGCGCCTCCGTGAGGTCAGCATGGCCTTCGGCGGCAAAACCGTCCTGGAGTCCGTCTCCCTGGACATCGCCCCCGGCGCCGTCGTCGCGCTGCTCGGCGCGAACGGCGCCGGCAAGTCCACGCTGATCAAGATCCTGTCGGGCGTCCACACGGATCACGGCGGGGAAGTGAGCGTGAACGGCGCGCCCGCCGCGCTCCACTCCCCGCTCGCCGCCCGCCAGTTGGGCATCCAGACCGTGCACCAGCGCATCGGCGAGGGCATCGTCCCCGGCCTCACGGTCGCCGAGAACCTGGTCTTCGAGGAGCTGGCGCAGACCCGCGGCAACCCGTTCCTCAGCGGGCGTCGGCAGCTGGCCCGCGCCCGCGAGATCCAGTCCGCCCTGGACCTCGGCTGGAGCGACACCGTGCTCAAGCGCGACGTCACCGAACTCGGCATCTCCGACCGGCAGCTGCTGATCCTGGCCCGCGCCCTCGCGACCCGCCCCCGCCTGCTCATCCTCGACGAGCCGACGTCCGCGCTCTCCGCCGCCGAGGCGGAGCGCCTCTTCGCGCTCGTCGAGCGGATGCGGTCCGAGGGCATCGCCGTGCTGTACGTCTCCCACCGCCTCGGCGAGATCGACGCGCTCGCCGACCGGCTGGTCGTCCTGCGAGACGGCCGTCTCACCGGGGACCAGGCCAAGCCCTTCGACTGGGACAGCGCCCTGCGCGCCATGCTCGCCCAGGCGCAGGAGGCGACCACCGCGCGCCCCCAGCGGGCCGCCGACCAGGGCGAGATCGTCCTCTCCCTGCGCGGCGTCCCCCTCCTCGACGGCCACACCCCGCAGAACCTCGACCTCCGTACGGGCGAGGTCACCGGTGTCGTGGGCCTGCTCGGCGCGGGCAAGACCGAGCTGGCCCGCGGCCTCTTCGGCGCCGAACCCTTCACCGGGGGAGCCGTCGAGCTGGACGGCAAGCCGTACCAGCCGCGCCGCCCCGCCGACGCGATCCGTCGCGGCGTCCACCTCGTCCCCGAGGACCGGCACGCGGACGCCCTGGTCCCCGGCTGGTCGGTGGCCCAGAACATCTCGCTGCCGTTCCTGAAATCGCTGTCCACGGCGGGACTTGTGAGCCGGGCCAAGGAGGACGCCCTCGGCCGCGACACCATCGAGCGGCTCGGTGTCGTCGCCCGCGACGAGCGCAGCACCGTCGAGGAGCTGTCCGGCGGCAACCAGCAAAAAGTCGTCGTCGGCCGCTGGCTCGCCGAGAACCCGCGCGTCCTCATCCTGGACGAGCCGTTCCGAGGCGTGGACATCGGCGCCCGCCGCGACATCGGCCGCCGCGCCCGCGCGCTGGCCGCCGACGGAGCAGCCGTCCTCGTCCTGTCCGCCGACGTCGACGAGATCCTGGAGATCGCCGACCGGGTCGTCGTCCTGGCCGCGGGCGAGATCCGCCTCGACGCGTACGGGGAAGACGCCGAGCGCGACCGCGTCATCCAGACCATCTCGGCGTCCGTCTGATGCCGTACCCGTACGTCGGCCTGATGCCGCGCCTACCCGTCGGCGCACACCCGATGCCGGTCACACCAGGAAGTACGCCATGACCATCACCCAGAGCACGCCCGTGAAGGCGGCGACCCCGTCCTCGCCCGCCCTCGGCCCGCGCGTGCAGAACGCCGTCATCAAGTACGGCTTCATCTTCGTCACCGTCACACTCTTCGCGTACTTCGGAATCAGCGAGCCGTCCTTCCGTGACTCGGCGACGCTCCTCGACACCCTCCGGTACGTCTCCGTCGCCGCCATCCTCGGCCTCGGCGTCACGCTCACCATGGCCGTAGGCGGAATGGACATGTCCGTCGGCGCGGTAGCCGGACTCGGGGTCACGGTCGCGGCGAAGACCATGGTCACGTACAACCAGGTCGGCGCGGTCGCGATCCTCGCCGTGATCGCGGCGGGTGCCCTCGCGGGCCTGCTCAACGCGCTGCTGATCGTCGTCCTCAAGATCCCCGACATGCTGGCCACGCTGGGCACGATGTTCGTGATCCAGGGCACCAAACTCATCCTGGTCGACGGGCAGTCCATCACCCCCGGCATGACCCGGTCCGACGGCACCACCGCGCCCGGCAAGTTCACCGACGGCTTCCTGCGCATCGACCGCGGCACCGTCCTCGGCATCCCCGTCTCGGTGCTGATCTTCGGCGCGCTGACGGTGATCGCCTGGGTGTTCCTCGCCCGCACCCGCTGGGGCCGCGTGCTGTACGCGATCGGCGCCAACCCGGAGGCCGCACGCCTGGCCGGCATCCGCGTCGGCGCGTACCGGGCCCTCGCGTACGTCCTGTCCGGCGTCCTCGCCTCCATCGGCGGCCTGATCCTCGCCTCCCGCATCGGCCAGGGAGACGTTTCCGCCGGTACCTCCCAGCTCCTCGAGGCCGTCGCGGTGGCGCTGGTCGGCACCTCGGTCCTCGGCCGGGGCCGCCCGAACGTCTGGGGCACGGCCCTGGGCGCCGTCCTGATCGGCATCATCACCACCGGCCTGACCATCAAGGGCCTGCCCTACTACACCCAGGACGTCGTCGAGGGCGCGGTCCTCATCCTCGCCCTGGTCTTCAGCTTCACCCTGTCCAAGCGCCGCACCGCATAAGGGAGTACCGACCCGATGGGCTACCGCATCCTGGAGACCGAGGACATCGCCGGCTACCTGCGCGAGCGCGGCCACTGGGGCGCCGACGAACCCCACGTCCGCGAGGTCTCCGACGGCAACATGAACCGCGTCTTCCTCGCCACCTCCACCGACGGCACCCGCAGCCTCGCCGTCAAACAAGCCCTGCCCTGGGTGCGCGTCGCGGGCCCCTCCTGGCCGATGAGCCCCGAGCGCGCCGACGCGGAGGCCCGCGCCTACGAGCAGGTCACCAAGGTCGCCCCCGACAAGATCCCGGCGATCCACGGCTACGACTCGGACAACTACGCCCTCGTCATGGAGGACATGTCCGACCTTCAGGTGCTGCGCACGGTCCTCAACGACGGCGCCGCGTACGGCCCGGACATCTCCCGCCGCATCGGTGAGTTCGTCGCCCAGCTCTCCTTCGCCACCAGCGACTTCGGCATGCCGTCCGCCGAGCGCAAGGCGCTGATCGCGGCCTCCGTCAGCCCCGAGCTGTGCAAGATCACCGAAGATGTCGTCCTCTCCGAGCCGTACCTCGAGCACGAGCACAACCACTGGCACCCGGGCCTCGACGACCTCGTGGCCGCCTTCCGCTCCGACCCGCGGCTGCGCACCGAGGTCGCCGAGCTGCGCCACCTCTTCATGACCAGTGCGCAAGCCCTCCTGCACGGCGATCTGCACACCGGCAGCGTCATGGTCGGCGCACGCGAAGGCGCCCCGGTGGTACGGGTCTTCGACCCCGAGTTCTCCTTCGTCGGCCCGATCGGCTTCGACCTCGGCCTGTACTGGGCCAACACCCTCGCCTCTCAGGCCCGCGCGAGCGCCCTCGGTGCCGAGAGCGACCACGGCGACCAACTCCGGCTGTCCTGGGACGCGTTCAAGGCGGAGTTCCGCCGCCTGTGGCCGACCCGGGTCGACACCTTCTTCGACGACGCCTACCTCGACCGCTTCCTGGACCGCGTCTGGACCGAGTCCCTGGGCTTCGCCGGCGCGGAGATCGTCCGCCGCATCATCGGCTTCGCCCACCTCACCGACCTGACCACCCTGCCCGACCCGGTCCCGGCCTCCCGCCGCGCCCTGCTGCTCGGGCGTGAACTCATCATCAGGCGTGCCGAGTTCACCGGCCCCGAGGACGTCCGCGCCGCGGTCCGGTCCCTGGCCTGACAGAACCCCGGCGGCGTACGGGATCCGAGGCCCGTACGCCGCCGGTCCCGGCGTACAAAGAAGAGAGGGGCGGCTCCCCCCGTGGGAGCCGCCCCTCAAGTCCACTCGGACAGTTACTTCTTGTCGAGCAGGTCCTGCACCTTGCCGCGTATCTCGTCCGTGGCCAGGCCGCGGATCGTCAGCGTCGTACGGCGGCGCAGCACGTCGTCCGTGGTCTCGGCCCACTCGTTGTCGCGGGCGTAGACGACCTGCGCCCAGATCTCCGGGGCGTCCGGATGGACGCGCTCGGCGAGCTCCGGGTTGTCGTTCGCCAGGCGTGCGATGTCGAAGGCCAGCGAACCGTAGTGCGTCGCCAGGTGCTTGGCGGTGTCGGCGCCCATGCGCGGACCGGGCGCAGGGCCGTCGACAAGGAGGCGGTGCGCGACGGCGCGCGGGTTGGCCACACCCGGCAGCGGCAGCTTCTTCGGCAGCTCCGAGATCGGCTCGAAGTCCTCGCCCAGCGGGCGGCCAGGCAGCGACTCCAGCTTCTTCATGACCGTACGGCCGATGTGCCGGAAGGTGGTCCACTTGCCGCCCGCGACCGACAGCATCCCGCCGCGGCCTTCCGTGACGACCGTCTCGCGCTTGGCCTTCGAGGTGTCGCCGGGACCGCCGGGCAGCACGCGCAGACCGGCGAAGGAGTACGTGATCAGGTCACGGGACAGCTGCTGGTCGCGGATGGAGAACGCGGCCTCGTCCAGGATCTGGGATATGTCCTTCTCGTTGACCGCGACATCCGCCGGGTCGCCCTCGTACTCCTCGTCGGTCGTGCCGAGCAGCAGCATGTCCTCCCAGGGGAGGGCGAAGGTGATCCGGTACTTGTCGATCGGGGTCGCGAGCGCGGCCTTCCAGGGGGAGGTGCGCTTGAGGACCAGGTGCGCGCCCTTGGACAGACGGATGGACGGCGCCGCGTTCGGGTCCTCCAGCTTGCGCAGGTGGTCGACCCACGGGCCGGTGGCGTTGAGGACGAGGCGCGCGTCGACGCCGAACTCCGCGCCGTTCGTCCGGTCCCTGAGGTCGGCTCCGGTGACCCGGCCCCTGGTGAAGCGCAGGCCCGTCACCTCGGCGTGGTTGAGGACGACGGCACCCGACTCGACGGCCGCGCGGACCGTCATCAGCGCCATCCGCGCGTCGTTCATCTGGTCGTCGCCGTACACGGCCACGGCCTTGAGGTTCTCGGTGCGCAGCTCGGGGACGTCCCGCGCCGCCTTCGACGGCGAGAGCAGGTGGCCGACGCCGTCGCCGAATGCCGAGAGTGCGGAGTAGGCGAAGACGCCCGCCCCGAGCTTCGCCGCGCCGTGCGGCCCGCCCTTGTACACGGGGAGGTAGAACGTGAGCGGGTTCGCCAGGTGGGGGGCCACCTGACGGGAGACCGCACGGCGCTCGAAGTGGTTCTCCGCCACCAGCTTCACCGCGCCGGTCTGCAGGTAGCGCAGACCGCCGTGGAGCAGCTTGGAGGAGGCGGAAGAGGTGGCGCCGGCGAAGTCGCCGGCGTCGACCAGGGCCACCCTGAGCCCGGACTGCGCGGCGTGCCAGGCGGTGGAGATGCCCAGGATGCCGCCGCCGATCACGAGAAGGTCGTACGTTGCCTTGGAAAGCTGCTCACGGCTCTCGGCGCGGCTCGGGTGGGAGCGGGAGGCCGGGTGCGTACCGAGGGCAGGCACGGTCTGCAGGGTGGACTGACTGGTCATGCGGATTCTTACTCCTCGTCCTCGAGCCAGCCCATGGTCCGCTCGACGGCCTTGAGCCAGCTCTTGTACTCACGGTCGCGCTCGTCCGCGGCCATGTTGGGGGTCCATTCGGCGGCCCGGCGCCAGTTGGCGCGCAGGTCCTCCGTGTTGGTCCAGAAGCCGACGGCGAGACCGGCGGCGTAGGCGGCGCCGAGGCAGGTGGTCTCGGCGACCATCGGGCGCACCACGGGGGCGTCCAGGACGTCGGCCAGGGTCTGCATCAGCAGGTTGTTGGAGGTCATGCCGCCGTCGACCTTGAGGGCCGTGAGCTCGACGCCCGAGTCCTTGGTCATGGCGTCGCTGATCTCGCGGGTCTGCCAGGCGGTGGCCTCGAGCACGGCGCGCGCGATGTGCGCCTTGGTGACGTACCGGGTCAGGCCGGCGATCACGCCACGGGCGTCCGGGCGCCAGTACGGGGCGAACAGACCGGAGAAGGCCGGCACGAAGTAGGCGCCGCCGTTGTCCTCGACCGACGACGCGAGCGTCTCGATCTCGGCGGCGGACTTGATCAGGCCCATCTGGTCGCGCATCCACTGCACCAGCGCACCGGTGACGGCGATGGAGCCTTCGAGGGCGTAGACCGGCTTCTGGTCGCCGATCCGGTAGCCCACGGTGGTCAGCAGTCCGCTGTACGAGTTGATGACCTTGTCACCGGTGTTCATCAGCATGAACGTGCCGGTGCCGTACGTGGACTTGGCCTCGCCCTCGGAGAAACAGGTCTGGCCGAACAGGGCCGCCTGCTGGTCGCCCAGCGCGGAGGCGACCGGGATGCCGCCGAGCAGCTCGCCGAGCCTGCCGCCGGTGACCTCGCCGTACACCTCGGCGGAGGAGCGGATCTCGGGCAGCATCGCCAGCGGGACGCCGATGGATTCGGCGATCTTCGGGTCCCACTCCAGGGTGTGCAGGTTCATCAGCATGGTGCGGGAGGCGTTGGTGACGTCGGTGACGTGGTGGCCGCCGTTCGCACCGCCCGTCAGGTTCCAGATGACCCAGGTGTCCATGGTGCCGAAGAGGATGTCACCGGCCTCGGCGCGCTCGCGCAGGCCCTCGATGTTGTCGAGCAGCCAGCGGGCCTTGGGGCCGGCGAAGTACGACGCGAGCGGTAGGCCGGTCTCGCGGCGGAAGCGGTCCTGGCCGACGTTGCGGCCGAGCTCCCTGCAGAGCGCGTCGGTGCGGGTGTCCTGCCAGACGATGGCGTTGTGGACGGGCTCACCGGTGTTCTTGTCCCACAGCAGCGTGGTCTCACGCTGGTTGGTGATGCCGATGGCCTTGATGTCCTCGCGGGTGATGCCGGCCTTCTCGATGGCCCCGGCCACAACCTCCTGGACATTGGTCCAGATCTCGGTGGCGTTGTGCTCGACCCAGCCCGGCTTCGGGAAGATCTGCTCGTGCTCCTTCTGGTCGACGGCGACGATACGGCCGTCGCGGTCGAAGACGATGCAGCGGGACGAGGTGGTGCCCTGGTCGATGGCGGCGATGAAGGGGCCGGCGGTGTGTGCGTCGGTCACGGTGTGCTCCTGAAGGTTCCGTACGAAAGAGGCTGGCTTACGGCGTATTGCTTACGGCTCGGAAAACCTTGCGGTTCAAGGAGCTCCAGGGCGTCTGGGCGCGGGGCCCGAGCGCCTCGGAGTCTCTGAGCGAAGAGGCTCTGAGAAGAGGCTCTAAGCAAAAGCGACGCTGTAGAGGCCTGCGGCGAGCGCGCCGCCGATCAGCGGACCGACGATCGGGACCCAGGAGTAGCGCCAGTCGGAACCGCCCTTGTTGGGCAGGGGGAGCAGGGCGTGCACGATACGCGGACCGAGGTCACGGGCCGGGTTGATCGCGTAGCCGGTCGGGCCACCGAGGGAGAGACCGATGGCGACAACCACGAGGGCGGTGATCAGGGCGCCCAGGGGGCCGAGACCGTTGCCGCCGTCGTTCAGGCCCTGCGTCATGACCGCGATCACCAGCACGAAGGTGCCGATGATCTCCGTGGCGAGGTTCTGCACCACGTTCCGGATCTCGGGACCGGTGGAGAAGATGCCGAGCACGGGGCCCGCGCCCTTCTCCCCCGCCTCGACGGACTTGGTGACCTCGCTTTCGGGGCCGCCGACGATCTCGCGATCGGTGAGGTGCGTCTGGAACTGCCCGTAGTACGCGACCCAGACCAGCACGGCACCGATCATGGCGCCCAGCAGCTGGCCGCCCCAGTACACCGGCAGGTCGTCCCAGCCGCCGTTCTCGATGGTCAGCGCCAGCGTCACGGCCGGGTTCAGGTGTGCGCCGGACAGCGGCGCGGAAGTGTAGACCGCCGTCAGAACGGCGAAGCCCCACCCGAAGGCGATGGCGAGCCAGCCGGCGTTACGGGCCTTCGAGGCCTTCAGTGTGACGGCGGCGCAGACGCCGCCACCCAGCAGGATGAGTATGGCGGTACCTATGGTCTCGCCGATGAAGATGTCGGAGCTGGACACCCGCGACTCCTTTGTCCTTCGTCCAGGGGAAGCAGAACCCCGGGTCCCTCCGGTGGTTCGTGCTCTCAGTTCGTGCTCTCGTGGAGAGAGCAATACGGCCCATGGCGTCGTCACACTCTAGCGCGTATTGCCGGTAGGTGTTCGACAATGCCGACCGATGGACGGGAGTCTTGCCGCCGTGTTACCGGCACGTCAAGAGCTCTGTTATCGAAAACACGATCGTTATTGATCGCTACGAGTTATCGATCTTTCGGGTGGCCGCGCACGCCAAAAGGCCGGCACGTCGACGACGTGCCGGCCTTTTGGCGTGCGGCTGTCTATGGAGGTCAGAACCGCCCGGCGCCCAGGTCCCGCGACACGGCGCGGGCGCAGTCGCGCACCGCCGCGATCAGCTCGGGACGCAGCTCCCCGTTCACGCAGACCCGCTCCACGGCCCCGGTGATGCCCACCGCCCCGACCGGCATGCGCCGCCGGTTGTGGATGGGTGCGGCGACCGAGGCGACGCCCGTCCAGGTCTCCTCGACATCGGCGGCGTACCCCCGCGCGCGGGTCAGATCGAGGACCCCCTCGAACTGCTCCTGCTCGCTGATCGTCCGGACCGTGAACGGCTTGCGCTCGGCTTCCAGGACCTCACTGTGCGCCACCGGGTCGTACGCCGACAGGACCTTGCCCAGCGCCGTGGAGTGCAACGGCTGCATGGCCCCGACCTCCAGCACCTGACGGCTGTCGTCCGGCCGGAACACGTGGTGCACGATGAGCACCCCCTGCTGGTGCAGAACCCCCAGATAGACGCTCTCGCCGCTGGAGCGGGCCAGGTCGTCGGTCCACACCAGGGCGCGCGCCCGCAGCTCGTGCACGTCGAGATAGGTGGTCCCGAGCCGCAGCAGCTCGGCACCCAGCTGATAGCGCCCGGAGGCCGCGTCCTGCTCGACAAAACCCTCCTGCTGAAGGGTGCGCAATATGCCGTGGGCCGTACCCTTGGCCAGGCCCAGCGAGGAGGCGATGTCCGACAGGCCGAGCTGCCGTTCGCCGCCCGCGAGCAGCCGCAGCATCGCCGCCGCCCGTTCGAGCGACTGGATGTTCCGTGCCATCGCCGTGCTGCCTCCGTCCTTCGACCGACGGCGTGCGCACTCGTCACCACCGTTCGGCAATGTCGAACACTACCGTTCGTTGCCGAACTCCCGCTAATGGGCCGTCGCAACATACTCCGTCTCTCTTTGCGCCTCTGTAGCACGCGCCACACACGTCCGTCCCGTGGACGCCCCTGACCCTTCGGCGGGGCTCCGGGCTAGGCTGACGGCGTGCGTCTTCCATGGGAAGCGCAAAGCCGACAGCCGTCGCACTCCAGGGAGCACCTTCATGGCTTCGTTGCCGAACCCGTCCCTTTCGTCCGAGCTTGCCGAGAACCGGACCCGTATCGACGCACTCCGCGACGCTCTGGCCAGCCGCGTCGTGGTGGCCGACGGAGCGATGGGCACCATGCTCCAGGCCCAGGACCCGACGCTCGAGGACTTCGAGAACCTCGAGGGCTGCAACGAGATTCTGAACGTCACCCGCCCCGACATCGTCCGCTCCGTCCACGAGGAGTACTTCTCCGTGGGCGTCGACTGCGTCGAGACCAACACCTTCGGCTCGAACCACTCGGCGGCGAGCGAGTACGAGATCGCCGACCGGATCTTCGAGCTGTCGGAGTCGGGCGCCCGGATCGCCCGCGAGGTCGCCGATGAGTTCGGCGCCAAGGACGGCCGCCAGCGCTGGGTCCTCGGCTCGATCGGCCCGGGCACCAAGCTGCCGTCGCTCGGCCACATCGGCTACGACGTACTGCGCGACGGCTACCAGCAGAACGCCGAGGGCCTGATCGCCGGCGGCGCGGACGCCCTGATCGTGGAGACCACGCAGGACCTGCTGCAGACCAAGGCGAGTCTGATCGGCGCGCGCCGCGCGATGGAGGCGCTCGGCCTGGACATGCCGCTGATCTGCTCGCTCGCCTTCGAGACCACGGGCGTGATGCTGCTCGGCTCGGAGATCGGCGCGGCGCTGACCGCGCTGGAGCCGCTCGGTATCGATCTGATCGGCCTGAACTGCTCGACCGGCCCGGCGGAGATGAGCGAGCACCTGCGCTATCTGGCCCGCCACTCGCGTACGCCGCTGATGTGCATGCCGAACGCGGGCCTGCCGATCCTGACCAAGGACGGCGCGTACTTCCCGCTGACCCCGCCCGAGATGGCCGACGCGCAGGAGACCTTCGTACAGGACTACGGTCTCTCGCTGGTCGGTGGCTGCTGCGGCTCGACGCCCGAGCATCTGCGTCAGGTGGTCGAGCGTGTCCGCGACATCGCGCCCTCCCCGCGCACCCCGCAGCCCGAGCCGGGCGCCGCCTCCCTCTACCAGACGGTCCCGTTCCGTCAGGACACGGCGTACATGGCGATCGGTGAGCGGACGAACGCCAACGGGTCGAAGAAGTTCCGTGAGGCGATGCTGGAGGGCCGCTGGGACGACTGTGTGGAGATGGCCCGGGACCAGATCCGCGAGGGCGCGCACATGCTGGACCTGTGCGTGGACTACGTCGGCCGCGACGGTGTGGCGGACATGGAGGAGCTGGCCGGTCGTTTCGCCACCGCTTCCACGCTGCCGATCGTGCTGGACTCCACCGAGGTCGACGTGATCCGGGCCGGGCTGGAGAAGCTCGGCGGGCGCGCGGTCATCAACTCCGTCAACTACGAGGACGGCGACGGGCCCGAGTCGCGGTTCGCGAAGGTCACCCAGCTGGCGCAGGAGCATGGTGCGGCGCTGATCGCGCTGACCATCGACGAGGAGGGCCAGGCCCGCACTCCGGAGCACAAGGTCGCCATCGCCGAGCGGCTGATCGACGACCTGACCGGCAACTGGGGTATCCACGAGTCAGACATCCTCATCGACACCCTGACCTTCACCATCTGTACGGGTCAGGAGGAGTCCCGCAAAGACGGCATCGCCACCATAGAGGCGATCCGCGAGCTCAAGCGCCGCCACCCCGACGTCCAGACCACCCTCGGTCTGTCGAACATCTCCTTCGGCCTCAACCCGGCCGCCCGCATCCTGCTCAACTCGGTGTTCCTGGACGAGTGTGTGAAGGCGGGCCTGGACTCGGCGATCGTGCACGCCTCGAAGATTCTGCCGATCGCGCGCTTCAACGAGGAGGAGGTCAAGACCGCTCTCGACCTCATCTACGACCGGCGTGCGGAGGGGTATGACCCGCTGCAGAAGCTGATGGCGCTGTTCGAGGGCGCCACCACCAAGTCGCTGAAGGCGGGCAAGGCCGAGGAGCTGGCCGCGCTGCCCCTTGACGAGCGGCTCAAGCGGCGCATCATCGACGGCGAGAAGAACGGCCTGGAGCAGGATCTGGCCGACGCCCTCGAGGAGCGCCCCGCCCTGGACATCGTCAACGAGACGCTGCTGGACGGCATGAAGGTGGTCGGCGAGCTGTTCGGGTCGGGTCAGATGCAGCTGCCGTTCGTGCTGCAGTCGGCCGAGGTGATGAAGACCGCGGTGGCCTACCTGGAGCCGCACATGGAGAAGTCCGACGCGGAGGGCAAGGGCACCATCGTGCTGGCCACCGTGCGCGGGGATGTCCACGACATCGGCAAGAACCTGGTCGACATCATCCTGTCGAACAACGGCTACAACGTCGTCAACCTCGGTATCAAGCAGCCCGTTTCGGCGATCCTGGAGGCGGCCGCGGAGCACCGGGCGGATGTCATCGGCATGTCCGGGCTGCTGGTCAAGTCCACGGTGATCATGAAGGAGAACCTGGAGGAGCTCAACCAGCGCGGTCTGTCGGCCGATTACCCGGTCATCCTCGGCGGCGCCGCGCTCACCCGCGCGTATGTGGAGCAGGACCTGCACGAGATCTACCAGGGCGAAGTCCGCTACGCCCGGGACGCGTTCGAGGGTCTGCGTCTGATGGATGCGCTGATCGGGGTCAAGCGGGGGGTGCCGGGGGCGGTGCTGCCGGAGCTGAAGCAGCGCCGGGTGCGGGCCGCCGCCCCGACCGTGGTGGAGGAGCGCCCGGAGGAGGGGCATGTCCGCTCGGACGTGGCCGTCGACAACCCGGTGCCCACCCCGCCGTTCTGGGGCACCCGCGTCATCAAGGGCATCCCGCTCAAGGAGTACGCGTCCTGGCTGGACGAGGGCGCGCTGTTCAAGGGGCAGTGGGGGCTGAAGCAGGCCCGCGCCGGGGATGGGCCGACGTATGAGGAACTCGTCGAGAACGAGGGCCGTCCGCGGCTGCGGGGGCTGCTGGACAAGCTGCAGACCGACAACCTGCTCGAGGCGGCGGTGGTCTACGGCTACTTCCCCTGTGTGTCCAAGGACGACGACCTGATCATTCTGGACGAGCAGGGCAACGAGCGCACCCGGTTCACCTTCCCGCGCCAGCGGCGCGGGCGCCGGCTGTGTCTGGCCGACTTCTTCCGCCCGGAGGAGTCCGGCGAGAGTGATGTGGTCGGCCTGCAGGTGGTCACGGTCGGCTCGCGCATCGGTGAGGAGACGGCCCAGCTCTTCGAGTCGAACTCCTACCGCGACTACCTCGAACTGCACGGCCTCTCGGTGCAGTTGGCCGAAGCCCTCGCCGAGTACTGGCACGCCCGCGTCCGCGCCGAACTCGGCTTCGCCGGTGAGGACCCGGCGGCCGTCGAGGACATGTTCGACCTCAAATACCGTGGCGCCCGCTTCTCCCTCGGCTACGGCGCCTGCCCCGACCTCGAGGACCGGGCCAAGATCGCCGAGCTCCTCGAGCCCGAGCGCATCGGCGTCCAGCTCTCCGAGGAGTTCCAGCTGCACCCCGAGCAGTCCACGGACGCCATCGTGATCCACCACCCCGAGGCGAAGTACTTCAACGCCCGTTAGCCCGTGTAGTCCCACTCGACCCGCCCTGGATGTATCGAGAGGCACTTTCGCAACGGGAGACGTACACTGGTCGGTCCACCGCAGGCCGGTTGTTCCTCTGTTCCCAGAGGGGTAACCGGCCTGATCGTCCCTCAAGGAGGTGCGCCCGGATGACCAGTACGGTCCCCGCGCTCAATACCCGTACGGCCGAAGGCTCTGCTCTGCAGGCCGTGCTCCTCGACATGGACGGCACCCTGGTGGACACCGAGGGCTTCTGGTGGGACGTCGAGGTCGAGGCCTTCAAGGCGCTCGGGCACACCCTCGACGACTCCTGGCGCCATGTGGTGGTCGGCGGCCCCATGACCCGCAGCGCCGGCTTCCTGATCGAGGTCACCGGGGCCGACATCACCCTCGCAGAGCTCACGGTGCTGCTCAACGACGGCTTCGAGGACCGTATCGGGCACGCGCTGCCGCTGATGCCGGGGGCGGCAAGACTCCTCGCGGAGCTCGCGGCGCACGAGATCCCCACCGCCCTGGTCTCCGCCTCGCACCGACGCATCATCGACCGCATCCTGGCCTCGCTCGGACCCCAGTACTTCGCGCTGACCGTCGCGGGCGACGAGGTGGAGCGGACCAAGCCGTTCCCCGACCCGTATCTGCTCGCGGCCGCCGGACTGGGCGCGGATCCGGCCAGGTGCGCCGTCATCGAGGACACCACCACGGGTGTCACCGCCGCGGAGGCCGCGGGCTGCCGGGTGGTGGCCGTGCCCTCGGTCGCACCGATCGCCCCCGCGGCCCGGCGCACGGTCGTGACCTCGCTCGAAGAGGTCGACCTGCCTTTTCTGCGCGGCCTGATGACGGAAATGCGCTAGGCGTTCACCCAGCGTGCATAACCGAATGCGCGGATATCGGCGAGAGGGCGACCCCGGGTAACCAAGAGAGGGCAACCCCGGGTGGCCCCAAGAAGGCGGCCCCGGAATTCGATCCCCCGTCGGCTGGCTGAATTCTGGTACTCGCCCGCCGAGTTGGGAGTGTGACGTTCAACACTCCCAACGGAGTCGACATCGGGCTCGAATTGTGCCGACACCCCCCTTTCGGGGGTGGCTGACGTGCCCTTGTGTCCCGATTGGTGGAATGCTGCACGAATCCTTCCGCTGTCGGGTTATCGGTGCGTCCGCGTCCGGTTTCGCAGCGTGATGGGAACTCAACTCCGGTCTCTGCGGGCCGTCCTGGTGGTGCGGACTAATCTCGTTGCGAGAACCTCGCCATAACCCCCGTGACTCGCTTGCACCACCCTTGCATGGCGCGTACACGGACACGACAGCTCTGGAGAAACTCGAGCATGAACCGTAAGACTTTGGTGCTGCCGGCCGTGGTCGGCCTGCTCGCCCCGGTGCTCGCCGCGTGTGGCGGTTCCGACAGCGGGGGCAACAGTGGCGATGCGATCGTCGTCGGCACCACTGACCGGTTCACCGCGTCGAAGGAAGCCCCGGCTCCGCTCGACCCGGCGTACGCCTACGACGTCGGCACCTGGAACATCCTGCGCCAGACCGTGCAGACGCTGTTGGTCCAGCCCCGCGGCGACGGCGAGCCCGAGCCCGAGGCGGCCGAGAGCTGCGGTTTCACCGACTCCGGCAATGAGCGCTACGCCTGCCAGCTGCGCGACGGGCTGAAGTTCGCGAACGGTGACCCGATCACCGCAGAGGACGTGAAGTTCTCGATCGACCGAGCGATGTCGCTCAAGGCCGACAGTGGCGTGTTCGCGCTGCTGTCCACCGTCGACACCGTCGAGACGCAGGGCGACAGCGAGGTGATCTTCCACCTCAAGACCGCGGACGCCACCTTCCCGTTCAAGCTGTCGACCCCGGTCGCCGCCATCGTGAACCCCAAGGACTACGAGAAGGGCAAGCTGCGCGACGGTTTCCAGATCGACGGCTCCGGCCCGTACACCGTGGAGACCGAGGTCAAGGACGACGAGGCCGTCAAGTTGGTCTTCACCAAGAACCCCAACTACAAGGGCGCTCTGGAGGTGAAGAACTCCAAGGTCGAGATGCGCTCCTTCGAGAGCGCCGACGCCATGGGCAAGGCCCTGAACGACGGCGACATCGACCTGATGACCCGTGCGATGACGCCGGCGCAGATCAAGGAGCTCGGCGGCGCCTCCGCGGACAGCAACATCGACCTGGTCGAGATGCCCGGCCTGGAGATCCGCTTCCTGGGATTCAACACCGACGACCCGTCGGTGAAGGACAAGGCCGTCCGCCAGGCCATGGCTCAGATCATCAACCGTGGTGAGCTCGTCTCCGAGGTGTACGGCTCCGCGGCCGAGCCCCTCTACTCGGTCGTCCCGGCGACGATCACCGGTCACTCCAACTCGTTCTTCAACGAGTACGGCGACCCGAGCGTCGCCAAGGCCACGACGACGCTGAGCGGGGCCAACATCACCACGCCGGTGAAGCTCACGCTGCACTACACGACCGACCACTACGGCTCGGCCACCAAGGACGAGTTCGAGGTGCTGAAGAAGCAGCTCAACGCCAGCGGCCTGTTCGACGTCGACATCAAGGGCCAGCCCTGGGATGTCTTCCGCCCCGCCGAGCAGAAGGGCGAGTACGAGGTCTACGGCATGGGCTGGTTCCCCGACTTCCCGGACGCCGACAACTACGTGGCGCCGTTCCTGGACAAGGACAACACCCTCGGCTCCCCGTACGTGAACGCCACGATCCGTGGCACCCTGCTCCCGGAGTCCCGCCGTGAGGCCGACCGCCTCACCGCGTCGAAGAGCCTCACCGACATCCAGGACATCGTCGCCAGCGACGTGCCGTTGCTGCCGCTGTGGCAGGGCAAGCAGTACATCGCCACCCGGGACGACATCACGGGTGCCGAGTGGGCGCTCAACTCCTCCTCGACCCTCCAGCTGTGGGAGCTCGGCCGCGGCGTGAGCTGAGCGGCCCTCTTTGGGCGCCGGGCCACGAGGACCCGGCGCCCGCGAGATTTGCGGCGCCCGAGAGATCGGGCGCCACCGAGAACCAATGACAAGGCACTTGCTCGTGAACATGCGCAACCAGTGGCCGGCTCTCTCCGTCGTGACGGGGCTGGCCGCCGGCCTGCTCACCGGATGCGGCGCGGAAACGGGTGACTCCGGGAGCACCGGCTCCTCCGTGGTGATCGGGATGTCCGACGACGTCCTGGCCACCGACCCGGCGTCCGGCTACGACCCGGGATCCTGGCTGCTGTTCAACAACGTCTTCCAGTCGCTGCTGAGCTTCCCCAACGGCGGTACGGAGCCGGAGCCCGAGGCCGCCGAGAAGTGCGCGTTCTCGGACACCGGGACCAAGGTCTACAAGTGCACGCTCAAGGACGGTCTGAAGTTCAGCAACGGTGACGCGCTCACCTCGAAGGACGTCAAGTTCTCCTTCGACCGCATGCTGAACATCGACGACGCCGCGGGCCCGGCCGTCATGTTCCCCATGATCGACACGGTGGAGACCCCGGACGCCAAGACGGTCGTCTTCAACCTCAAGCACGCCGACGCCACCTTCCCGAGCAAGATCGCCTCCGGCGCCGGCTCGATCGTGGACCACCGGCAGTACTCCACGAACGGACTGCGCAAGGACAACCAGGCCGTCGGCTCGGGCCCGTACAAGCTGGACTCCTTCACCGACGACAAGGCCGTCTTCTCCGTCAACACGAGCTACCAGGGCACCGCCACCGTGAAGAACTCCGGCGTCACGCTGGAGTTCTTCCACGGCGACCAGTCCGCCCTGAAGAAGGCGCTGCTGAACAACGAGGTCGACGTCGCCTACCGAGGTCTCGCCGCCGACGACATCGCGGACATCGACAACGACACCTCCACCGGCAAGGGCGTCGACATCGTCGAGGGCACCAGCGCCGAGGTCCAGCACCTGGTCTTCAACATGGACGACCCGGTCACCGGCCGGCTCGGGATACGCAAGGCCATCGCCTATCTGCTCGACCGCGAGGCCCTGGTCGACGAGGTCTACCAGGACACGGCGACCCCCCTCTACTCGATCATCCCGGCCGGTATCACGGGCCACAACACGGCCTTCTTCGACACCTACGGCGCCCGCCCCTCGAAGGCGAAGGCCGCGGCCGCGCTCCAGGCCGAGGGCATCACCGACAAGGTGAAGCTCACCCTCTGGTCGACGCCGTCGCGCTACGGACCCGCCACCGACCAGGAGTTCAAGGCGATCGCCCAGCAGCTCAACGCGAGCGGGCTGTTCGACGCGACCGTCAAGTCCGTCGCCTTCGACCAGTACGAGAAGGACATCGCCAAGGGCAAGTACGGCGTCTACGTGAAGGGCTGGGTGCCCGACTACCCGGACCCCGACAACTTCACGGCCCCCTTCTTCGGCGAGGGCAACGTGCTGAGCAACAACTTCACCAACAGCACGATCACCGGTCGGATCATCCCGGAGACGGCCGCCCAGGCCGACCGCGCCTCGACCGAATCCGAATACGGCAAGCTCCAGGACATCGTGGCCGAGCAGGTCCCGGTCCTCCCGATCTGGCAGGCCAAGCAGTACGCGATCGTGCGGGACAACGTCTACGGCCTCGAGTACTGCCTCGACGCCTCGACGGTGTTCCGGTTCTGGGAGATCAGCAAGGACTGATTCCGGCACGACGAACGCCGAGGGCGCCCCCTTCCCGGAAGGGGGCGCCCTCGGCGTTCGTCGTGCTGTGGGTGTCACATCGTGGTGCTGTGGGCTTTCACTGCGCCCCGGGGCGCACCAATCCGCTCTCGTACGCGTACACCGCGGCCTGCACCCGGTCGCGCAGCCCCAGCTTGGTGAGGACGTGCCCCACATGCGTCTTGACCGTGGTCTCGCTGACGAAGAGATCGGCGGCGATCTCCGCGTTCGACAGGCCCCGCGCCACCAGCTTCAGCACCTCGACCTCGCGCTCCGTGAGGGTGTGCAGCGTGTCGGGCAGGGGCTCGTCACCGGACGGCAGATGCCCCGCGTACTTGTCCAGAAGCCGACGCGTGATACTCGGCGCGAGCATCGCCTCACCCGCCGCGACCACTCGGATCGCCTGCACCAGCTCATTGGCCGGCGCGTCCTTGAGCAGGAAGCCGCTGGCACCCGCGCGCAACGCCTCCACCACGTACTCGTCGAGATCGAAGGTCGTCAGCACGAGCACCTTCGCCGGGCCGTCCCGCCCGGGCCCGGTGATCTGCCGGGTCGCTTCCACCCCGTCCATCCGGGGCATACGGATGTCCATCAGAACAACATCGGGCTGCAGGGCACGTACCTGATCGAGTGCCTGGAGACCGTCACCGGCCTCGCCGACGACCGCAAGGTCCTGCTCCGCTTCCAGGATCATCCGGAAGCCGGTACGCAGCAGCGGCTGGTCGTCGACCAGTAGGACGCGGATGGCCACGTAAGTCTCCTTCGCTAGTCCGGCCCCATTCTGCCCTGCGCGGTCCGGCCCGACTCGGGCGCCCTGACCGGCAGCGGCTATGCCGTCCCGGGGGCACCCCCCGGACCCCCGGTCGAAGAGGGGCTCGCCTTGCGCACCGGCAGCGGATAAGGCGGGGGAGTACCGCCAAATTCCGGACATACCGCCTGGTGATCGCACCAGCCGCACAGCTTGGTGGGCCGCGGTCGCCAGTCACCCGTCTCGGTGGCCTGCCCGATCGCCTCCCACAGCGCGAGCAGCTTGCGCTCGACCCGCTCCAGATCCGCGACCACCGGGTCGTACGTCAGCACGTCGCCGCTGCCGAGATAGACGAGCTGGAGCCGACGCGGAACCACCTGCTTCAACCGCCACACCACCAGGGCGTAGAACTTCATCTGGAACAAGGCGCCTTCGGCGTACTCCGGCCGCGGCGCCTTTCCCGTCTTGTAGTCGACGATCCGGACCTCGCCCGTCGGCGCCACATCGACGCGGTCGATGATCCCGCGCAGCTTCAGCCCGGAATCGAGCCGCGCCTCGACGAACAGCTCGCGCTCCGCCGGCTCCAGCCGGGTCGGATCCTCCAGCGTGAACCAGCGCTCGACCAGCCGCTCGGCCTCGCCCAGCCAGCGCGTCAGCCGCTCACCCTCGGGGTCGTCGGCGAACAGCTCCACGACCTCCGGCCTGGACTCGCGCAGCCGATCCCACTGGCCGGGGATCAGGGACTTGGCGCGCGGAGCCGTCCGCTCCGTCGCCGGGGTGTCGAAGAGCCGCTCCAGCACCGCGTGCACCAGCGTGCCCCGGGTCGCCGCCTCGCTCGGCTTCTCCGGGAGCTTGTCGATCACCCGGAACCGGTAGAGCAGCGGACACTGCATGAAGTCGGAGGCGCGCGAGGGCGACAGCGAGGCCGGCGGCACCGCCGCGACGGCCCCGACGGTCTCGGCCGCCCCGGCCCGCTCGGTCGACCCGGCCGAATCGGACCGTACGACGGCGCTGTCGGTGCCGGTCTCCGCGACGCCCTCAGTGCTGGTTTCCATGACGACAGACCCTACGGCGTGCCACTGACAGCACTGCGCCATTCCGGGGGATAACCCCCACCCCCACGGCCGGGAAAGAGCGAAACCGGTCGCGACCCGGCGGCTCGGGCGACGGCGCGGAAAACAGAGGGGGTGCCGGGGCGGAACGCGCCGCGACGGCCGCATACCATCGACCACAGACCCTCCTGCTCCGCATGGTCGGGAGCGGGGGACGCTTCGAACGAGGGGACATCGTGGACGAGAGCGGCGGGAGCGGGCAGCCGCGGTCCGGCACCGACGAAGCGACCGAGCGCCACGGGGAGCCACAGGTCCCCCCGACCTCGGCCGCGGACACCACGCGCCCCGGACCGGAGCGGGACGAGCGCCCCACCGGGCCGACGCCCACCGAACCGGGCGAACCCGGCCGCGAATCCGACCCCGCCTCAGGCGCGAACAGCGCACCCACAGACACCACGGGCGAGGCCGAGACCCGCGACGGATCCTTGGACGAGGCCCAGAAACACCCCGGCCCCTCGACCGACAGCACCCCCGAACCCGTACCGACGCCTCCCCCGGCGGACCGGCCGACCCCCGTCGACCCCGCCCCGTACCCCCGCACCCTCGCCCGGTCCGGCACCCGCCCCGGCAAGGGGCAGCCCCCGCGGCGCGGCCGGGAACCCGGCGGCGGTCTGCTGATGGGGCGACCGTTCGGCGTGCCCGTCTACGTGGCCCCCAGCTGGTTCCTCGTGGCAGCCCTGATCACCTGGGTGTTCGGCGGCCAGATCGACCGCGTACTGCCCGAACTCGGCGCCCTGCGCTACCTCGTCTCCCTCTTCTTCGCGGTCGCCTTCTACGCCTCCGTCCTGGTCCACGAACTGGCCCACACGGTCGCCGCCCTGCGCTTCAAACTGCCGGTACGCCGGATCCAGCTGCAGTTCTTCGGTGGGGTCTCGGAGATCGAGAAGGAGTCGGACACCCCCGGCCGGGAGTTCGTCCTGGCCTTCGTCGGCCCCCTGCTCTCCCTCGTCCTCTCCGGCGTCTTCTACCTCGCCATGCAGGCCGTCGAGCGCGACACGGTCCCCGGCGTCCTCCTGGCCGGCCTGATGATCTCCAACCTGATCGTGGCCGCCTTCAACCTGCTTCCCGGCCTGCCCCTCGATGGCGGCCGCATGCTCCGCGCCGTCGTCTGGAAGATCACCGGCAAGCCGATGAGCGGCACCGTCGCCGCCGCCTGGGTCGGCCGCGCCCTCGCCGTCTCCGTACTGATCGGACTGCCCCTGCTCACCCAGTCCGGAGCACTCGGCGAAACCCAGGACACCATGGGCGGCATGGACACCGTCACCGACGCCCTGCTCGCCGCGATCCTCGCCGCGATCATCTGGACCGGCGCCGGCAACAGCCTCCGCATGGCTCGACTGCGCGAACACCTGCCCGAACTGCGGGCCCGCGCACTCACCCGGCGCGCGGTCCCCGTCGAGACCAACACCCCGCTCTCCGAAGCCCTGCGCCGCGCCAACGACGCCGGAGCCCGCGCCCTCGTCGTCGTCGACGCCCACGGCGAACCCCTCTCCCTCGTCCGTGAGGCCGCCATCGTCGGCGTACCGGAGCACCGCCGCCCCTGGGTCGCCGTCAGCGGCCTCGCCCAGGACCTCACCGACGGCATGCGCGTCTCCGCCGAACTCGCCGGCGAAGACCTCCTCGACGCCCTCCGCGCCTCCCCCGCCACCGAATACCTGGTGGTGGAGGACTCCGGCGAGATCTACGGAGTCCTGTCGGCGGCAGACGTGGAGCGAGCGTTCGTGAAAGCAATGGCCAGGCCCTCCTGAGCGCCCCGTCACGGACGCAGGGGCTGTGCCTGTGCGGCTCCCCGCGTGGGCGCGGCCGGCCACGCATCACCCGCAACGGCCGCACCCACATCCCATGGTCGGCGCCCCGCGTAGGGACCGGTAGGCTGGTCACATGTCCGAACCGACCGGTGCCGCCCGCAGGCGCGGGCCCTTCAAGGTCGGGGACCAGGTTCAGCTGACCGACCCCAAGGGCCGCCACTACACGTTCACGCTCGAGGCCGGGAAGAACTTCCACACCCACAAGGGTTCCTTCCCGCACGACGAGCTGATCGGTGCTCCCGAGGGCAGCGTTGTCCGCACCACGGGGAACGTCGCCTATCTCGCGCTGCGCCCCCTGCTCCCCGACTACGTCCTGTCCATGCCCCGCGGCGCCGCCGTGGTCTACCCCAAGGACGCGGGGCAGATCCTGGCCTTCGCCGACATCTTCCCCGGCGCACGCGTCGTGGAAGCGGGCGTCGGCTCCGGCTCGCTCAGCAGCTTCCTGCTGCGCGCCATCGGCGACCAGGGCATGCTGCACTCCTACGAGCGCCGCGAGGACTTCGCGGAGATCGCCCAGCAGAACGTGGAGCGCTACTTCGGCGGACCGCACCCGGCCTGGCAGCTCACCGTCGGCGACCTCCAGGACAACCTGAGCGACACCGACGTCGACCGTGTCATCCTCGACATGCTCGCCCCCTGGGAGTGCCTCGAGGCCGTCTCCAAGGCGCTCGTCCCCGGCGGCATCCTGTGCTGCTACGTCGCCACCACCACCCAGCTCGCCCGGACCGTCGAGTCCATCCGCGAGATCGGCTCCTTCAACGAGCCGACCGCCTGGGAATCGATGATCCGCAACTGGCACATCGAGGGCCTGGCCGTCCGCCCCGACCACCGGATGATCGGCCACACCGGCTTCCTCCTCACCGCTCGCCGCCTCGCGGACGGCGTCGAGCCGCCCATGCGCCGCCGCCGCCCCGCCAAGGGCGCGTACGGCGACGACTACGCGGGCCCGAACGCCGACGGCGGCTCAGGCCGCTGACCTGACCCGCGGCACCCGCCGCCGACGTACCCAACGCACCACCGCTGTGGCCGAGTTCCCGGGACCCTCCCGGAACTCGGCCACAGCGCTTTTCCGTTGACACACCGCCAGAAGTGCGGACCCCGCCGTTCCGCCCCACTGTGACGTGTGGCACCATGCTGGCCACCCCACCGCCACAGCCCTCCCAGGAGACGCTCCTAGTGCAGCAATCCGTCGTCCCGGAACTGGCACACACGCACACCCGCCCCATCCACTGGCTCGCCACAGCCACCGCCCTGGCCGCGGTCGTCGCCCTCTCCTCGGTCCTGCAACCCGGATCGGCGACCGCCGCCCAGTCAGGCCCCGAGGCGAAGCCCGCCCCAGCCACGACAACGCCCCCGGACCCCACCGGCGTCACGTTCCCGATCGAATGCGGGCCGACCAAGGCCATCGTCCAGAAGAAGGCCTCCGGAGACCTCGACGGCGACGGTAACCCGGAGACGGTGGCCGTGGTCCGCTGCGACGCCGGCTCGGGCACCCCACCCAACGGCGTTTACGTCCTCACCCAGGCCTCCGGCGCGAAGAAACCACGCGTCGTGGCCACCCTGGTCGACCCCAAGGACCGCCTCACCGTCACGGACTTCACGGTACGTGACGGCACCATCACGGCGACCCTGCTCGGCTACTCCTCGTCCGATGTACCGAGTTGCTGCCCGGACGTGAAGGACCACGCCAAGTGGCAGTGGAAGAACGACGCGTTCATCCGCTCGACACCGTCCGGCGCCCAGAGCGTATGAGAGGCATGTGAGAAAAGAGACAAGTCGTCACGTGGAGTGCCCGCAAGGTCACTCCGCGTCGGGACCGTAGACCTCGACGCTGTCCGAAACCCGACGTACGTGAATGCAGTCACCCGGGCACTCCTTCGCGGAGTCGGCGACATCACGCAGAAGCGTCAGCGGTACGGGCGTTGTCGCACCCGGGGCCTGCAGCAACTCGTCATCGGGGCTCTTCACGTAGGCCAGACCGTCGATGTCCAGCTCGAAGACCTCCGGTGCGTACTGGGCGCAGATCCCGTCACCGGTACAGAGATCCTGGTCAATCCAGACCTCGAGCGCCTCGCCGTCGGTTCCGGCCTCCTGCTGCACGGTCATTTCTCCTGCCATTTCCTGCGTCGAGCGATCCGAGGACTGGGGAATCGGGCCAGCTCTGACGGGTGTTGAACACTTCGACCCTACCTCCGCCCGCTTCCCAATCATGTTCGGTGGGTATTCCCCTGGCGTGAGGGAGAGCGCAAGGGTGAAGATCGGACACGCCCCTACAGTCTTTGTGATCTAGGGGTTTCAATCGACACCCACCCAGGTAGGGTCTGGAAGCGTCCAGCTCCCCTTGGAGGAGGTGAGGACCGTGGCAGCCCACGACGACGACATGAACCGCGGCATCCGCCCGGGACGAGGGTCCGATGACCCTGCCGGGCAGGTTGCCTACCTTGAGCAGGAGATCGCCGTCCTGCGACGCAAGCTCGCCGACTCTCCGCGGCACACGAGGATTCTCGAAGAGCGGATCGTCGAGCTGCAGACCAACCTGGCCGGCGTGTCCGCACAGAACGAGCGGCTCGCCAACACGCTCCGTGAGGCCCGCGACCAGATCGTGGCCCTCAAGGAAGAAGTCGACCGGCTCGCACAGCCACCGGCAGGCTTCGGTGTCTTCCTCGTGGCGAACGAGGACGGCACGGCCGACATCTTCACCGGGGGCCGCAAGCTCCGGGTGAACGTCAGCCCCAGCGTCGAGCTCGAAGAGCTCAGGCGCGGCCAGGAAGTGATGCTCAACGAAGCCCTCAACGTGGTCGAGGCCATGGAGTACGAGAGCGTCGGCGACATCGTCACCCTCAAGGAAATCCTCGAGGACGGCGAACGCGCCCTCGTGCAGGGGCACACCGATGAGGAACGGGTGGTACGGCTCGCCGAGCCGCTGCTGGACGTCATCATCCGCCCCGGCGACGCCCTGCTTCTCGAACCCCGTTCCGGCTATGTCTACGAAGTTGTCCCGAAGAGCGAGGTCGAGGAACTCGTCCTCGAAGAGGTCCCGGACATCGGCTACGAGCAGATCGGCGGCCTGGGAAACCAGATCGAACTGATCCGCGACGCGGTCGAGCTCCCCTACCTCTACCCCGACCTCTTCAAGGAGCACGAACTGCGGCCGCCCAAGGGCGTCCTGCTGTACGGGCCCCCCGGATGCGGAAAGACGCTCATCGCCAAGGCCGTCGCCAACTCGCTGGCCAAGAAGGTCGCCGAAGTCACCGGCCAAGCCACCGGCAAGAGCTTCTTCCTCAACATCAAGGGCCCCGAGCTCCTCAACAAGTACGTCGGCGAGACCGAGCGGCAGATCCGCCTCGTCTTCCAGCGTGCTCGTGAGAAGGCCAGCGAGGGCACCCCCGTCATCGTCTTCTTCGACGAGATGGAATCCCTCTTCCGCACCCGTGGATCAGGCGTCAGCTCGGACGTGGAGAACACCATCGTCCCCCAGCTGCTCGCCGAGATCGACGGCGTGGAAGGCCTGGAGAACGTGGTCGTGATCGGCGCCTCCAACCGCGAGGACATGATCGACCCCGCGATCCTGCGCCCCGGACGCCTCGATGTGAAGATCAAGATCGAGCGCCCGGACGCCGAGGCAGCCAAGGACATCTTCGCCAAGTACCTCACCCAACGCCTCCCGCTGCACTCCGACGACCTCGGAGAACACGGCGGGGACCGCGCGGCCACCGTCCACGGCATGATCCAGACCGCCGTGGAACAGATGTACGCCGAGTCCGAGGAAAACCGCTTCCTCGAGGTCACCTACGCCAACGGCGACAAGGAAGTCCTCTACTTCAAGGACTTCAATTCCGGCGCCATGATCGAAAACATCGTGGGCCGCGCCAAGAAGGCAGCGATCAAGGCCTTCCTCGAACAGAACCAGAAGGGCCTACGGGTCTCCCACCTCCTCCAGGCATGCGTGGACGAGTTCAAGGAGAACGAGGACCTGCCCAACACCACCAACCCGGACGACTGGGCCCGGATCTCCGGAAAGAAGGGCGAACGGATCGTTTACATCCGTACGCTCGTCACCGGAAAGCAGGGCGCGGACACCGGACGCTCCATCGACACGGTGGCGAACACCGGTCAGTACCTGTAAAAGACGGGGCGGCTGCGGGTGCCCACCACGGGTGCCCGCAGCCGACTGTTTTCCGCGTCACGGCTGGAGCAGAGCAATGACGCAAATGATCTCCCCACCAGCGCAAAGGCGTTCTAGGCTCTTTCGTACCGCCGAGTCGCGCGTTGCGGGGACGGGCACCGCACACGCACCGGAGCACCAGCGGTACTTGAGCAGCGTCCCCGACCGAGGGCGCCGCCGGGCAAGGAGGGCCGCATGACCGTACGGCGAGTAATGGGCATCGAGACGGAGTACGGGATCTCCGTCCCCGGCCACCCCAACGCCAATGCCATGCTCACCTCGTCCCAGATCGTCAACGCCTACGCGGCGGCGATGCACCGGGCGCGCCGCGCCCGCTGGGACTTCGAGGAGGAGAACCCGCTGCGGGACGCGCGAGGTTTCGACCTCGCACGCGAGGCCGCCGACTCCAGCCAGCTCACCGACGAGGACATCGGCCTCGCCAATGTCATCCTCACCAACGGCGCACGGCTGTACGTGGACCACGCACACCCCGAATACAGCGCCCCCGAAGTCACCAACCCGCTGGACGCCGTCCTGTGGGACAAGGCCGGCGAGCGCATCATGGCGGAGGCCGCGGAACGCGCGGCCCAGCTCCCCGGCGCCCAGCCGATCCACCTCTACAAGAACAACACCGACAACAAGGGCGCCTCCTACGGCACGCACGAGAACTACCTGATGAAGCGGGAGACCCCCTTCTCGGACATCGTGCGCCACCTCACGCCGTTCTTCGTGTCCCGTCAGGTCGTCACCGGAGCGGGCCGCGTCGGTATCGGCCAGGACGGCCACGAACACGGCTTCCAGCTCAGCCAGCGCGCCGACTACTTCGAGGTCGAGGTGGGCCTCGAGACCACCCTGAAGCGCCCCATCATCAACACGCGTGACGAGCCGCACGCGGACGCCGAGAAGTACCGCCGCCTGCACGTGATCATCGGCGACGCGAACCTGTCGGAGATCTCGACCTATCTGAAGCTGGGCACCACGGCTCTGGTCCTGTCCATGATCGAGGACGGCTTCATCGCGGTGGATCTCGCCGTCGACCAGCCCGTACGCACCCTCCACCAGGTCTCGCACGACCCCACCCTGAAGCGACTTGTCACGCTCCGTAGTGGCCGCACACTCACCGCGGTCCAGCTTCAGATGGAGTACTTCGAGCTGTCGCGCAAGTATGTGGAGGAGCGCTTCGGGGCCGACGCGGACGACCAGACCAAGGACGTCCTGCTCCGCTGGGAGGACACCCTCAACCGCCTCGAGAACGACCCGATGAGCCTCTCGGGCGAGCTCGACTGGGTCGCCAAGCGGGAGCTCATGGAGGGCTACCGCCGCCGCGACAGCCTCGACTGGGACGCCGCCCGGCTGCACCTGGTCGACCTCCAGTACGCCGACGTGCGTGCCGAGAAGGGCCTCTACAACCGTCTCGCGGCGCGCGGCAAGATGAAGCGGCTCCTGGACGAGCAGGACGTCGAGCGGGCCCGCACGAAGCCGCCGGAGGATACGCGTGCGTACTTCCGTGGACGCTGTCTCGAACAGTACGCGGACGACGTCGCGGCGGCCTCCTGGGACTCGGTGATCTTCGATCTGCCGGGCCGGGACTCGCTCCAGCGCGTCCCAACCCTCGAGCCGCTTCGCGGAACGCGTAATCACGTCAAGGAGCTCCTCGACCGCTGCCGCACCGCAGAAGACCTGGTCAGGGTCCTGTCGGGCAACTGAACGGCCCCGCGAGCCCACAGGGTCGATCGGGGTGGAAAGACGCGACGTCCGGGAATCATCGAGGTGGCTCCCGGACGTTGTAGCAACTGCGGGGCCGATGTCGGACCCTGCTTGTAGGGTCTGATCAAGAACGTCGAACCGAGCGGGGTGAGGGTATGGCGACCAAGGACACCGGCGGCGGACAGCAGAAGGCGACGCGTTCCACCGAGGAGGTCGAGGAGCAGGCGCAAGACGCACAGGCTTCGGAAGACCTCAAGGAGCGCCAGGAGAAGCTGAGCGACGACGTCGACTCGGTTCTGGACGAGATTGACGATGTCCTCGAGGAGAATGCAGAGGATTTCGTTCGCTCATTCGTTCAAAAGGGTGGACAGTAAAGGTCGAGGTCCACTTTTGCCTTCGAAGTGAAGGTGTGGGGTGGGTGAGTGATCGAGCGGGGGCAGCTGAAGCGCTGTGTGCGGTGCGGCGAGAGCAAGCCGCACGCAGCCTTCTCCCGTAAGCGGACGAACCTCGATGGTTTGCAACGCCATTGCCGGGATTGCGCAACCGACTGTCACTGCAGGAAGCAGGAGCAAGGTCTGCAGAGCGGCGGCGGCGCCTGCGGCTCACCTGTGGCGCAAGTACGGCATGACCGCCGAACGTGACGAGATGATCGCCTCTCAAAAGGGGCTCTGTGCGATCTGCTTGAAAGCCCCGGCAGTCCAGGTGGATCACTGCCACGAGACGGGTAGGGTCCGTGGCGTACTGTGCTTCAACTGCAATTCCGGCCTCGGACTGTTGAGGGACGACCCCGAAGCGGCGTACCGAGCTGCCGATTACCTGGAAGGAAACGCGTGGAAGCCAACACTCGTAGCACCGGGCGTCTACCGGCTGCCTTCCTGACGCCTGGGTCGTCGTCCTTCATGGACTTCCTGGCCGACCATCAGCCGGAGATGCTCCCGGGCAAGCGGCAGCTGCCGCCCGTCCAGGGCGTGATCGAGGCCCCGCACGGCACGACCATCGTCGCCGCCACGTTCCCCGGCGGTGTGGTCCTCGCCGGTGACCGGCGGGCCACCATGGGCAACGTCATCGCGCAGCGGGACATCGAGAAGGTGTTCCCGGCGGACGAGTACTCGGCCGTCGGTATCGCCGGCACCGCGGGTCTCGCCGTCGAGATGGTGAAGCTGTTCCAGCTGGAGCTGGAGCATTTCGAGAAGGTCGAGGGCACCACGCTCTCCCTGGAGGGCAAGGCCAACCGCCTCTCCACGATGATCCGTTCGAACCTCGGCATGGCTCTGCAGGGCCTCGCCGTCGTCCCCCTCTTCGCGGGCTACGACGTGGACCGCGAGAAGGGCCGCATCTTCTCCTACGACGTCACAGGCGGCCGTTCCGAGGAGCACGGCTTCGCGGCCACCGGTTCCGGCTCGCTGTTCGCGCGCAGCGCCATGAAGAAGCTGTACGACAAGGACCTGACCGAGGAGCAGGCTACGACGCTCGTCATCCAGGCCCTGTACGACGCGGCCGACGACGACTCGGCGACCGGTGGTCCCGATGTCGCCCGCCGGATCTATCCGATCGTCACCGTGATCACCGATGAGGGATTCCGTCGTCTCACCGACGACGAGTCCTCCGAGATCGCCCGCTCGATCCTGGAGCGGCGCATGGAGCAGCCCGACGGCCCGCGGGCCGCGCTGCTCTGAGCCCGGCTCTTTTTACCAAGGTGACCCAGTGACTTCGACGGAAAGGGATGGATAACCGGTGTCGACGCCGTTCTATGTTTCACCCCAGCAGGCCATGGCGGACCGGGCGGAGTACGCCCGTAAGGGCATCGCTCGCGGTCGCAGCCTCGTCGTGCTGCAGTACGCCGACGGCATCGTGTTCGTCGGCGAGAACCCGTCCCGCGCGCTGCACAAGTTCAGCGAGATCTATGACCGGATCGGTTTCGCGGCCGCCGGTAAGTACAACGAATACGAGAATCTGCGGATCGGTGGTGTGCGGTATGCCGATCTGCGTGGTTACACCTATGACCGTGATGACGTGACCGCCCGCGGTCTCGCCAATGTGTACGCCCAGACACTGGGTACGATTTTTTCCTCCGCGGCCGAGAAGCCGTACGAGGTGGAGTTGGTCGTCGCCGAGGTGGGGGAGACCCCCGAGGGTGATCAGATCTATCGGCTTCCGCATGACGGTTCGATCGTGGACGAGCACGGTTCGGTCGCGGTCGGCGGTAATGCGGAGCAGATCAGCACCTATCTGGATCAGCGCCACGAGGACGGCATGAGCCTCGCCGAGGCGCTCAAGCTGGCCGTGCAGTCCCTGTCGCGGGAGCCGAACGGCGGCGAGCGGGAGATTCCCGCGGAGCGTCTGGAGGTCGCCATCCTGGACCGGACGCGTCCGCAGCAGCGTAAGTTCAAGCGGATCGTCGGCCGTCAGCTGGCTCGTCTGCTGGAGGCGGACGGTGCGTCGACCGCCACGGAGGCCGAGGACGCCGAAGACGAGGAGTGACCCTCGTTTCCACCCCGCTCCACCCCGCCCATCGCGTGCCCCGGCCTGTATCGGCCGGGGCACGCGGCGTTTCCGGGGGCCTGTGGGGCTGCGGTCAGGCTCTTGGTGCCGCCGTGGAGCCTCGTACGACGAGCTGGACCGGGATGTCGCCCGCGGGGGGTGTGCGGCCGTCCAGGACGGCCAGGAGGGCTTCCATGCCGCGTTCGCCGAAGAGTTCGGCGTCGAGGCGGACGGTGGTGAGCTCGGGGTCGATGGCGCGGGCCAGGGCCAGGTCGTCGAGACCGGTGATCGAGATGTCGTCGGGGATGCGCAGGCCCAGGCGGCGGGCCGCCTTGTAGGCGCCGGCGGCGAGTTTGTCGTCGTCGCAGACGAGTGCGGTGGGGCGGGGGCCGGGGGCGGCGAGGGCGGTTGCCGCGGCGGTGAGGGCGTCGTCGATGGTGATCGGGGCGCGGGTGGTGCGCAGCTCGGTGCCGGGGACCTGGCCGAGGCGTGCGGTGAGTTCTCGGGCGCGTACCTCGAACGTCCAGGAGGGGATGTCGGCCGCCAGGTGGAGGAAGCGGCGGTGTCCCAGGGTCAGCAGGTGGTCGGCCACCTGTCGGGCGCCGTCGGCGATGTCCAGGTTGACCGTGGCGGCGCCGAGGCTGCCTTCCGGGTCGCTGTCGAGCATCACGAGGGGCAGTTGGTCGCCGCGGATGGCGGTGAGGGCGTCGGCGGCCATGGAGGAGGCGATGACGCCGTCCAGTGCGGCCTGTGCGGAGCCGAAGGGGTCGCGGGCGGGGCCGATGCCTTCGGGGGAGGGGTAGAGGACGACGCCGAAGCCGTGTGCGGAGGCGACGCGGGCCGCGCCGGTGTAGACGCCGGCGAAGAACTCGGTGGTGAGGGCGGGGACGACGAGGAGGACGGTGCGGGTGCGGCCCAGGCGTAGGTTGCGGGCGGCGAGGTTCGGGCGGTAGCCGAGCTCCTGGGCGGCTTCGCGGACGCGGCCGGCCGTGGTCTCGGAGACCCGGCCGCGCCACTTCTCGCCCAGGACAAGGGAGACGGCGGCCTGGGAGACCCCGGCGGCCTGGGCGACGTCACGGCTTGTGGGGCGGGTGCTACCTCGTGCCACCGTGGGCCTGCTCTTTCGTCTGGACTCGCGGACTGGGCACATGGTACGTATGACGCGGGACGTTATACGTAAAACCTGAGGCTGGGCCGTCTCGGGTACTCGGCGGAGAAGGTGGCGGCATGGTCGCGGGATACCTGGAGATCCTCAGGGCGAAGCACGCCGCTCGGCTGCTCACCGGCACCCTCATAGGGCGGTTGCCGAACGCGACCGCCGCCATCGCCGTGGTGCTCTTCATTCGCGCGGAGGGTGGCACGTACAGCCTGGCCGGTGCGCTCGCCGCCGTGTACGGGGTGGCCAATGCCGTGGGGCAGCCGCTGCTCGGGCGCCTCGTGGATCTCTACGGGCAGCCGCGCGTCCAACTCCCCGCCGCCCTGGTCTCCGCCCTCGGCATGGCGGTCTTCGCGTGCTCGGGCACGGACCCGCTGCCGTTGGCGTATCTCTCCATGGCCGTCGCCGGGCTCTTCACGCCACCCCTGGAGGGTGGCCTGCGTGCCCTGTGGCCCGCTGTCCTGCGCGGGGAGGGGCAGGTGCACACGGCGTACGCGATGGACGCGGTGGCGCAGGAAGTGATGTTCACCGTGGGGCCGTTGCTCGTGACGTTGTGCGTGTCGCTCTGGTCGGCCCAGGCCGCGCTGCTCGTCCTGAACGTCATCGGTCTCCTGGGTGCCCTCTGGGTGGTCGTCTCGCCGCCCTCGCGCGCGTGGCGCTCGGCACCGCGCGAGGCGCACTGGCTCGGCGCGTTGCGCTCCCCGGGACTGCTGGCCCTGTTGGGTGCGTTCCTGTTTGTCGGTATCGCGCTCGGGTCCATCACCGTCGCCGGAGTGTCGTACGCCGACGGTCACGGCGGGGACGCGGTGTACGGCTGGCTGATGGCGGCGCTGGGGCTCGGCGCCCTCGTCGGCGGTACCGCGTACGGGGCGCGGCAGTGGACGGACGCCCCGGAGCGGCGGCTGCGCGTGCTCGTCGCGCTTTTGGCGGTGTGTTATCTCCCGCTCCTGCTGCTGCCGGACGCGGTCGCCATGACGGCGCTCTCGGCGCTCGCCGGGGTCTTCCTGGCGCCGTGTATCGCCTGCGCTTTCATCATTGTGGACCGGCATGCGCCGAGGGGCACGGTCACCGAGGCGTTCTCCTGGCTTGTGACGACGTTCACCGTGGGAGCGTCGGTGGGAACGGGCCTGGCGGGCCCGGTCGTCGAGTCGGGTGGGACGGTGTGGGGGTTCGCCGTACCGGGTGCCGCGGGGGCCGCAGCGCTGGTGGTTCTGCTGGCCACGGGGCGGGTCCTCGCAGCTACCGGGGAGGGTGCGGTAGTTGCGGTCTCATCGGAAAATGATCCAAACCGTGCTGTCGAACCCCGTTTCAGCTCGGGGGATCGGGCGTAATGTTCAGTCATGGACCGCCGCATTTTCGGGCTGGAGAACGAGTACGGCGTCACGTGTACGTTCAGGGGACAGCGCCGCCTGTCTCCCGACGAGGTGGCGCGGTACCTCTTCCGCCGTGTCGTGTCATGGGGCCGCAGCAGCAATGTCTTTCTGCGGAACGGTGCCCGCCTCTATCTCGACGTGGGATCACATCCGGAATACGCGACACCCGAATGTGACAACGTGACGGAGCTCGTCACCCACGACAAGGCCGGCGAGCGCATTCTCGAAGGACTCCTGGTGGACGCCGAACGACGCCTGCACGAGGAAGGAATCGCGGGCGACGTCTACCTGTTCAAGAACAACACGGACTCTGCGGGCAACTCCTACGGGTGTCACGAGAACTATCTGGTGGCCCGGCACGGGGAGTTCTCCCGACTCGCGGACATTCTCATTCCGTTCCTCGTCACGAGGCAGCTGCTGTGCGGCGCGGGCAAGGTGCTGCAGACTCCGCGCGGCGCCGTGTACTGCGTCAGCCAGCGTGCCGAGCACATCTGGGAGGGCGTCAGCTCCGCGACGACGCGCTCCCGGCCCATCATCAACACGCGCGACGAACCGCACGCCGACGCCGAGCGCTACCGCCGGCTGCATGTCATCGTCGGCGACTCGAACATGTCCGAGACGACCATGCTGCTCAAGGTCGGCGCCACCGATCTGGTGCTGCGCATGATCGAGGCGGGCACGGTGATGCGTGACCTCACCCTGGAGAACCCGATCCGGGCGATCCGCGAGGTCAGCCACGACATCACGGGCCGTCGCAAGGTGCGGCTGGCCAGTGGCCGGGAGGCCTCCGCGCTGGAAGTGCAGCGTGAGTACTACGAGAAGGCTGTGGACTTCTGCGAGCGTCGCGGCATCCGCACCGGTACCGTCGAGCAGGTGCTCGAGCTGTGGGGTCGTACCCTCGACGCGATCGAGGCCGAGGACCTCGACCGGATCGGCACCGAGATCGACTGGGTGATGAAGTACAAGCTCATCGAGCGGTACCGCGCCAAGCACAATATGACGATGTCGCACCCGCGGGTCGCGCAGATAGACCTCGCGTACCACGACATTCACCGTCGTCGTGGCCTGTACTACCTGTTGGAGAGGAAGGGGCAAGCCGCCCGGATCTGCAACGACTTGAAGATCTTCGAGGGCAAGTCCGTGCCGCCGCAGACCACTCGGGCGCGGCTGCGTGGCGACTTCATCCGGCGTGCTCAGGAGCAGCGTCGTGATTTCACCGTCGACTGGGTTCATCTCAAGCTGAATGACCAGGCACAGCGCACCGTGTTGTGCAAGGACCCGTTCCGTTCCGTCGATGACCGGGTGGAGAAGCTGATCGCCGGAATGTGAGTTTCACGCGTCCGGTGGGTTCCGGAACGCAACGCGGGGCGTCGTACGTTTCTCGTACGGCGCCCTTCTCACGTCGTAGAGTTGCGCGCACGCCATCAACCAAGATCAATCGATACGAGGCCCCCACCGTGCGCCGACGCTCCCTCCTTATCGCCGTTCCCGCTGGACTGGTCACACTCGCCGGATGCGGTGACGACAAGTCGGGCAAGGCCGAGTCCAGCGGCAGCCCGTCGGCCTCGGCCGCGGCCTCCGCCTCGTCGGCCCCGCCGCCGAAGATCGTCGACGGTCCGCTGCCGGCCATCACCGCCGGGACGAAGTTCGACGAGAAGCCGACGGTGGCCAAGGGCAGTGGCGACCCGTCGAAGGATCTGGCGGTCAAGACGGTCATCGCGGGCGGCGGCAGGACGGTCGCGGAGAACGATTACATCCAGGCCAACTACCTGGGTCAGATCTGGTCCTCCGGGAAGGTCTTCGACAACTCCTACGACCGGAAGACGCCGCTGGTCATCCAGCTCGCCCAGGGTGGCATCATCGACGGCTGGCGCTATGCGCTGGTGGGCAAGAAGGTCGACAGCCGGGTCCAGATGGCCGTTCCGCCGACCTGGGGTTATGGCACGTCGGGCAATACGCAGGCGGGCATCAAGGGCACCGACACGCTGGTGTTCGTCGTCGACATCCAGGACACCTTCAACGCGAAGAGCTCCGCCAAGGGCAAGACCGTCGCGCAGGGCGACGCGGACCTCCCGAAGGTCGGTACCAACACCGATGGCGAGGCCCCCTCGATCGAGGTACCGAAGACGGACGCCCCGACGGAGCTCGTGGCGACCTACGTCATCGAGGGTGACGGTGACGAGGTGGCGGCGGACAGCAGCGTCCTGGTGCAGTACAAGGGTGTGCTCTGGGACGGTGGCAAGGAGTTCGACTCGACGTACAGCAGGGACGCGCTGACGTCGTTCTCGCTCCAGCAGGTCGTCAAGGGCTGGGCGCAGGGTCTGACCGGGAAGAAGGTCGGCAGCCGCGTCCTCATCGTGATCCCGCCGTCCCTGGGTTATGGCGACAGCCCGCCGAGTGGCGGCGACATCAAGAAGGACTCCACGCTGGTCTTCTCGGTCGACATCCTGGCGAAGATGTAACCGCTACGGGGATGTGAGACTGTCGGTGTTGCCTGAAGGCCTTTACGCGAACAAGCAGGAGCTAGAGACGTGAGCATCGAGAAGCCCGAGATCGACTTCCCGGGCGGCGAGCCCCCGGCGGACCTCGAGATCAAGGACATCTGGGAGGGCGACGGCGCGGTTGCCAAGGCCGGCGACTTCGTCAAGGTCCACTACGTGGGCGTGGCCTTCTCCACCGGCGAGGAGTTCGACGCCTCTTGGAACCGTGGCACCCCGCTGGAGTTCCAGCTCGGCGTCGGCCAGGTCATCAGCGGCTGGGACAAGGGCGTGCAGGGCATGAAGGTCGGCGGCCGCCGCCAGCTGATCATCCCGGCGCACCTCGCGTACGGCGACCGTGGTGCCGGTGGCCGGATCGGGCCCGGTGAGACGCTGATCTTCGTCTGCGACCTGGTCGCGGTCTGATCATCACGTAGATCGGATGTCGGTCCGACTTCGGTCCGATCTTCGTCCGCAGTGTGATCGGGATCCGGCTGGACCTGATCATCTGGGGCCCATGCCTGTTCGGGCATGGGCCCTCGGCTTTTGCCACGACACTCCGGAGCGGTACGGTCATCGGTCGGGAGCACCATAGGGAAGGGCGTCAATGGCCATTGCCAAGGCCGAGCGGTTGATGAACCTTGCGCTGTGTCTGCTGGGGACCCGGCGGCCGCTCAGCAAGCGCGAGTTGCGCGAGTCCATCGAGGCCTATCTGGAAGCAGGCTCGGACGACTCCTTCAACCGGATGTTCGAGCGCGACAAGGACGATCTGCGCGAACTCGGCCTGGTCATCGAGACGGTCGAGAACCTGGACGGCGAGGTCGGCTATCTCGCCCGCCGTGACAGCAACCGGCTGCCGCCCATCACCCTCGACGCCGAGGAGGCCGCCGCCCTCGGCCTCGCCGCCAAGGTCTGGCAGCAGGCCCGCCTCGCGGGTGCGGCGAGCGGCGCCCTGCAGAAACTGCGCGCCGCGGGGCTGCCCGAGGACGTGGACCCGTACGAGGCCCATGGCGCCCTGGAACCGCACATTCCCGTGCACGAGGCGGCTTTCGAGCCGCTGATGCTCGCCTGCCGTGACCGCCGCCCCGTCGTCTTCGACTACCGGAAGGCGACGGCCGCGCGCCCCGAGACCCGCCATGTCGAGCCGTGGGCGCTGGAGTGCTGGCGCGGCCACTGGTATCTCGCGGGCTGGGACCGCGACCGCGGCGCCGAGCGCGTCTTCAGGCTCTCGCGGATCACCGGCAAGGTCCGGGCTCGCGCGGGGCGGTACACGGCCGAGGTGCCCGACGTGGTCACGGTGCGTGAGACGGTCGCGAGCTGGGCGGGGGAGATCGCCGACCGCTCCGCGCGGATCCGGCTGCGTACCGGCTCGGGCTACCCGCTGCGGGCCAAGGCCGTCTCCGTACGGGAACTGGGTGGCGGCTGGGACGAGTTGGAGATTCCGTACGGGCATGGTCTGGACGCCTGGCTGGTGGAGTTCGGGCCCGACGTGGTGGTCCTGGAGCCCGCCGAGCTGCGGGCCGATGTCGTGGACCGGCTGCGCGCCGTGGCCAAGGGCTGAGGGGGACGTAGGAGAGTGGCAGGAAAACCGGCCAGACCCACGAACGCGATCGACCAGACACGGCGGATGCTGTCCCTGGTGACCTATCTGCGCGAGCGCCCCGGCGCGCGCGTCGGTGATGTCGCGCGGGCCTTCGGGATCACCGAGGACGAGCTGATCTCCGACCTGGATGTGTTGCCGCTGTGCGGGACCAGCTTCCGCGGCGGCGATCTCCTCGACATCGACACCGACGGCGACCGTATCTGGTGGCACAACCCGGATGACGTCGCCGAGCCGCTGCGCATCGCCGCCGACGAGGCGACCGCGTTGCTGGTGGCCGCCCGTGCGGTGTCCACGCTGCCCGGGCTGCGCGAGGGTGACCGGCAGGCGCTGCTGCGCGCCACCGCCAAGGTGGAGGCCGCCTCGGGTGAGGCGGCGGGTGCCAGCTCGCGCCTTTCGGTGACCTTCGAGTCCGAGGGTGGGGTCTTCGCGGACGTCGACCGGGCGATCTCCGAGCGACGTCGGCTGTGGATCCGCTACTACTCGCCTTCACGGGACGAGCTCACCGAGCGCGAGATCGACCCGATCCGCCTGGTCAGCGTCGGACACACCTACGTGGAGGCATGGTGCCGCCGCTCCGAGGCGCGCCGCACCTTCCGGCTCGACCGGGTCGCCGAGATCCGCATCCTCGACGAGCCGTCCGCGCCGCCCGAGGTCGAGCTCCGGGATCTCTCCGAGGGCCTGGTGCAGCCCGCGGCCGAGGATCCCGAGGTGGTCGTCGAGGTCGGCCCGGGCGGGCGCTGGGTGGCGGAGTACTACCCGCACGACAGTGCGGATGAGCTTGCGGACGGTGGGCTGCGTATCACCTTGCGGACTCCCGACCCGGCGTCGCTGCGACGGCTGGCGCTGCGGCTGGGGCGCGACGGACGGATCGTGTCGCCGCAGGATCTGGCGGACAGTGCCCGCCGGGCGGCCCGCGAGGCGCTGGCCGCCTACGACGGACCCGAGTCGGTGGGCGACGACCGGCCCCAGGGAGTTCAGGGCGGACCGTACGACAGGCGGGAGCAGGGGCTTTGACCACGTCGGCGATGTCTGGTGCGTCGGAGAGGACTGGGGTGTCGGAGCGGGCGGGGGAGTCGTCGGGGGCGCCGGAGATGACGGTCGTGACCGCGTTCGCCGGGATGAGAAGGGTGGTCGAGGTGATGTTCAAGGCCGGCTGCCCCGACTGCCGGACCGACTTCGAGCTCAGGGCGAGTGCCCTACGGCTGGCCATCGGTGCGTCGAGCCGCACCACCTTCTACTTCTTCACCTGCCCCGAGTGCGGCTCGGCCGTCCGTAAGCCCGCGGGTGAGCGCATCGTCGAACTTCTCACCGGGGGCGGGGTGCGGACCTTGCGCCTGCACTCGACCGTCTAAGGTCGGCGTCATGTTCTGGCCGATGTTCGCGATCGCTGTGGGTTTCCTGGGAATTGCCGTCCTCGGCGTGCTCGCTGTCCGTGTGTTTGTGGAAGCGGAGCGTCTCGGCAGGCAGGTGACGGATTCCGCACGCCGTATCAACAGTGCGGCCGACGACCTGGAGCGGGCGGCCGTCGGGGCCGCGCGTTCTGTGGACTCCCTGTGACCTTTCCCGGATCCCGGTATGAGTCCTTCCAGGGTTGCGCAATGAGTCACTCGAGCCTGTCAACATCCCGGTTGGGCCAGGTACGCTTCTGATCGCGGTCCGGAGAACGAGGCGCGGGCCGCAAACCGGGAGTACGCACAGGGATTGTCCCGCGTTCACCCCTGAGCGTTACGATCGCTGTCAACACGACGGTCGGACACATGTCCGAGCGATCGGACAGCACCCCGCCCCAGCCGCCTCGGTGAGAAGGTAAAGAATTATGTTCGGAAGGCTCGGAGCTCCCGAGATCATTCTCATCCTCGTCGTCATCATCCTGCTGTTCGGCGCGAAGAAGCTTCCGGACATGGCGCGCTCGCTGGGCAAGTCCGCGCGCATCCTCAAGAGCGAGGCCAAGGCGATGAAGTCGGAGGGCCAGGACCCGGCCGCGGCCGGCCCGCCGAAGGCCGACGAGCAGACCCCGGCTCAGCGCACCATCCAGGCCGCGCCCGGCGATGTGACCAGCTCCCGCCCGGTCACCGAGCCGACGGACACGACCAAGCGCTGACGCAGGGCCGGAGGCTTCCGGCTCGCCGCACGAGATGAGGACGTGGGTTGCCGAAGTCTGCCCGCAGCAAGGAGAAGGATCCCGAGGGGCGGATGCCCCTGGCAGAGCATCTTCGTGAGCTCCGCAACCGGCTCGCGAAGGCGATGCTGGCCATCGTCTTGGTCACGATCGTCGCCGCCTTCTTCTACAACGACATCATCAACTTCTTCACCCAGCCGATCCTGGACTCGGTCGGTTGCGGGAAGAGCTTCGAGGAACTGACGAAGTCGTCTTCGTCGACCGAGCCCTGCGCACAGATCACGATCAACGGTCTGCTCACACCCTTCACGCTGGCGTTGAAGGTCTCCCTGATGGCCGGTGTCGTCCTCGCCTCGCCGGTCTGGCTCTACCAACTCTGGGCGTTCGTCGCGCCGGGGCTGCACAAGAGTGAGAAGAAGTACGCCTACGCGTTCGTCGCGTCCGGCGTTCCGCTCTTCCTCGGCGGTGCCTTCTTCGCCTACAAGGTGCTGCCGACCACCGCGAAGGTCCTGATCGAGTTCACCCCGTTCGGCGTGGACAACCTGCTGCCGCTGGACGACCTGCTCGACCTCGTCACCCGCATGGTGATCGTCTTCGGTCTCTCCTTCGAGCTGCCCCTGCTGCTGGTGATGCTCAACCTCACCGGGGTGATCGGCGGCAAGCGCATGCTCGGCTGGTGGCGCGGCATGATCATGGGCATCACGGTCTTCGCGGCCCTCGCCACGCCCAGCACCGACCCGTTGACCATGCTGGCGCTCGCCGGACCGATCTGGATCCTGTACTTCGCCGCGGTCGCCTTCTCGCTGCTCAACGACCGTCGCAGGCGGCGTCGCGAGGCCGAGGGCCCGGCCGACGACGAGGCTTCCGACCTCGACCTCACGCCCGAGAGCGTCGGTGAGGTCGAGACCGTGTCGGCGAGCCGGGCGCTGCCGGAGCAGGCGGGCGCGGACCGGGTCAACGGTTATGACGACGTGACCTGACGAAGCCCTCGATCTCGTAGGGTCAGGGCCGTGACCAGCGAGATCACCCTTTTCGTCAACCCCACCGCGGGACGCGGCCGGGGCGCCCACGCGGCGCAGCCGGCCGCTTTCGCTTTGCGGGCGGCGGGATTCTCCGTCCGTACGGTCCTCGGGGAGAACGCCGTAGACGCCCTCACGCGTGCGCGCGACGCGGTCGAGAGCGGAACGGGTGCCCTGATAGCCGTCGGCGGCGACGGCATGGCCAACCTGGCCCTGCAGGCCGTCGCCGGCACGCGCACCCCGCTCGGCCTGGTCGCTGTCGGCACCGGGAACGACTTCGCACGCGCTCTCGGACTGCCGGTGCGCGACCCGGCGGCCGCGGGCCGGTTGATCGCCGAGGCCCTCAAGGAGGCGCGGCTGCGTGACATCGACCTGGGCCGCGTGCACGGCACCTGGTTCGGCACCGTCCTCGCCTCCGGCTTCGACTCCCGGGTCAACGACCGCGGCAACCGCATGCGCTGGCCCAGCGGCCGCTTCAAGTACGACGTGGCGATGCTCGCCGAGCTGGCCGCCTTCAAGCCCGTCCCGTACCGGATCACCCTGGACGAGGGCGAGGTCCGGGAGATCGAGGCGACCCTCGTCGCCGTCGGTAACGGATCGTCGTACGGCGGAGGAATGAGGATCTGCGCCGACGCGGATCTGAGTGACGGACTGTTCGACATCACGGTCGTCGGCGAGTGCAGTCGTACGACGCTGCTCAAGGTGTTCCCGAAGGTCTACCGGGGCACTCACCTCGACCATCCCGTGGTCAGTGTGTACCGGGCGGCCAAGGTCGAGCTCGTGGCCGAGGCCGTCACGGGGTACGCGGACGGGGAGCCGCTCGGGCCGCTGCCGCTCACGGCGGAGTGTGTGCCGGGTGCGGTGCGGGTGGCGATTCCCTGAGCTGCGGGGATTCGGGGTTTCACAGCAGCGGATCCGGATATTGATCGTCCTGTTGTCAGTGGCTCCCGGTAGTCTCGAAGAACGATGACAGAGGACCTCTCACCGGCCGAGCGGTACGCGGCAGCTCGTAAGCGTGCTGTCGAGCAGGCCACCGCGCTCGCGTCCTTCCGCGAGATGTACGACTTCGGCCTCGACCCCTTCCAGATCGAGGCCTGCCAGGCCCTCGAGGCGGGCAAGGGTGTGCTCGTGGCCGCTCCCACCGGCTCGGGCAAGACGATCGTCGGCGAGTTCGCCGTCCACCTCGCCCTCCAGCAGGGCAAGAAGTGCTTCTACACGACGCCGATCAAGGCGCTCTCGAACCAGAAGTACGCCGATCTGTGCCGCCGTTACGGCGCGGACAAGGTCGGCCTGCTCACTGGCGACAACAGCGTCAACTCCGAGGCTCCGATGGTCGTCATGACCACCGAGGTGCTGCGGAACATGCTGTATGCGGGGTCACAGACCCTCCTCGGCCTCGGATATGTGGTCATGGACGAGGTGCACTACCTCTCCGACCGCTTCCGCGGCGCTGTCTGGGAGGAAGTGATCATTCACCTTCCCGAGTCGGTGACGCTGGTGTCACTTTCGGCGACCGTGTCGAACGCGGAGGAGTTCGGCGACTGGCTGGACACCGTCCGCGGCGACACCGAAGTGATCGTCTCCGAGCACCGGCCCGTTCCGCTGTTCCAGCATGTGCTGGCCGGGCGCCGGATGTACGACCTCTTCGAGGAGGGGGAGGGCAACAAGAAGGCCGTCAACCCCGACCTCACGCGCCTGGCGCGCATGGAGGCGAGCCGTCCTTCGTTGCAGGACCGCAGACGCGGCCGTGCGATGCGCGAGGCCGACCGCGAGCGCGAGCGCAGACAGCGCTCGCGGGTGTGGACGCCCGGCCGGCCCGAGGTCATCGAGCGGCTCGACGCCGAGGGCCTGCTGCCCGCCATCACCTTCATCTTCAGCCGCGCCGCCTGCGAGGCCGCCGTCCAGCAGTGCCTGTACGCGGGCCTCAGGCTGAACGACGACGAGGCGCGCGCGAAGGTCCGCGAACTCGTCGAGGAGCGCACGGCCTCCATCCCGAGCGAGGACCTGCACGTCCTGGGCTACTACGAATGGCTCGAGGGTCTGGAGCGCGGCATCGCGGCCCACCACGCGGGCATGCTGCCCACGTTCAAGGAGGTCGTCGAGGAGCTGTTCGTACGCGGCCTGGTCAAGGCCGTGTTCGCGACCGAGACCCTCGCGCTGGGCATCAACATGCCCGCCCGTTCGGTGGTGCTGGAAAAGCTCGTCAAGTGGAACGGCGAGCAGCACGCCGACATCACGCCCGGCGAGTACACCCAGCTGACCGGCCGGGCGGGACGCCGCGGCATCGATGTCGAGGGCCACGCGGTCGTGCTGTGGCAGCGCGGATTCAGCCCCGACCAGCTGGCGGGACTGGCCGGAACCCGCACCTACCCGCTGCGCTCCAGCTTCAAGCCGTCGTACAACATGGCGGTGAACCTGGTCGAGCAGTTCGGCCGACACCGCTCGCGCGAGCTGCTGGAGACGTCCTTCGCCCAGTTCCAGGCCGACAAGTCGGTCGTCGGGATCTCCCGGCAGGTACAGCGCAACGAGGAGGGCCTCGAGGGCTACAAGGAGTCCATGACCTGCCACCTCGGGGACTTCGAGGAGTACGCGCGACTGCGCCGCGAGCTCAAGGACCGCGAGACGGAGCTGGCCAAGCAGGGCGCGGCGCAGCGGCGTGCCGAGGCGGCCGTCGCGCTGGAGAAGCTCAAGCCCGGTGACATCATCCATGTCCCGACCGGCAAGTTCGCGGGCCTGGCGCTGGTGCTGGACCCCGGCCTGCCCGCCGGCCGGTCGAACGGCCATCGGGGCTTCGAGTACCACGACGGCCCGCGCCCCTTGGTGCTCACCGCCGAGCGTCAGGTGAAGCGGCTGGCCTCGATGGACTTCCCGGTGCCGGTGGAGCCGCTGGAGCGGATGCGTATCCCGAAGTCCTTCAACCCGCGCTCGCCGCAGTCCCGTCGTGACCTCGCCTCCGCCCTGCGCACCAAAGCCGGGCACATAGTCCCCGACCGGCTTCGCAAGCGGCGCTCCGAAGCGGCCGACGACCGCGAGATCGCCCGGCTGCGCACAGCGATCCGCGCGCATCCCTGCCACGGGTGCAGCGACCGTGAGGATCACGCCCGTTGGGCCGAGCGCTATCACCGGCTGCGGCGCGACACCGCACAGCTGGAGCACCGTATCGAGGGCCGGACGAACACCATCGCCCGCACCTTCGACCGGATCGTCGCCCTTCTCACCGAGCTGGACTATCTGCGCGGCGACGAGGCCACCGAGCACGGCAGGCGGCTCGCCCGGCTGTACGGCGAACTGGACCTGCTCGCCAGTGAATGCCTGCGCGCCGGTGTCTGGGATGGTCTTTCCCCGGCCGAACTGGCCGCCTGTGTCTCGGCGTTGGTGTACGAGTCCCGGGTCGGCGACGACGCGATGGCGCCGAAGCTGCCGTCGGGCAAGGCCAAGGCGGCGCTGGGCGAGATGGTCCGCATCTGGGGCCGCCTCGACGCCCTGGAGGAGGACTTCCGGATCACCCAGACCGAGGGCGTCGGCCAGCGCGAGCCGGACCTCGGCTTCGCCTGGGCGGCGTACGAGTGGGCTTCGGGCAAGGGGCTCGACGAGGTGCTGCGCGAGGCGGAGATGCCCGCCGGTGACTTCGTCCGCTGGTGCAAGCAGGTCATCGACGTACTGGGCCAGATCGCCGCCGCGGCACCCGTCTCCGGCGGCGAGGGCTCGACGGTCGCGAAGAACGCGCGCAAGGCGGTCGACGGATTGCGGCGGGGAGTCGTCGCCTACTCGTCGGTGGGCTGAGCCGCCCGGTCGCCCCGGTTCCCTGATGCGCCGCCTCCCACTCCGGGGGCGGCGCACTTTCTTGTACGGGGGCGGATGGGGAGGCCGGCGAGGGCGCGCGTTCTCCCTGTGGGCAGGGTGTGCGGGTTGGACGATCGCGGGGGTGGCTGAAGCGATGGCTGTACGCCGGGGGCCCGAGGGTCAGGTGCGCGACCGGAGGTACCCGCGCCAGCCTCCGTGCTCGGTGATGTCCTCGGCCCCTTCGAGCGCGCCGGGCTCGCACAGGAAGCCGGGCACGTGCGTGCCGTCGGCCAGCTCGACCCGGCCCAGCGCCATCGGCCGGGGCAGCGCGTCGAGCAGGCGCCCGAGGCTTTCGGCGGGCAGCCGCCACACCTCGGCCTCGATCGCGGCGCCGCCCTCGCCCACATGGACGAGGCCCGGCTTGGGCGGGGTGGTGGAGAGTGCGTGCAGGTGGTACGCGGCTGCCGTCGTGGTCGTACGCTCCAACTCCGCTCCCAGGGAGAGGAGTTGGGGGTTCAGTGGCTGGCCGGACAGGTGGGCGCCGACCACGGCGATACGCAGCCGCGGCTGGAGCAGCGCGGCGATGCGGGCGAGGCGCTCGTCGGTGAATGCCGGGCCGATCAGCATCACGCCGAAGGGCAGTCCGTCCACCGCTCCCGCGGGGGCGGCGACCGCGGCCAGGTCGAAGAGGTTCGTGGAGTTGGTGAAACGGCCCAGCCGGGCGTTGGCGCCCAGCGGGTCGGCGGCGACCTCGGCCAGTGTGGGATGGCCGGGCGCGGTCGGCAGCAACAGGGCGTCGGCGTCGCCGAGTTGGGTGAGCGCCCGGGCGCGCAGCTCGGCCAGCCGGTCCTGATCGGCGTAGAGCTGGTGCGCCGGGATGTCCCGGGCGCGGGTGATGATCCCGGCGACGGTCGGGTCGAGACCGGCTCCGCCCTCCGCGATCAGCTTGTCGACAAAGCTCCCCACGGCGGTGTAGCGCTCGGCGACGAACGCGCCCTCGTAGAGCATCGCGGCCGCCTCGGTGAACGGGGCGAGGTCGATGGTGCGCACCTCGGCCCCTGCCGCGACGAGCTGGTCGACGGCGGCCTCGTACGCCTGCGCCCAGCCCTCGTCCAGTTCGCCGAGCTGCGCCGTCGGAGGGACGGCGATACGCCATGGGCCGGGGGCCCGCTGGGGGAGTGCGGGGAGCTCCCGGCCGGACGGGGACGCCATGTACGCGAGGGCCCGCTCGGCTTCCGGGAGCGTCCGGGCGAAGACGGTCACGCAGTCGAGCGAGGCACAGGCCGGGACGACACCGGTCGTCGGAACCAGGCCGCGGGTCGGCTTCAGGCCGACGATGCCGTTGAAGGCGGCGGGGACGCGGCCCGAGCCGGCCGTGTCCGTGCCGAGGGCGAAGTCGACGATGCCCAGGGCTACGGCCACGGCCGATCCGGAGCTGGAACCGCCGCTGATCCTGGCCGGGTCCAGGGCGCCGCGCACGGCGCCGTGGGGGGAACGGGTGCCGACCAGGCCGGTGGCGAACTGGTCCAGGTTCGTGGTGCCGAGGATCAGCGCGCCGGCGGCGCGCAGGCGGGCGACGACGGGGGCGTCGGCCTCCGGGGTGTAGGCGTAGGCCGGGCAGCCGGCGGTGGTCTGCAGTCCGGCCACATCGATGTTGCCCTTCGCGGCGAAGAGCTTGCCGGCGAGGGGGAGACGTTCGCCTGCGGCGAGGCGGGCGTCGATGGCCTCGGCTTCTGTCTCGACCTCCGCCTGGGGGCGCAGGTCGATCCAGACCTCGGGGCGGGCTACGGAGTCGATGCGGGCGTAAGCCGATCGGACTCGGGTGAGAGTGGGGGACGACATCGGTGCTCCTTACCTGGGGTGGACTGTCGGCTGCGGGCAGGTGGTCGTCTGTGCCCACCCGTTCCGCCCTGCGGAACGCCTGCCCACAGACGACGGGGCCGGTTTCAATGTGCCGGCGCGAGAACCAGCAACGCCGTGCCCGCCTCCACCTGGGCGCCCGGCTTGGTGAGGATCTCCGCCACCACTCCGTCCATCGGGGCGGGCACCCGGGACTCCATCTTCATGGCCTCCAGGGCCAGCAAAGGCTGGCCGGTGGTGACCCGGTCACCCGGGCGGACGTTCAACTGCCAGACGGACGCGGCGAACTCGGCCTCGATCAGGCGGCCGCCCGCCGGGACGGTCACCTCGACGGGGGCAGCCGCGGGCGCGGACACGGCGTCCGCCCGGGCGAACTCGCCCGCCGCCTCCCAGGCATCACGCTCCGCGGCGAACGCGGTGCCCTGCCGGGCCCGGAACTCCGCGATGGAGTCGGCGTCGGCGGCGAGGAAACCCTCGTACTCGGCCAGTGAGAACTCGCCCTCCTCGATCCGGGGCACGAACCGCCCCGAGACGATGTCGGCGCGCAGGTCGAGGAGTTCGTCGGGCTCGACGGCGTACCACTTGATGCGGTCGAAGAAGCGCAGCAGCCAGGGCGAGCCCGGCTCGAACGCGCCGCGCTGCTGCCAGCCCGACCACACCTGGGTCGTACGGCCCACGAACTGGTAGCCGCCCGGGCCCTCCATCCCGTAGACGCAGAGGTATGCCCCGCCGATGCCCACCGAGTTCTCGGCCGTCCAGGTGCGCGCCGGGTTGTACTTGGTGGTGACCAGGCGGTGCCGCGGGTCCAGGGGTGTCGCCACCGGCGCGCCCAAGTACACGTCGCCCAGGCCGAGTACGAGATACTCCGCGTCGAACACCGTGCGGTACACGTCGTCCACGGAGTCCAGGCCGTTGACGCGGCGGATGAACTCGATGTTCCACGGGCACCAGGGCGCGTCGTCGCGGACGCCCGCCATGTAACGGGCGATCGCCTCCCGGGTGGCCGGGTCGTCCCAGGACAGGGGGAGGTGCACCGTGCGGGAGGGGACGACCAGTTGGTCGCTCGGCGGGAGCGTCCGCGTGATCTCCCGTACCGTCGCGAGGAGGTCGCGCTGCGGCAGCCGGTGCGGGTCGGTCTGGATCTGGAGGGAGCGGATGCCCGGAGTGAGGTCCGTGACGCCGTCGAGACCCGCCTCGGCCACCGCCTCCATCAGCGCGTGGACGCGCATCCGCAGGGCCAGGTCCAGTTGCATGGGGCCGAATTCGACCAGCAGGTTGTCGTCGCCGCTGCGGCGGTACGTCACGTCGCCGTCCCGCGCGAGCACCCCGCCGTCCACGATCGCGGGCCGCGCCGAGCCGTCCTCGGCGAGCGGCGCGAAGCGCACCGTGTCACCAGGACGGAACTGGCCGAGCTTCCAGCGCTCCGTGCTGACGACCGTCGCCGGGCAGACGAAGCCACCCAGCGAGGGACCGTCCGGGCCGAGCAGCACCGGCATGTCACCCGTGTAGTCGACGGCGCCGACCGAGTAGGGCGTGTCGTGGATGTTGGACGGGTGCAGACCCGCCTCACCGCCGTCGGTGCGCGCCCAGCGGGGCTTAGGCCCGACCAGCCGTACGCCGGTGCGCGCCGAGTTGAAGTGGACCTTCCAGTCGGCGGCGTAGAAGTCGTGGATGTCGTCCTCGGTGAAGAACTCCGGCGCGGCATGCGGGCCTTCGAGCGCGCCCACCTGCCAGGCGGCGCCGAAGACCGGACGGTCCCCGGGCGCCACCGGGCCGCCCGAGTCGGTGACGGACCCGCCGTGCAGCACGTCACCCGTCCGCAGCGCCCGCCCGCCGTGCCCACCGAACCGGCCCAGCGTGAAGGTGGACGCACTGCCGAGGAACGCCGGCACGTCCAGGCCCCCGCCCGCGAACAGGACGTACGTGCGCAAGCCGTGTTCGGCGGGGGCGCCGACCTGCAGCAGCGCACCCGCGGGCACGGTCACTGGCTCCCACTGCGCGACGGCCGCGCCGTCCACGGTGACCGGTGCCGGAGCGCCCGTGACGCAGACCGTCGTGGCGTGGCTGAAGCGCAGGGCCGGCCCCTGAAGCGTGCACTCCAGGCCCGGCGCGCCCTCATGGTTGCCGAGCGCCCGGTTGCCGAGCCGGAAGGACAGGTCGTCCATCGGGCCGCACGGCGGCACACCCACCTGCCAGTAGCCGGTGCGCCCCGGCCAGTCCTGCACAGTGGTGAGCGTTCCGCCGGAGACGACCTCGACGCGCGCGGTGGGATCGGTGACACCCGTGAGCGTGGCCGTCGAGTGTGTCGCCCGCCGGAAGGAGCCGTCGGCGAGCGCCGCCCGCACCAGCCCCAGATTCGTCTCGATGCCGTCCACGCGAGTGCGGGCCAGCGCCTCGTCGAGGCGTTCCAGGGCGTGCGCCCGGTCCGATCCGTACGCGATGACCTTCGCGAGCATCGGGTCGTACGACGTGGTCACCTCGGTGCCTGTCTCCACCCAGCCGTCCACGCGGACGCCGCCGGGGAACTCGACCCGGGTCAACAGGCCCGCGCTCGGCCGGTGTTCGCGCGAGGGGTCCTCCGCGTACACGCGGGCCTCGACGGCATGACCGCGGGGCGCACCCGGATCCCGAACGACCTCCGACTCGCCGCGCGCGAGCCGCAGCATCCAGGCGACGAGATCGACCCCGTAGATCTCCTCGGTGACAGGATGCTCCACCTGGAGGCGGGTGTTGACCTCCAGGAAGTACGCCTCCTCGCGCGCGGCGTCGTAGACGAACTCGACCGTGCCGGCCGAGCGGTAGACCACCGAGGCGCACAAGTCACGTGCTGCCGTGGTGAGTTGTTCACGCACGTGGGGCGGCAGCCCGGGAGCAGGGGCCTCCTCCAGGACCTTCTGGTTGCGGCGCTGGAGTGAGCAGTCGCGGTCCCCGAAGGTGACCACGCGGCCCCGGCCGTCGCCGAAGACCTGCACCTCCACATGGCGGGCGTTTTCGACCAGCCGCTCCAGGAAGACCCCGGCCGAGGAGAAGGAGGCCGCGGCGACGCGCTGCACACGCTCCCAGGCCTCGGTCAGTTCGTCGGCCGATCGACATGCCGACATGCCGATGCCACCGCCGCCGCCGGTGGCCTTCAGCATCACGGGATAACCGATGAGGGCGGCTGCTTCCAGAGCGTCCGGAAGACCGGCGAGCAGCCCGGTGCCCGGGGCCAGCGGTACCCCGGCCGCTTCGGCCGCCGCCCGCGCCGTGTGCTTCGCCCCGAACAGCTCCAGCTGCTCCGGCGTCGGACCCACGAACACGATCCCGGCGTCCTCGCAGCGCCGTGCGAACGCCGCGTCCTCGGAGAGGAAGCCGTACCCGGGGTGGATCGCCCCGGCCCCGGTGTCCTTGGCCGCCTTCAGGACCAGGTCGGCGTCGAGGTACGACTCCTTGGCGGGCGCGGGGCCGAGGCGTACGGCCTCGTCGGCGAGGCGGACGTGGGGCGCGGAGCGGTCGGGGTCGGAGTACACGGCGACCGTGCGCAGCCCGAGTTCGCGGGCCGTGCGGATGATCCGCACCGCGATCTCGCCCCGGTTGGCGACCAGCAGTGTGTCGAAGCTCATGCGGGGGCCCCGATGCTCGTCTCCACGGCCGTCGGCTCGAAGCCGTTGCAAGGGTTGTTGATCTGCGGGCAGTTGGACACCAGCACGATCACCTCGCGCTCGGCGCGCAGCGTCAGCTTCAGCCCCGGGGCCGAGATGCCGTCGACGATGCCGAGGGTGCCGTCCTTCTCGACCGGCACGTTCATGTACCAGTTGATGTTCGAGACGAGGTCGCGCTTGCCCAGGCCGTATGTGGCGCCCTCCGCGAGGAAGTTGTCCACGCAGGCGTGCTGGGACCAGGTGTGATGGCCGTACCGGAGGGTGTTCGACTCCTTGGAGCAGGCGCCGCCGACCGTGTCGTGGCGGCCCACCTCGTCCTCGATCACGGTCATCAGCGGGGTGTGCTCGTTGGACATGAGCACGCTGCCGGTGGTGAGGAAGAGGTTGCCCTGCGCCTGGATCGTGTCGGGGGCGCTGTAGCGGACGGCGGTGTCGTGGGCGTCGTACACCAGGAAGTCGACGGCCTGGTTGCCGTGCAGGTCGGTGATGGTGAGCGTCTCTCCTGCGCGGACGACGGCGGACCAGGCGGCCCGGGCCGGCACGACGGTCCTTCGTGCGGTTGCGTCGGTCATGCGATCCCCCTCGCGGCAAGGAACTCGGTGGTGTTCAGGAAGGCGCGGCGGCCCTCGGGCGTGGCCTCCCACAGCGGGTCGCCCGGCGCGGTCGCCGCCGCGCGCCACGCGAGGACCTCCAGCGGAGTGCTGACGTACTCCGTACGGGGGTCGGCGGGATGCGGCACGTTCGCGATCAGCACGGTGACGTCCTGCTCGGCGCGCAGGGTCACGCTGCCGCCGGGACCCGCCGAACCGGTGAAGTCCACAGAGCCGTCGTCGCGTACCTCCACGCCCTGGAAGAAGGAGAGCGACGGCGGCAGATCGCGCGGCTGAAGGCCGTTCTTGGCGGCGGCCAGCTTGAACAGCTCGCGCCCGGCGGGGGAGGCGGACTGCGGCGTCCCGTCGCCGTAGCGCGCCGTGTTGCGTACGAGCGTGGAGGTGCCGCACAGCGCGTCGTGCCGTCCGGAGGTGTCGGCGAGCACGGAGGCGAGCACGCGGCCCTGGTCGGAGAGGAGCAGCTGCCCCTCGCCCAGGTAGGCGTTCCACTGGACCTTGACCGTGTCCGCCACGTTCAGGCGCTCCCACGGGCGGTCGGCGACGTACAGCAGGAGGTGCGCGCAGGCGTCGCCGGTGCGGTCGGTCAGCCGGAGCTCCGTGCCGCGGGCCAGCACCTTGTGCGTGTAGTTGCCGCCCGCCACCGTCTCCGCCCACACCAGGTGGCCCGCCTCGCAGGGCGGCGCGGGCCAGTCGCTCGCGGGGACGACGGGCATGGCCTCGGTGCGGGTGCCCTCCTGGGAGCGGGCGTGGTCGCGTGCTCCGTATGTGGTTGCTGTCGCCATCGCGGGTCCTCCGGCTCCGGGGTCATTTCTGTCGCGTGACAGAAATTAGGAGCGGGGAGGTTCGGTGCCGTGTCTCTTGCGTTGCCGTGCGGTTACGGATCCCTCACCGTGATTGTTCTCGGTTGGCAGCTGCGGGCCGTCCGTGGCTGGTCGCGCCCACGCGGTGGAGCCGCATATGTCACGGCCCGGCGCCCTTCGGGGCGCCGATCCGTACCGGAGTTCATGTGCGAGGATCGAACGTATGGGAACCGGCGATGGTGGGCGACGGGTCGGGCGGCCGCGGGTGGCGCAGCGGCCGGACAGTGGTCTGTCGCCGCGGGACGAACTGCTGGACGCCGCCGCCGAGTTGTTCACGACGCGCGGCTACGCGGCCACCACCACCCGCGCCGTCGCCGAGCGGGCGGGCATGCGGCAGGCGTCCATGTACCACTACGTCTCCGGCAAGGAGGAGCTGCTCGCCGAGCTCCTGGAGTCCACGGTCACGCCCTCGCTGGCTCTCGCCCGGGAACTCCTCGCGGACGACGCGGCTCCGCCCGAGGACCGGCTGTGGGAACTGTGCCGCACCGACGTGGAGTTGCTCTGCGGGGGCCCGCACAATCTCGGCGGGTTGTACCTGCTGCCCGAGGTGCGCACCGAGCGCTTCGCCGGCTTCCATGCCGTACGGGCCGAACTCAAGGGCACCTACCGGCAGTTGCTCGCCGCGACGCAAGCGGGGGGCGCGCTCGCCAAGAGTGAGCTCGATCTGCGGACAGATCTGTTGTTCGGTCTCATCGAAGGAGTGATTCTCGTGCATCGCTCCGACCCGGAGCGGCCCGTGTCCGCGTTCGCCGAAGCCACCGCCGACGCGGCGCTGCGGATCGCCGGAATCTGACATACCGCCCGGTGAGGGTGTGTTTTCCGCATGCCCGTCCGACGTTACTCACCGTGTGTGAACGGATCCCGAGCGTGCAAATGGGGCCGAGCGTACTCCTGCCGCAAGGGCGATTTCAGGTGCTTGCTGAATATGACACGGCGTTGATCCGGTCGGACTAAGCTCGCCCGCAGCGCACCGAGTTGAGATGTATTCGTGCGCTTGTTCCCAAAAGTTCCGAAGATTCAGTTTGACCATGCCGTTTCCCCCACAAACTCCCCCACCCCCCAGCCGATTTGTCTCAGAGGGCATACATGGTGAGTGTTCAATCGCCTCCCGGTGGCCGTGAACTTCCCTACGCGCGCGTGTTGTTGCCGCCCGCCATACTGATGGCGGCGGTGACCGGGGCCGCCGTCGCCGTGGTGACGGGCCCGGCCCGGGCAGCCGTCGGCTGGTGCGGCGGCATCGCGACGCTGCTGGTGATCGCCGTCGCGGGCGAAGCCGTACGCCGTGGTCGCGTCGCCCGTGACCTGCGCGCCGAGCTCGCCCGCCGGACCGAGCACCTCGAACAGCGCATCGCCGCCCACGACCAGGAGTTCGTGCGCTTCCGCACGGACGTCCTGCCCGTCGGGCTCCGCCGCATGAACGGCGGTACGAACGCCGGGGACGTGGCCCGCACCTTCGGCGGCGACCACCCGGGCGAGCACGACATCCCCGAGTCGCAGCGGGACCTGCTGCGCACCGTGCTCCGGATCATCGACGACGAGCAGTTGCTGCGCGACTCCGCCGCGCGCTCCTTCGTCAACATCGGCCGGCGTGTCCAGGCGCTCATCCACCAGCAGTACAACGAACTCCGCGAGATGGAGGAGGACCACGGGCGCAACCCCGAGGTCTTCGACGACCTGCTGCGTATCGACCACGGCACCGCGCTGATCGGCCGCCTCGCCGACTCCATCGCCGTGCTCGGCGGTGGCCGCCCGGGACGCAACTGGCCCCAGCCCGTCTCGCTGTTCAGCACCATGCGCGGCGCGATGTCCCGGATCCTCGAGTACCGCCGCATCGAGCTGCACTCGATGCCCGACGTCGCCATCAACGGCATCCACGTCGAACCGGTCATCCACGCCGTCGCCGAACTCCTCGACAACGCGACGCGCTATTCGCCGCCGACCACCAAGGTGCATCTCACCGCGGTCGTCGTGCAGACCGGTGTCGCCATCGAGATCGAGGACTCCGGCGTCAGCTTCAGCGACGAGGCCCGCCAAAAGATGGAGGAGCTGCTTCGGAAGGCCGGGGAAGGAGTCGACGTCAACGTCCTCGGCGAGGCCCCCCGGCTGGGCATGGCCGTCGTCGGACGGCTCTCGAAGACGTACAACATGAAGATCTCGCTCAGGCAGTCCGCGTACGGCGGTGTCCGAGCCGTCGTCGTCGTGCCGAGCAACATGCTCACCAAGGACCCCGCCGTCGGTATCGCGCACGGCATCGGCGTGAACTCCCTGTCGATCCCGGACACCGACGGAGTCGAGGGGCCCAACCGCAAGCCGAAGAAGCGCCGCCCGACCACCGGACCTCGGATCCCCGGCTCGCACGACGGCATGGGCGACGACGACGTCCCCGTGGTCACCGAGTGGACGGCCAACGGTCTGCCGCAGCGCCGCAGCAGGGTCAAGGTCCCGCTCAGCCAGCGGATCGCGGAGGCCAGGGCCGCCGAGGCGGCGGCCGAGGCAGCGGCAGCCGCGGCGCCCGTCTGGGCCGCCGAGCCCGCCCCGAAGGAGGAGCAGCCCCCACCGGGGATGTGGGTCGAGGCGTTCATGGCAGGGCTCAAGGGCGACCCGGACCCGAACGCATTCACCACGAACCATCAGCCGGCCGCTGCTGAGGCCGATGACGAGGGGGACCTCAAGTGATCCAGCAGATGGGCAACTTCGACTGGATGCTCAAAGATCTCGCCGACGGTGTACCGGGCATCGAGCAGATCGTGGTGCTCTCCGCCGACGGACTGCGCATCGCCCGCTACGGCGGTGACCCGGACGCCGCCGACCGTGTTGCCGCGGCCTGCGCGGGACTGCAGAGCCTGGCCGGAGCCGTCGCCGGCGAGATCCGCCGCGGCGGCGGCGCGATGCGCATGGTCATCATCGAGATCGACACCGGCTACTTCTACCTGATGTCCGCGGGAGCCAACGCCTATCTCGCGGTGCTCGCCAACCTGGCCGCCGAGCCCGGACTGATGAGCAACCGCATGCGTGACCTCGTCGCACGGATCGGCGCCCATCTGACCAGTCCGCCGCGGCGCAACGGGCAGACCGTATGACTCCTCCGCAACGCCGACGGCGCTACCCCAAGGAAGAGCCACCCCCCGAGCTCCCTCAGGAGCAGCCGCCCCAAGAGGCCGACGAACAAGTCCCCAAGAGCCCCGGGCGCTTGTACCTGCTCACCGGCGGGGGTGACAGCGGCGAGCGCGCCGAGATCGACCTGGTCACCTTAATCGTGGCGCGCGCCGACTCGCCGTCGCCCACCACCCAGCCGGAGCAGTCGGCGCTGCTCCGGCTCTGCAAGGCCCCTCTGTCCGTGGCCGAGCTCTCGGCCTACCTCAATCTGCCGTTCAGCGTGGTGACCGTCCTGCTCACCGAGCTGCTGGCGGCCGAACTGGTACAGGCGCGCGCCCCGATCGTCCGCTCGGCGCTCCCCGACCGTTCCCTCCTCGAAGCGGTGATGCATGGACTTCAAAAGCTCTGACACGATCCCGGGCCCTCGCGTCGAGGACCATCTGCCGCACACGGCGACGGCCGCCGTGAAGATCGTGATCGTGGGCGGTTTCGGAGTCGGCAAGACGACCATGGTGGGCTCGGTCAGCGAGATCAAGCCGCTGACCACCGAGGAGACCATGACGCAGGCCGGCATCGGCGTCGACGACAACTACGGCTCGGAGTCCAAGACGGCCACCACCGTCGCCATGGACTTCGGCCGCATCAGCATCACCGAACAGCTGGTGCTCTACCTCTTCGGCACCCCCGGCCAGGAACGCTTCTGGTTCCTGTGGAACGGCCTCTTCGAGGGCGCGCTCGGCGCGGTCGTCCTGATCGACACCCGCCGGCTGGAGGTCAGCTTCGACGTGATCGGCCGCCTGGAGGAACGCGGTGTGCCGTTCGTCATCGCCATAAACGACTTCCCGGACGCGCCCGGCTACCCGATCGAGGACCTGCGCACCGCGCTCGACCTGTCCGAGGAGATCCCGATCGTGAAGTGCGATGCGCGCCGTCGCGCCTCCAGCCGGGACGTCCTGATGACGCTCATGCGCTTCCTGCACTCGCTGGCGATCACCTCGCCGCGCACCTGATCCCCTAGGCCCGCTGTGCCCCGCACGCCAACCCCCAAGACACCGGATCCACTTCAGTTTCGGAGCGATCACCGTGACGTCTGAATCCCACTCCCCGGCCGGTATGGACGGCCTTGCGCTCGACCCGCCACCCGGCTGCCCCGCCCACGGCCTCGGTTCCGGCGGACTGCACCGGCTCCACGGCCCCGAGGCCGAGGACCTGGGAGCCCTGTACGAGAAACTCCGCGAGGAGCACGGTCCGGTCGCCCCCGTGCTGCTCCACAATGACGTGCCGATTTGGGTGGTGCTCGGCCACAGCGAGAACCTGCACATGGTGAGCAACCCCACCCACTTCTCCCGGGACAGCCGGCTGTGGACCGCCGTCCAGGACGGCACGGCCGGCCCCGACCACCCGCTCGCGCCGCACATCGCCTGGCAGCCCATCTGCTCCCACGCCGAGGGCGACGAACATTTGCGGCTGCGCGGCGCGGTCATGGGCGCCATGTCGACCATCAACCACCGCACCATCCGGCGGTACATCAACCGCGCGACCCAGATTCTCGTCAACCGGTTCTGCGAGAAGGGCCGGGCCGAGCTGGTCAGCCAGTTCACCGAGCACCTTCCGATGGCCGTGCTGTGCGAGATCCTCGGCATGCCCGACGAGTACGACGAGCGTCTGGTGCAGGCCACCCGTGACCTGCTCAAGGGCACCGAGACCGCGATCGCCAGCAACGAGTACGTCATGAACATCCTGATCCGGCACACCGCCCGTCGCCGGCTCCGGACCGAGGAGGACTTCACCAGCCACCTGATCAACCACCCGGCCCAGCTCACCGACGACGAGGTCGCCCAGCATCTGCGTCTGGTGCTGCTCGCCGCGTATGAGGCCACGGCCAACCTCCTCGCCAACGTGCTGCGTGTGGTGCTCATCGACCCGCGCTTCCGCACCCGGTTGAACGGCGGGCAGATGACGGTCCCCGAGGCGGTCGAGCAGTCCCTGTGGGACGAGCCGCCGTTCAGCGCCGTCCTCGGCTACTTCGCCAAGCAGGACACGGAGTTGGGCGGCCGACGCATCCGCCGGGGCGACGGTCTGATCCTCGGCATCGCGCCGGGCAACATCGACCCCCGGGTGCGCCCCGATCTCAAGGCCAGCATGATGGGCAACCGCTCCCACCTCGCCTTCGGCGGCGGGCCCCACGAGTGCCCGGGCCAGGACATCGGCCGCGCCATCGCCGATGTCGGCGTCGAGGCACTGCTGCTGCGCCTGCCCGACGTCGAACTCGACTGCGACGAGGACGAGTTGCGCTGGCGGTCGTCGATGTCCTCGCGACATCTGGTGGAGCTTCCGGTGTACTTCGAGCCGAGGTCGCCGCAGGCGGTCCATGACGTACCCACCATCCAAGCGGTCCCGCCGCAGCGGACGAACTGGCAGGTCCCGGTGGAGCCGCCGACGGCGCCCGCCCCGCAACCCGCCCAGCATCCCGCGCCGCCCCAGCCGACGCCGGCACCGGAACCCGTACGCCGACTCGGCGCCTGGCAGCGCTTCGTGCTCTGGTGGCGGGGTTACTGAGCCCAGTCGTCGTACGACGTCCAGGCCCGCAGCACCCGTTCGCTGACGAACCGATGTGCCCGCCCCGTGACCGGATCGGTGAACTCCAGCGTCCGCGCCAGCAGTTGGAGCGGACGCCGGAAGTCACCGGCCGGGACGGGGCCGGTCACTACCGGGTAGAGCGGATCGCCCAGGATGGGCACGCCCAACGCGTCCATGTGCACGCGGAGTTGGTGCGTCTGCCCGGTGCTGGGCGTCAGACGGTAGCGTCCCACTCCGTCGCGGTGCTCGCTCAACTCGACCCGGCTGACGGCGTTCGGCTCGCCCGCCACCTCCCGCGCGGCCATCACCCCCCGCTCCTTCACGATCCGGCTGCGGACGGTGCGCGGCAGGTCGAGCCCCGCGTCGTACGGGGCCACCGCCTCGTACTCCTTCCCGACAAGTTTGTCGCGGAACAGGGACTGGTAGGCGCCGCGCTCATCGGGCCGCACGGTGAACAGAACGAGGCCCGCGGTGAGGCGGTCGAGGCGATGCGCGGCGCCGAGCATCGGAAGGTCCAGCTCCCGCCGCAGCCGGGCCAACGCGGTCTCGGCGACATGGCTGCCGCGCGGGGTGGTGGCGAGGAAGTGCGGCTTGTCGGCGACGACGATGTGCTCGTCGCGGTACACCACGTCGAGCTCGAACGGCACCCGCTCCTCGTCGGGCAGCTCCCGGTGGAACCACACGAACATCCCCGGCACATAGGCCGCGGCGGCCGTCAGCGGCCGCCCGTCCTCCCCGACGATCAGTCCGTCGCCGATCATGCCGTCGATCACCCCGGCCCCCGCCGCGAGCCGCTCCACCAGATGCTCCCGCACGGTGGCCCACTCCCCGCTCTGCGGCAGCTTGATCCGCACGGGGTCCACCCCGTCGCGCTGCGGCAGGGGAGAGGGCGGGATCCGGGGCTTGCGTCTCATCACGATCAAGCGTACGAGGCAGGAACCTCAGCCGCGTGCACGCGTTGTGCACGCAGCAGCCGGTACACCGCTCCGATCCCTACCGTGACCAGCAAGAACAACACCGTGAACCACTGGAAGTACCAGTGCCCGCCCGTCGGGTCGTACACCGCGGCGCGTGGCCAGGCGAGGTTGACGCTCATGAACAGGCCGTAGAGGAGGGCGATCGCGTTGACGGGGACGCCCCAGCGGCCCAGGGAGAAGAGCGGGGCGCCCGTCTCGTCGGTGCCGTCGGCGGTGAACTCTCCGCGCAGCCGGCGTACCAGCAGCGGCCCGGTCACCATCGCGTAGGCCAGGTACAGCATCACGATGCAGGTGGTGCCGATCGCCAGAAAGGCATCCGGGGAGGCGAAGTTGAGGAGCAGAAGGGCGGCGGCGAGGACGCCGACGACCAGGGCGGGGGCGCTGGGCATGCCGGTGCGCGGGTTGACCTTGGCGAGTCGGCGGGAGAAGGGGAGTTGGCCGTCGCGGGCCATCGAGAAGAGCATCCGGCAGGCGGACGTCTGGATCGCCAGGGTCGCCACCGCGATGGCCACCACCACATCGGCGAGCAGCGCGCGGCCGACCCCGTCGCCGAGGCTGCTGGTCAGCACGTAGCTCAGGCCGTCGACGCCCAGGCGCCCGTCCGTCAGGCTGGGCGCCGCCAGCAGTCCGCCGAGGACGATCAGGCCGCCGAGCAGGCCGGCGGCACCGAGCGCGGTGAGGATCGTACGGGGCGCGGTACGGCGTGGGTTGTGGGTCTCCTCGCTCATCTCGCCCGCGCTGTCGAAGCCGATCATCACGTACGCCGCCATGAAGGAGCCCACCATCAGCGCCCCGAGGATGCCGGTGCTGCCCTCGCCGGTGTGGAAGGTGATGCCGGGTGAGCGCTCGGAGTGGGTGAGCAGGAGCACGATGATCAGGACGGCGCCGATGATCTCGGCGGTCACGCCGACCCGGTTGATCACGGACATCACGCGGTTGTCGACGATGTTCACCAGCGTGGTCAGGACCAGCAGGATGACGCCGAGGACAGCGGCGTTGGCCGCGCCGTCGGGGCTGGTGGGCGCCGGATCGCTGCCCACCAGCTGGAAGCCGGACCAGATCGCCGGCAGTACCATCTGCAGTGCGAGCGCCGCCGCAGCGACGACCACGATCTGACCGATCACCATGATCCAGCCGGCGAACCATCCGAAGGACGGGGTCGACAGGCGTGTCGACCACTGGTAGATCGCGCCCGAGATCGGATAGCGCGCGGCCAGCTCCGCGAAGCACGCGGCGACCAGCAACTGGCCCACCAGCACGGCCGGCCAGGTCCAGAAGAAGACCGGGCCGCCGAACGCGTACCCGAAGGCGAAGAACTGGAAGACGGTCGTCAGCACGGAGATGAAGGAGAACCCGGCGGCGAACGAGGCATACCGGCCGAGGCTGCGGTGCAGCTCCTGGCGGTAGCCGAACTCGGTCAGCGAGCCGTCGCCGGGGGACTCCGGCGGATCGGGGCGTACGTCGGAGCGGGCGGTGGTCGTCACGGTGGCACCTGCCTTCGGCGCAGGGAGCGGATTCCCGGCGGATGTGGTCCGGCCGGATGAATTCCTGTCGGGTGACAGAAATTAGGGAGACCCTGTTTCGCTCGCGTGACGCGACCGTGTCCGCGCCGGGCCTAACTCCTCACGCTCTTGCAGGCCATGGTGAATCGCGATATATCGTGATCATGGATGCCGGACGTGAAGAGGCGACGCAATGGCTGTCGGACCTGCTCGCCGTCCCGGCGCACGAGTATCCGATCTTCGAGGCCGCGCTCTCGCTGATGGGCGTGCTCCACCCCGACGAGGTGGCCCCACTGCCGGCGGAGCGGCTGAACATGCTGGAGGTGCGGGCCGCGAGACTGCGCGGCGGCCTGGAGAAGCTCAACGAGACGTTGCCCCGACTCTTCGTGATCGTCCGAGTATCAACTGCACATGATCGAGGCGGAGGCCCAGTGGGTCCGCGGCTTCCTGGCGGAGGTCACGGCCGGAACGTTTCCCGACGTCAAGGAGTGGCGGTCCTTCAGCGAGACGGGGGAGGTCCCCGCGGAGTACCTGAAGCTGGAAGGCGGCGTCGAGAGACCGTAGCCGTCGCCGAGAAGACGGACGCCGACCAAGGGAACCACACGGGATGCGGAACATCGCCGACCTCAACCCGCTCAACTGGGCGATGGTGGCGCGCCGTTCGGCGATGTCCGAGAATCCCGACTGGGGTGATGAGCTCGGGCGTGCTGCTCGTGCTGGCCGTGGCGGCGGTATGGCTGTCGACCCGTACCGTCAGGTCGTATCAGCGATCCGTGTGACCCGGTGGGTCGTGCGGCGTGACCCGGTAGGTCAGGAGGCGGCCGGTGCGGTCGCCTCCTGCTCCGCCTCCACCTGCGCGTTCCACTCCCGCTTGGTCGCCTGCCAGCCGTCCTCGTTGTGCCCGAGGCGCCAGTAGCCGGAGATCGACAGATCCTCGCGCGAGATGTCGCGCTCCACCCGCAGCAGGTGGCGCAGTTCCTTCACGAAGCCAGCCTCGCCGTGCACGAACGCGTGCACCCGGCCCGCCGGGAACTCGAGGGCGCGTACGGCCTCCGTCAGGGCCTGGCCGAGGGGCCGGTCCCCGCGGTGCAGCCAGACGACATCCACGTCGCAGTCGACCTTCTGCTCCTCCTCGGGCCCGGAGACCTCCACGAAGGCGTGGGCCACGGCGTCGTCCGGCAGCGCCTCCAGGGCGGCGGCGATCGCGGGCAGAGCGCTCTCGTCACCGGCGAGCAGATGCCAGTCGGCGCTCACGTCCGGCGCGTACGCGCCACCAGGACCCATGAACCGCACCATCTCGCCCGGCTGGACGCGCGCCGCCCACGGCCCGGCGAGGCCCTCGTCGCCGTGCACCACGAAGTCGAGCGTCAGCTCGCGCTGCTCGGGGTCCCAGGCGCGCACGGTGTACGTCCGGGTCACGGGCCACTGGTCGCGCGGGAACTCCGCACGGATCCGCTCCAAGTCGAACGGCTCGGGATAGGTGACGCCTTCCGGGCCGAACAGCAGCTTGACGTAATGATCGGTGCTGGTGCCCGCGGTGAACGCTGCGAGGCCCTCGCCGCCGAGGACCACACGCTGCATGTGCGGCGTCAACCGCTCGGTCCGCACGACCCGCGCGGAGTGGGGCTTCCTGGGCCCGCGTGCCGGACGCTCTGCCATGACGGCCTCCCTGTTCCTGTGCTTAGGCTTACCTAAGTTAGCACTCATCTCCTATTTAACGCCGCTGTCGTGAGAAGTCGATGAATGCCGGTGTCGGGGGCCGCCGCGCATTCGCCCAGGCCGCGCCTTCCTCGTGACGAGAGTAACATTCTCGGAATCGAGAATATCGCTCATCGGCCCTTGAGTGTCGTGAGCAGCCGTTGCAGCGACCCGCCCAGGCCCCAGCGCGCGGCGAGTTCGTCCAGCGCGGCCGGGTCGCGCGGCGCGTGCGGCAGTGCGGTGTCGACGTCCGGCAGGGGGACGTCACCGGCGACCCGCACGACCGTCGGCGCCACGGCGACGTACGGCCGCGACTCGTCGAGCCGCTTGCGCTGCGAGGGAGTCAGCCTGGCCTTCGGATCGTCGACCGCGGCCATGATTCCGGCCAGGTCGCCGAACTCGTCGAGCAGCTTGGCCGCCGTCTTCTCGCCGATCCCCGGCACGCCCGGCAGGCCGTCGCTCGGGTCGCCGCGCAGCAGGGCCAGATCCACATACCCCGAGCCGTCGACGCCGTACTTCTCGCGCAGCCATGCCTCGTCGGTGAGCTGGAGCGTGCCGACGCCCTTGAGGGGGTACAGGACGCGGACTCCCCGCTTGTCGTCGACGAGCTGATACAGGTCGCGGTCGCCGGTGACGATGTCGACGGGGCCGGTGGCGCGGCCGGTGAACGTGCCGATCACATCGTCCGCCTCGTACCCCTCCACCCCCACGCGTGCGATGCCCAGCGCGTCGAGGACGTCCTCGATGACGGGCACCTGCGGGGAGAGCTTGTCCGGCACCTCCTCCTGGTCCGGGCCGACCTCGGTCTCCACGGCGACGCGATGCGCCTTGTACGAGGGGATCAGGTCGACCCGCCACTGCGGGCGCCAGTCCGCGTCCATGCAGGCGACCAGGTCGTCCGGGCGGTGGTCCTTGACCAGGCGGTCGATGAATTCGAGCAGCCCGCGCACGGCGTTCACGGGCGTGCCGTCCGGGGCGCGCACCGAGTCGGGGACTCCGAAGTAGGCCCGGAAGTACAGGGAGGCGGTGTCGAGCAGCATCAGGCGTCTGGTCACGCCTCGCATCATGCCGTACGGCACTGACAGTGACCTGGACCACTCCTGCGTTTGCTGCGCGTAAGCGAGGGCAGGCGCGCTTCGAAGAGAAGCCGGTTGTGTTTTCAACCGTTCTTAGCGGTTTTTCAGCCGTACTTCAGAGTTCTTCACCATTTCGACGAGAGGCACCCGTGTCATCCAGGCTTGAGGCCGAGCATTTGTACAAGGTGTTCGGCAGACGACCCGACGAGTCGGTGGAGCGGCTCCGCCAAGGAGCCGACCGTGAGGAACTGCGCGCCGACGGCACCACCGCCGCAGTGATCGACGCATCCTTCACGGTGGAGCCGGGCCAGATCTTCGTCGTCATGGGCCTGTCCGGGTCCGGCAAGTCCACGCTGCTTCGCATGCTCAACGGACTGCTGGAGCCGACCGGGGGCCATGTGCGCTTCGATGGTCAGGACCTGACGCAGCTCAGCCCCCGCGAGCTGCGCGAGGTGCGGGCGAAGAAGATCAGCATGGTCTTCCAGCACTTCGCGCTGTTCCCGCACCGCAGCGTCCTGGAGAACGCCGCGTACGGCCTGGAGGTCCAGGGCGTTCCGAGCGCCGAGCGCAAGAAGCGCGCCACCACGGCCCTCGAACTCGCCGGCCTCGCGGGCTGGGAGAAGTCCTGGCCCGACGAGCTGTCCGGCGGCATGCAGCAGCGTGTGGGCCTGGCCCGCGCGCTCGCGACCGACGCCGATCTGCTGCTGATGGACGAGTCGTTCAGCGCGCTCGACCCGCTGATCCGCCGGGACATGCAGGACCAGCTCATCGAACTCCAGAAGAAGCTGAAGAAGACCATCGTCTTCATCACCCACGACCTCAACGAGGCCATGCGCCTGGGCGACCGCATCGCTGTCATGCGCGACGGCCGCATCGTCCAGATCGGCACCGCCGAGGACATCCTCGTGCGCCCCGCGGACGATTACGTCGCCTCCTTCACCCAGGATGTCGACCGCTCCCGGGTGCTGACCGCGGGGTCCGTCATGGACACGGACATACGCGGCGACGAGGCCGGCTGCGCCTGCGAAACGGCCACGCCGGACACGCCGTTCAACGAACTCTGCGCGATCAGCGCCCGCCTCTCACACCCCGTAGCCGTGCTCGACAAGAAACGCGAAGTCGTCGGCGTCGTACCGCGGCAACGGCTGATCAGCTTCCTCGGTGACCAGCAGGACGAGCCCACGCCCTGTGCCGCACCGCGCGACAAGGCCGTCAAGGTGGTGAAGGCCGGTGCCTAGGATTCCCTTCGGTGACTGGGTCAACGACGTCGTCGACTGGCTGCTCAACCACATGGCGTGGCTCTTCGACTTCTTCAAGACCGTGTTCGACGGCGCCTACGACGGCATCAACGCCGTCCTCCAGGCCCCGCAGCCGCTCCTCCTCGCGGGCATCTTCGCCGTGATCGCGTTCTGGCTGCGCGGCACGTCCGCCGGTGTCCTCACCTTCGTGGGATTCGCCTTCATCGACTCCCTCGAACTGTGGGAGGACGCGATGGTGACCCTCTCGCTCGTCCTCGTGGCGACGCTCATCGCGCTCGTCATCTCGGTGCCCGTCGGCATCTGGGCGGCGCGCTCCGACCGGGTCAGCAGCGTCGTCCGCCCGGTGCTCGACTTCATGCAGACGTTGCCCGCGATGATCTACCTCATCCCGGCGATCCTGTTCTTCGGCACCGGCGCCCCCGCGGGCATGGTCGCCACCCTGATCTTCGCGCTGGCACCCGGCGTCCGCATGACCGAGCTGGGCATCCGCCAGGTCGACAAGGAACTGGTCGAGGCCGCCGACGCGTTCGGCACCACGCCCCGTGACACCCTGCTGCGCATCCAGCTGCCGCTGGCCCTGCCCAGCGTCATGGCGGGCGTCAACCAGGTCATCATGCTGGGCCTGTCCATGGCCGCCATCGCCGGCATGGTCGGCACCGGCGGCCTCGGCGGTGACGTCAACCAGGCCATCGGCCAGCTGAACGTCGGCCTCGGCTCCGAGGCAGGCGTCGCCATCGTCATCCTGGCGATCTACCTGGACCGCATGACCAGCGCCCTGGGCACCCAGGTCTCGCCGCTCGGCCGCCGCGCCGCCGCCAGGCTGCGCGCCGCACAGGGCCTGAAGATCTGGTCCTACCGCCCCCGCCCGGCCTTCGCCGTGGTCGGCGTCGTCGTGCTCGCGCTGGTCGCGGGCGGCATGGGGATCTTCGGTGGTACGGACTCGACGTCCACCGCGGCCGACGGCAAGAACGTCGGCCAGGGCAAGAAGATCAGCATCGGCTACATCCCGTGGGACGAGGGCGTCGCCTCCACCTTCCTCTGGAAGGAGATCCTCGAGCAGCGCGGCTACGAGGTCGAGACGAAGCAGCTCGACGCGGGCCCGCTGTACACCTCCCTCGCCCAGGGCGACATCGACTTCGAGACGGACTCCTGGCTGCCGACGACCCACGAGCAGTACTGGAAGAAGTACGGCAAGGATCTCGACGACCTGGGCTCCTGGTACGGCCCGACGTCCCTGGAGCTGAGCGTCCCCTCGTACATGAAGGGCGTCGACTCCCTGGAGGACCTCAAGGGCAAGGCGAGCGAGTTCGGCGGCGAGATCACCGGCATCGAGTCCAGCGCCGGAATGATGAGCCTGCTCAAGAGCAAGGTGCTCAAGGAGTACGGGCTCGACAAGGAGTACAAGGTCGTCGACAGCTCCACGCCCGCGATGCTGGCCGAGCTGAAGCGCGCGTACGCCAAGAAGGAGCCCGTCGTCGTCACGCTGTGGTCGCCGCACTGGGCGTACAGCGACTACGACCTGAAGAAGCTCAAGGACCCGAAGGGCGCCTGGGGTTCGGGCGACGGTGTGCACACGCTCTCCCGCAAGGGCTTCGCCCAGGACAACCCGGTCGTCGGCGAGTGGCTCAAGAACTTCAAGATGACCGAGAAGCAGCTCACCAGCCTCGAGTCGGAGATCAACAAGGCCGGCCAGGGCAAGCAGCAGGACGCCGTGCGCGCCTGGCTGAAGACGAACCCCGACGTCGTCGACACGCTCGCCCCGGTCAAGAGCGCCTCGGCCGGTGCCGAGACCAAGCGCGCGCTCGATGTCGCCTGGTTCCCCTGGGACGAGGATGTCGCCGTCACCTACCTGTGGAAGGACGTCCTGGCCCGGCGCGGCTACACGATGAACCTGAAGCAGATGGACGTCGGCCCCGTCTACACGGGACTGGCATCCGGCGACCTCGATCTCAACTTCGACGCCTGGCTGCCGTACGCCCAGTCGAACTACTGGGACCAGCACAAGAACGACCTGAGAGACCTCGGCACCTGGTACGAGCCGACCTCACTGGAGATCGCCGTCCCGTCGTACGTGAAGGACGTCAAGTCCCTCGCGGACCTCAAGGGCAAGGGCGGCACCTTCGGCGGGAAGATCATCGGCATCGAGCCGGGCACCGGCGAGATGAACCTGCTCAAGACGAAGGTGCTCCCCGGCTATGGCCTGGACAAGGAGTACAAGGTCGTCGACGGCTCCACGCCCGCGATGCTGGCCGAGCTGAAGCGCGCGTACGCCAAGAAGGAGCCCGTCGCCGTGGTCCTGTGGTCCCCGCACTGGGCCTACAGCGAGTACGAACTCACCAAGCTCGCCGACGACAAGAAGCTGTTCGGTGAGGGCAACACGATCCGGACCATCTCCAGCAAGGCGTTTCCCGAGCAGTACCCGCAGCTCACGAAGTGGATCAAGAACTTCAAGATGAGTGAGGACGAACTCGGCAGCCTGGAGAGCGAGATCAAGCAGCGCGGCCAGGGCCATGAGGAAGCTGCCGTCGCGGCGTGGCTGAAGGAGCACCCGGGTGTGGTGGAGCGGATGACTCCGCAGTAGTCCGGCGGGCGTTCGATGACTCCGCGGTAGTCCGGCGGGCGTTCGTCGAGAGGTGGTCCTCGCACAGGTCCCGTGTCCCACGGCCCGTGTGGCGAAGGCCACCTCTCGCGGCGTTCCCGGAGCCCGCGCGTGGTCCGTACGCTCGGCTCTCTCCTCCCGATCGTTCCTGTGAGTTCCCCGTGCGTCCCTTGCTTCGGCTCGGCCCCTTGGTCGCCCTCCTCGTGGTGGCGGCGTTCGCCGTCGTGCTGTCGGACGCGAGCGCGCAGCCCGCGTCCGTGGCCACCGAGCGGCTCGCCGCACTCGCCGGGGATGTGCGCGGGGCCGACGGATACGCATACGACCTGCGGGACGACTCCGGCCGCACCATGGACACCGCGCAGATCACCCAGGTGCCGGACGGCACCTATCTCGCCGTCTACCACACCACCCTCGCCGACGGCCGCTTCCACGCCGCGATCGCCGGCTCCACGGATCTGCGCCTCTGGACCCGGCGCCACGACTTCGGCGCGGGCACCAGCCAGCCCACGCTCGCCGCCGACGACAGGGGCGGCTACGTCCTCGCGTACGAAAAGGATCCGGACAACCACATCGCCGTACGCGGCTACCGGGATCTCGACGCCCTGCTGGCCGGAAAAGCCGCCCACGTGTACGACGCGCCCCGCACCCTCTCGCGCTGCGCCGAGGGCACGCCGGACATCACCTCCGTGCACGACGGCACGATCGAACTCACCGGCCACTACCGGGCGGGGTGTGACACCGACCGCGAACTCCGCGCCACCCTCAAGGACTTCGCGACCTGGCAGGTCACGCCTGACCGGCGGCTGGACGGCGCCTTGGCGGCCTGGGGGACGCGCGGCAACATGGGCGACCGCTCGACCCTCGAACTCGAGGGCAGACGGCTGATTCTGACGGAGGGTCAGCAGTGGCGTGGAGACTTCGGGAGCTGGCGGACGTACGCCTACGATCCGATGACCGGACGGGCCGACCGGTTGGCCGTCCGCACCCACGGCGGCAGCCGCTCCCTCGCCAACCCCTCGGCGACCCTGCTCACCGACCCGGACGGTCATCCGGCCCTGCTGGTCAGCCTTTTCGTCCCGCGGGAGGGGGCGGCGCCGGGGGAGTCGGGACAGCTCGTCTATTGGCGCGAATTGTGACCCCCGGCGTCCTTCGATGTGACAGCGATGTGACGGGTTCATGAAACGGTTTGGCGAACATGCGTAGGGTGCAAACAACTCATCAGGAGTTACGGGCCGACGTACTGGCCGACGCACTGGGCCGAAGCAGTGGACCGAAGCGGTAGACCGACTACACGTGGGAGGGAGCCGGAGCGATGGGCGACCACAAAGAACAGCCCCTTCGGGTGGGCGCGGCCGTCCGGCGGCGGCGCCGGGCACTGGAGCTCACCCTCGCCGTCGTGGCCGAGCGCAGCGGTCTGTCGGTCCCTTTCCTCAGCCAGGTCGAGAACGAGCGGGCCCGGCCCAGCCGGAGCTCCCTGGAGAGAGTCGCCGACGCCCTGGGCACCACCGCCGTCGAACTGCTCGCCGCGGCAGACCCGGCGTGCAGCGTCGATGTCGTGCGCGCCGACGCCGGCGCCGAGTTCACCCCCGAATCCCGCGTGCGCCCCCTGGTGCGCGGTCACCACCAGCTGCACGCCACGGAGTTCACCGGTGACCATGAAGAGGCCCGCGAACTCCAGCACCGCAACGACAAGTTGATGTACGTTGCCGACGGCGCCGTCGAGGTCGAGGCGGAGGGTCGCGCCCACCGGCTGGGGCGCGGCGACACGCTGTACCTCACGGGCGGAGTGCGCCACCGGTGGCGGGCCACCGTGCCGGACACCCGGGTTGTCGTGGTCGAGGTCGCCGACCACATCGAGGCGGTGGAGGACCGCAACACCTTCGGCAAGCGCTGACGCTTCCGCGGGCCCGTGCGGGGGACACCCACGGTGGGTACCGCTGCCATACTGACGCCATGGCCGGTAGCTCCCGATATGCCTTCGGTAACGCCTCCGAACACATCGGATCACGGGCTGCCCTGCGTGTCGTGTCGCTCGTGCCCTCGCTCACCGAAGCCGTCGCCCGCACCGTCCCCGGCGCCCTGGTCGGTGCGACCGACTGGTGCAGCCATCCGCCCGACCTCGACGTCGTACGGATCGGCGGCACCAAGAATCCCGACGTCGACCGGATCGTACGGCTCGCCCCCGACCTGGTGATCGCCAACGAGGAGGAGAACCGCGAACCCGACCTGACCGCCCTGCGTGCGGCGGGCCTCGAGGTTCTGGTCACGGAGGTGCGGGACGTGCCGGGAGCCTTCCGCGAGCTGGCCCGGGTGCTGAGCGCGTGCGGGGCGCGGACGCGGCCGCGCTGGCTCGACGAGGCGGAGACGGCATGGGAGCGGCTGCCCGCTCCGGACCGCCGTACGACCGCGATCGTGCCGATCTGGCGGCGCCCCTGGATGGTCCTCGGCCGGGACACCTTCGCCGGTGACGTCCTGGCGCGGCTGGGCGTCGACAATGTGTACGCCCAGCACGCCGACCGCTACCCCCGTATCCCCCTGCCCGAACTCAGGGCGGCGGCCCCCGACCTCGTGGTCCTGCCCGACGAGCCGTACCGCTTCACGGCGGACGACGGGCCCGATGTGTTCGAGGGCGTGCCCTGCGCGCTCGTCGACGGACGCCGGCTCACGTGGTACGGGCCGTCGTTGGCGCGGGCGCCCCAGGTGCTCGGTGAGGCGCTGCGAGCAGTTCGCCGCTGACGACACCGTGAGCCGTACGGACGGCGGCCACGGACCAGGCGCCGACGAGGAGTGCGTAGAGCAGGACCGCGAGCCGGTCGAACGCGACGAGCCCGGTGTGCCGGGCCAGCCCCTCGGCGCCGGTGACGCAGGTCCCCACCGGGAAGGTGAACGACCACCAGGTCATCGCGAAGCCCATGCCCCGGCGGCGGGCCCGCACCACCAGCGCGGCGGCGAGCCCCAGCCACAGCAGCGCGAAGCCCATCACAGGGACGCCGTAGAGGACGGCGAAGACACCGAAACCCTGGTCGTACGGGTCGGGCAGGACGCCCGGCGCGAAGTCCGCGAACTTGCCGACGGCGGTCGTGGACTGGCCGAGCGGGCCGAGTACCAGGAAGAGGGTCGGGGTGAGGACGAGCGGCAACGGGCCTGCGGTGATGAGCCGCGCGAAGATCAGCGGCAGCATCACGAAGGTGGCCAGCAGACTGAGCCCGAACATCGCGACGCAGGCGAGAAGAAGGGTCTCCCGGGGCTGACCCGGAGGGAGATGGGGGACGAGGAGGGGCCCGAGGGCGGCGGAGACCATCGGCGCGACGACGGGGAGCAGCCAGACGGGGGTGGCCTGGTCCGGCTCGATGCGGTGCCGGACGACCATCAGGTACGGGACGGCCACGGCGGCGACGAGACCGACGGCCGTACCGGCGGTGAACAGAACGGCGTCCAGGACGACCGCCGGGTGTGTGCCGATCCAGTCCCGGCCGACGACGAGGGTGGCGCCGCCCACGGCCAGCAGGGCCATGGCGAGGCAGCCGTAGAAGGGAGCCATGGCCGGGTCGAGGAGGTGGGCGCGGGCCTGGTCGCGGTGGTGCGTCCAGTGCAGGGTCCGGGCGCCGAGCAGTGCGACGAGCAGGGCTAGTGAGAGCGCCCACAGGGCGGTGCATACGGTGCGCAGACCCGGGACGTCTCCGGGCAGCCCGGCGCCCGCCGTGGCCACGATCGCGGTGCCCATCACCGAGGAGTACCAGTTCGGACCGAGGTGGCGGACGGCGGCGGCGCGCGGACGCCGGGTTTCCGCGGTGGGGAGCGGTAGCGGCGGGAGGGGCTCGGCTGCGGTGACCATGTCCCCACGGTCGCGCCGGGGCGGGCTCCCCACCAGGGAGTATGGAGCTATGGGGGCATAAGCTGGGTTTATGGCTACGGGGACTGAGGGGTCGATAGGGGGCGGGGCGGGCGAGCCCGGCGGGGGTATGGCGGGCGAGCCGGTCGGGAACAGGGCCGGGCAGGGAAACGGCGGCAAGGTCGGGGAAGCGCACGGCGGCAAGGCCGGGGAATCGACCGGGATAGCGCACCGCGTGCCTGATCTCGGGGCGCTGGAGCTGTTGCTCGCGGTGGCGCGGCTCGGGAGTCTCGGGCGGGCGGCGCGGGAGCTGGGGATCACTCAGCCCGCCGCCAGCAGCCGGATCCGCTCCATGGAGAGGCAGTTGGGCGTGGCCCTCGTCGACCGCTCACCTCGAGGTTCGCGGCTCACGGACGCCGGGGCGCTGGTCACGGACTGGGCGCGGCGGGTCGTGGAGGCGGCCGAGGCGTTCGACGTGGGTGCGCAGGCGCTGCGGGACCGCCGTGACTCGCGCCTTCGCGTCGCGGCCAGCATGACGATCGCCGAATATCTGCTGCCGGGCTGGCTGATCGCGTTGCGCACGCAGCGCCCGGACACGGCGGTGTCGCTCCTCGCGGGGAATTCGACGGTTGTCGCGGAACGTCTCCTCGCCGGTGAGGCGGACCTCGGCTTCGTGGAGGGGCTGTCCGTCCCGGCCGGTCTCGACTCGGCGGTCATCGCGCACGACCGGCTGATCGTGGTGACGGCGCCGGGACATCCGTGGGCCCGTCGCCGGGCGCCTCTCGACGGGGCGGAGCTCGCGTCGACCCCGTTGATCCTCCGGGAGGAGGGGTCGGGCACGCGTCAGGTCCTCGACGCGGCGTTGGGCGGGCTTGCCCGCCCTCTGATCGAGCTCTCCTCGACCACGGCGGTCAAGGCGGCCGCGGTCAGCGGGGCGGGGCCCGCCGTCCTGAGCGAGCTGGCCCTCGGCGAGGAACTGTCGACGCATCGGCTGGTGAACATACCGCTCTCCGGAGTCCAGCTCCGCCGGGACCTCCGGGCGGTCTGGCCCACGGGGCACCGGCCGACGGGTCCGGCACGGGACCTGCTGTCGCTGACCCGGGGGGTATAGGGCCGGCGCGGGGTGCCCGTGGGTTTGCTCGCCCCGCCGCCCCTACCCGTCCCATCCCTACCTGGGGGCTCCGCCCCCCAGACCCCCGTTCGGCCTGGACGGCCTCGTCCTCAAACGCCGGACGGGCTGGGATGCCTGGCCGGGACGCCGATCCGGAAGGCGTCACCATCACCGTCACCCTGGCGGCCCTGGCCGCTCAGGAAGCGGCTCGCACCAAGGCTCCCATGACGCGCTCGTCCTCCCCCATCTCCGGATGCCATTGCACCCCCAACACCCATCCGGGACGCGGCAGTTCGATCGCCTCGACCGTCCCGTCCGACGCGTGCGCGGAAGCCGCCAGCCCCTCCCCGAGTCGCTCCACCGCCTGATGGTGATACGTCGGCACGGCGCACGACTCCGGCACGATCTCCGCGTACAGACTGCCCGGCACGGGCGTCACCTCGTGGCGCCCGAAGACCCCGACGTCCTTCACATGTCCGTCGAGGTGCTGGATGAGCGTGCCGCCCAGGGCGACGTTCAGGAGCTGCATGCCCCGGCAGATGCCGAGGAGTGGGGTGCCGGAGGCCAACGCGGCCTGGATCAGGGCCAGTTCCCAGGCGTCGCGCTCGGGCGCGGGCGGCCCCGTACGAGGCGAGCGCTCGGCGCGGTAGCGGGCGGGGTCGACGTCCGGGCCGCCCGCGACGACGACCGCGTCGAGCCGGGCGACGGTCGCGGCCGCCTGTGCCGGCTCGTCCGGCGGCAGCATCGCGGCGAGCCCGCCCGCCCGCTGCACGAGCCTCGGGTAACCGGCCGGCAGCAGCGCCGCCTCCAGCTCCCACACGCCCCAGCGCGCCCGGGACTCCAGATACGTACTCACACCGATCAGCGGCCTGCCCACGCCGCCCCCTTCTTTCCAATGGAGTGGATGTAAACCTTTGAGGGTGACGTCAGGCCAAGAACCCTCGCAGCAGCGCCGCCGTCCCCGCGCAGTGCTCCCGCATCATCTCCCGCGCCCCGTCCGCGTCGCCGTCCAGCACCGCCTCGACCAGTGCGGTGTGCTGGCGCTGGGAATGCTCCAGGTTCCGAACCAAAAGGGGGATGCAGTCGAGCAGGTCGTTGACGGACGCGCGGACAGCCGCGTACTGGGCCGTCAGCGACGGGGAGCCGCACAGTTCCGCGAGGGTGAGATGGAGCATCGTGTCCAGGCGGCGGTAGTCGGCCAGCGGTGCGTCGTGGGTGCGCGCGAGCGCCTCGCGCAGCCGGTCGGCCTGGCCCTCGTCGAGGCCGTGCGCGGCGCACAGTCCGGCCGCGCCCACCTCCAGCACCTCGCGGAAGCGCAGCACGTCCTCGATGTCGACTTCGGCGACCCGGCGCCGCAGCTCGTGCTCGCCGGGTGCGTCGGCCCGCGGCAGCACGAACGTTCCGCCGTACCGGCCCCGCCGCGACTCGATCAGGCCCTGGTCCTGAAGCACCTTCAGTACCTCGCGCAACGTCACCCGGCTGATCCCCAGCCGCTCCGCCAGCTCCCGCTCGGCGGGCAGCCGCTCGCCGCCGGGCACCAGGCCGAGCCGGACGACCTGGAGGATCTGCTCCAGCGCCTCCTCGAAACCGTTGCCCGCCCGCACCGGCCGCAGTATCGGCGTCAGCCGGTCCTGCAGACCTGCCAGGCCGTTGTCAGGACCGGTGTCAGGACCCGCCTGTGTCATCTGGTCGTGCCCCCTTCCCAAGCAATGGTTCTCGGCAATACCTTATGGCTCTCGGCTGACCCAAGGAGGCTTTTCCGGTGGCAGACCGCACACCCCCACTCGCCATCGAGGAACTGCACGCCCTCGTCGCGGGCGGCGAGATCGACACGGTCGTCCTGGCTTTCCCCGACATGCAGGGGCGGCTCCAGGGCAAGCGGTTCGCCGCACGCTTCTTCCTCGACGAGGTCCTCGAACACGGCACGGAGGGCTGCAACTACCTCCTCGCCGTCGACACCGAGATGAACACCGTCGACGGGTACGACATGTCCTCGTGGGAGCGGGGCTACGGAGACTTCGCCATGCACGCCGACCCGAGCACGCTGCGCCGGGTGCCCTGGAACGAGGGTACGGCCCTGCTCATCGCCGACCTCGCCTGGAACGACGGTTCGCCGGTCGTGGCCGCACCGCGCCAGATCCTGCGCCGTCAGCTCGACCGCCTCACCGAGCTCGGCTACACCGCCCAGGTCGGCACCGAGCTCGAATTCATCGTCTTCAAGGACACCTACGAGCAGGCCTGGGACGCCCACTATCGGGGGCTCACCCCGGCGAACCAATACAACATCGACTACTCGGTGCTGGGGACCGGCCGTATCGAGCCGCTGCTGCGCCGCATCCGCAATGAGATGCAGGCCGCGGGTCTCGTCGTCGAGTCCGCCAAGGGCGAGTGCAACCCCGGCCAGCACGAGATCGCCTTCAAGTACGACGAGGCCCTCGTCACCTGCGACCAGCACGCCATCTACAAGACCGGCGCCAAGGAGATCGCCTCCCAGGAGGGCGTCTCCCTCACTTTCATGGCGAAGTACAACGAGCGCGAGGGCAACTCCTGCCACATCCACCTCTCGCTCGCGGACGCGGACGGCACCAATGTCATGGCCGACGGCCACGACATGTCCCCGGTCATGCGCCACTTCCTCGCCGGGCAGCTGGCCGCGCTGAGGGACTTCTCGCTCCTCTACGCGCCCAACATCAACTCGTACAAGCGCTTCCAGCCCGGCTCCTTCGCGCCGACCGCCGTCGCCTGGGGGTACGACAACCGCACCTGCGCCCTCCGGGTCGTCGGCCATGGTCGCTCGATGCGCTTCGAGAACCGGCTGCCCGGCGGTGACGTCAACCCGCACCTGGCCGTCGCCGGGCTCGTCGCGGCCGGCCTGTACGGCATCGAACAGAAGCTGGAGCTGCCGGAGCCGTGCGCGGGGAACGCGTACGCCGCCGACTACGCGCATGTGCCCACCACCCTGCGTGAGGCGGCCGAACTCTGGGAGAACAGCCCCATCGCCAAGGCCGCCTTCGGTGACGAGGTGGTCGCGCACTACCGCAACATGGCGCGCGTCGAGCTGGACGCCTTCGACGCCGCGGTGACCGACTGGGAGCTGCGCCGCTCCTTCGAACGCATGTGAGGCCTTACTTGTCGCAACTGCACGAGCAGTACGAGCAGTACGAGCAGTACGAGCATGACGAACTGGACGTCCTCAATCCGGCGACGGAAGAAGTCGTCGCCACCGTCCCCGGCGCCGGAACACAGGACGTCGACGCCGCCGTCCAGCGGGCGAGCCGCGCCCAGCGGGCCTGGGCCGCCGCCGCGCCGGCCGACCGCGCCCGGCTGCTGCGCCGCTTCGCGACCGTCGTCGACGACCACATCGAGGAGCTGGCTCGGCTCGAAGTCCGCGAGGCCGGCCACACCATCGGCAACGCCCGCTGGGAGGCGGGCAACGTCCGCGATCTCCTCGACTACGCGGCCGGGGGAGTGGAGCGGCTCACCGGCCGCCAGATCCCGGTGCCGGGCGGTCTCGACGTCACGATCCTGGAGCCGCTGGGCGTCGTCGGCGTCATCGCGCCCTGGAACTTCCCGATGCCCATCGCGGCCTGGGGCACCGCCCCCGCGCTCGCCGCCGGCAACGCGGTGATCCTCAAGCCCGCCGAGACGACACCCCTGACGGCTCTGCGACTGGCCGAACTCGCCCTGGAGGCGGGCCTTCCGGAGCACCTCTTTCAGGTGCTGCCGGGTGCGGGCCCCGTGGCGGGCAACGCGCTGGTCGAGCACCCAGGCGTAGCGAAGATCGTCTTCACTGGGTCAACGACTGTTGGCAAACAGGTGTTGGCGAAGGGTTCGGCCCTGCTCAAACGCATCACCCTCGAACTCGGCGGCAAGAGCCCCAACATCGTCTTCGCCGACGCCGACATCGAGGCCGCCGCGGCCGCCGCCCCCATGTCCTTCCTCGACAACTCCGGCCAGGACTGCTGCGCCCGCACCCGCATCCTCGTCCAGCGCTCCGCCTACGACCGCTTCCTCGAACTCCTCGCCCCGGCGATCGAGTCCGTCGTCGTCGGCGACCCGTCCGAGGAGCAGACCCAGATGGGCCCGCTGATCTCCCGGGCGCAGCTGGACCGCGTACGGTCGTACGTCGACGGCGCCGCCGACTCCGACGCCGAAGCGGCCGGCATCCGCGGCAAGGCCCCCGAGGGCCCCGGCTTCTGGTTCCCGCCCACCGTCCTGACCGACATCGACCCCCGCGCGCGCGTGGCCGTCGAGGAGGTCTTCGGGCCGGTCGCCGTCGTCCTGCCCTTCGAGGACGAGGCGGACGCGATCCGGCTCGCCAACGCCACCGAGTACGGCCTGTCCGGCTCCATCTGGACCCGTGACATCGGCCGGGCGCTGCGCGTCTCGGGGGCCGTCCGCGCCGGGAACCTCTCCGTCAACTCGCACTCCAGCGTCCGCTACTGGACCCCCTTCGGCGGCTACAAGCAGTCGGGGATCGGCCGCGAACTCGGCCCGGACGCCCTCACCGCCTTCACCGAAACCAAAAACGTCTTCATCAGCACGGAGGGCCCCGCACAGTGACCGAAGCAACCGAACAGAACATCTGCCGCCGGCTGGTCGGCCGCACCGCCGTCATCACCGGCGCCGGCAGCGGCATCGGCCTCGCCACCGCGCGCCGGCTCGCCTCCGAGGGCGCCCACGTCGTCTGCGGCGACGTCGACGAGCAGCGCGGCAAGGCGGCCGCCGAGGAGGTCGGCGGGACCTTCGTGAAGGTCGACGTCACCGACCCCGAGCAGGTCGAGGCGCTCTTCAGGACGGCGTACGACACCTACGGTTCCGTCGACATCGCCTTCAACAACGCGGGCATCTCGCCACCCGACGACGACTCCATCCTGGAGACCGGCCTGGAGGCCTGGAAGCGCGTCCAGGAGGTCAACCTCACCTCCGTCTATCTGTGCTGCAAGGCCGCGATCCCCTACATGCGGCGCCAGGGCAAGGGCTCCATCATCAACACCGCCTCCTTCGTGGCGCGCATGGGCGCCGCCACGTCTCAGATCTCGTACACGGCCTCCAAGGGCGGCGTCCTCGCCATGTCACGTGAACTGGGCGTGCAGTTCGCGAGGGAGGGCATCCGTGTCAACGCGCTCTGCCCCGGCCCGGTGAACACCCCCCTCCTCCAAGAGCTGTTCGCCAAGGACCCGGAGCGGGCTGCCCGCCGTCTCGTTCACATCCCGGTCGGACGGTTCGCGGAGGCGGACGAGATCGCCGCGGCGGTCGCGTTCCTCGCCAGCGACGACTCCTCCTTCGTGAACGCCACCGACTTCCTGGTGGACGGCGGCATCTCGGGCGCGTACGTCACGCCTCTGTAGACCACCTCCGCAGACCGCTCCACGTCCTTTCGGGGCACGTCCTGGAGTTGCGGGGATCCGCCCGGTGGGCGACGCGGACACCGGTGGGGGCGTGGGGAGCACATCGGCCCCTCGCAGTAGCGGCCCCGGGGATCACCCCGGGGTCTCCCCTCGAATCAGAGGAACGTGTGGCCTTCCCCGCGGTACGTCGGGACGGTCGCCGTCACCGTGTCGCCCGCCACGAGATGCAGTGCGTCGAACCGCTCGCACAGCTCACCGGCCTTGGCGTGCCGGAACCACACCTTGTCGCCGATGAGCAGGTCGTCGGCGGGGGAGCCGAGCAGCGGCGTCTGCACCTCGCCGGGGCCCTCCTGGGGGTCGTATCTCAGTCCCTCCGGGAGATGGGGAACGGGCAGCCGGTCGGGGCCCGGAGCACCGGATGCCGGGTATCCGCCGCCGAGGACCGTGACGACGCCGACGCCCGGCCGACGGACGACGGGATGGGCGAAGAGCGCGGCGGGACGCCCGCTGAACGACGTGTAGTTGTCGAAGAGACGCGGAACGTACAGCCCGGACCCCGCCGCGATCTCGGTGACCGCGTCCTCGGCGGCCGTGTGCTGCACGCTGCCGGTGCCGCCGCCGTTGACGAACTCGAGGTCCGGCTCCACGGCTCGCACGGCGCGCACAACCTCGGCCCGCCGCTGGGCGAGTTCCTTGCGCGCGGTGGCCTGCATGAGCCTGACGGCACGCGATCGGAAGGGCCGGCCCGCGACGGAGTCGCCGACGCCCGCTATGTGCCCCTCGTACGCCATGATCCCCACGAGCTTGAACCCGGGCCGGCGGACGACGACGCGGGCCATGTCGGCGACCTGGGCGGGCGAGTGCAGCGGCGAGCGCAGTGCCCCGACCCGAACCCGCCCGCCGAGCAGCTTGAGGGAGGTGTCCAACTCCAGGCAGACCCGCACGACCTCGGTGCCGCCGTCGCGTGCCTCGTCGATGAGACGGAGCTGGGCCGGGTCGTCGACCATGACGGTCACGGCGGCCGCGAGCTTGGGATCGCCGGCCAGTTCGGCGAAGGCCGCGCGGTCCGCCGACGGATAGGCGAGGAGTACGTCGTCGAACCCGGACCGCGCGAGCCACAGGGACTCGGCGAGCGTGAAGGACATGATGCCCGCGAAACCGTCCCGGGCCAGGGCGCGTTCGAGCAGGGCGCGGCAGCGCACGGACTTGCTGGCGACCCGGATCGGCTTTCCGCCGGCCCTGCGGACCAGATCGTCCGCGTTCGCGTCGAAGGCCTCCAGGTCCACGATCGCGAGAGGAGCGTCGAGGTGAGCGGTGGCCCGGTCGAAGCGGGCCCGGTCTGCGGCGCGGGCAGTCATGACCGAAGCCTGCCAGACTCGATTACCGCAGGGTAGGGGGACGTTCCGGGCAGATGCCCCGGGGTCCTGGACCGATGCCCTCCCGGCCCACGTCAACCCGTAGAGTGACGCGCACGCAGGGAGGAACGACCTTGCCCGGGCGCTGCGCCCGGGATGACGGTCCACCGGTGCGGGTATGCGTGCCCGTGACGGGCGATCCGACGGGGAGGTTCTTTCCGCGCACGTGAAACGTTCCGGTACGAACTCCGGGACGGGTCGGTTGCCCGGGTACGAGGAAACGGGGGGTGCATGAGCACGGAAGCGCGCCGCGCCTCCATCCCGCCACGCCCGGCAGCACCCCCGCACCCGGAACAGCCGCCCGTGACACGAGAGTCCACCGAGGCCGGAGGATCTCCCGTACGGGAAACGGCCACCCCACCACGGCCCGAGGGATCCCCTACGCGGGAGCCGGATACGAGGGATGAGACCACGCCGTCCCGCCAGGCGCCCGTGTCGCGGCCGGGGGACCCTGCGCGGGGAGACGCGATACCACCTCGCCCGGTGAATCAGCCGTGGACCGAGGGATCCTCACCGAGGGGAGGGACCCTGCCGACCCGCTCGGCGTCTGCGTCGCCGCCGGGCGGCCCCGCGGTACCGCTTCGCCCGGCGGCTCCACCCAGGCCCGGGGGATCCCCGGTCGGGCGGGACACCCCGCCGCCCCGGCCGGAGCGGTCCCCGATGCGCGGCGACGCAGTGCCGCCCCGCCCGGCGACTCCGCCGCGGCCCGAGTCGTCCCCTGCGCGGGGAGACGCGGTGCCGCCCCGACCCACACACCTGCCGTCGGGCGGCGCTCGAGCGCCCCGCTCGACGGAGCCGCCCGCGGGCGGTGAGCCCTGGTGGTCGCTGCCCCGTCCCCAGGACAACATGCCATCGGCCACCCCGCAGCCCGCGTCCCCCCGTCGTTCGGAACCGTCCGCGACGGGCGAGCCCTGGTCGCTGCCCGGTCCCCAGGACACGCCCTCGGCCGCGGCCCCGCAGCCTGCCGCACCCCGCCCGACAGCGCCGCCCGCCATGGCAGACGCCCCCGCTTCGCGCACCCCGCACCGCGGGCAGCCGCCTTCCGCGGGCGACGCGATGCCGCCGCTGTCCGGCACCTCCGCCGACGCGGTGCCGCGTTCCGGTGCTGATGCGCGTGGGTCGTCGTCGTCCGGTACCGCGGTCGCGGGAGCGCGCTCGGGCGGCGACTCGGACCGGTCCGACAGGGCGGTGCCGTCCGGCACCTCCGCCCACGCGATGCCGCGCCCGGGCGGCGAGTCCCCTGGGCCGTTGTCGTCGGGCGCCTCGGACGATGCCGCGCCCGGCTCGGCCTCCGGTTCCCGTACGTCGTGGCCCTTCCGGCTTGCGCGCGACCCGAAGTCGTCCTCCGCGGCGGCGGGTTCCGGGCCCTCGGCCGCTGCGACGTCTTCGGCGGCGCCGGCGGACGCTCCGGCGTCTCCGCGCGCCTCCGTCCCGCAGCCGGACACGGCCCCGCCCCGCGAGGAAACGCACCCGCCCCTGCCCGGGCGGCGTCCCACCCCCGCGACGCTGCCCCCGCCCGCGGCCTCCGCCCGTTTTCCCGACGCCCCGCCGTCCGGCTGGCGGCCCGGCATGCCGCACACCATCCCGGCACGGCGGAACGCCGTACCCGAGGAGGCGATCACGGAGACGACCACGCGACTGCGGCCCATCCCCGCGGAGGTTCCCGCAAAACCGCCCGCGTCCGCAGGCGCGCTCCCCGGCGCGGGGCGCCCTTTCGTGACGTTCGCGCGGCCCGAGGCGTACGACGAGGACACCGCACGCCTGCGACACGTGGGCGGACGTACCCGGCCCCGGGTGGTCGCGGTCGTGGCCTGTGTCGTGCTGGGGCTCGGACTCATCGGCGGTGCGGCGACCGGAAGTTGGCTGACCGGGGACAGCGCGGGCGCGGACCGTGCGCGCGGCGCGTTCACGGCGGCCGGGAGCCTGTGGCACAGCGTGCCCGTGGACCAGCTCTTCCCGCCCACCGTGCAGGGCCAGGGCGCGGGCCCGGGCGGCGCCGACCGGACGTGGACCCGTATCGCCGTCGCCCCGGACAGCGGCTGCGCGAACGCCTTCGACCCGCTCCTGCGCAAGGCCCTCGCGCCGGTCGGCTGCCTGCGGCTGCTGCGTGCCACCTACACGGACGCGACCCACAGCCATGTCACCACCGTCGGCCTGCTGTTCACCAAGGCGGACGCGGCGGCCATGACGTCCCTGAAGACCCGTTTCCAGCAGGAGGGCCTCGAGCGGCGGACCGATCTGATGCCCCGCCCGTACGCCGTCGAGAACACCGTCGCCGCCGGCTTCGGCGACGCCCAGCGCGCCTCCTGGACGGTGTCCGTCCTCACCGACGCCCCCGTCGTCGTCTACGCCGTCTCCGGCTTCGCCGACGCCCGCGCCGTCACCGACCCGCAGCCCGCCGAGGACGCCATGAAGTCCGGCGCGACCACGGCCCCGGCCCAGGCCGGCCTCGGCCACGAGGCACAGGGCCTCGCCGACCGCATCGAGCGAAGCCTCCGCAAGACCGTCGTCTCGGCCACGGAGAAGCCGTCATGAGCCACGGGCCGGGACAAGGCCTCGGCGCCCACGGAAAGAGCCTCGGCGCGCACGGAAAGAGCCTCGGCGCCCACAAGGCCGGAAAGGGCCTCGGCGCCCGCAGGACCGGACATCGCACCCGCACGCGCAGGGCCGGACTCCTCAGTGTGCTGCTGGCCGCCTCCCTCGCCCTGCTCCCGTCCACCGACGCGCACGCCGACGACATACGCGCCAAGCAGTGGGCCCTCGACGCGATGCACACCCAGCAGGCCTGGCGCACGACGAAGGGCGAGGGCATCACCGTCGCCGTCCTCGACACGGGCGTCGACGACCAGCACCCGGACCTGGCCGGCAACGTCCTGACCGGCAAGGACCTGGTCCGCTTCGGAGCCGTCCGAGGCGACCGCGCCTGGGCCCGGCACGGCACCGCCATGGCGGGGATCATCGCCGGCCACGGACACGGCCTCGGCAACGCCGACGGCGTCATGGGCATCGCCCCCGAGGCGAAGATCCTCCCCGTCCGCGTCATCCTCGAAGACGGCGACTCCGCCCGCACGAAGGCACGCAACACCCGCGGCAACGCCCTCGCCGAAGGCATCCGCTGGGCCGCCGACCAGGGCGCCGACGTCATCAACCTCTCCCTCGGCGACGACTCCAAGTCCGCCCACCCCGAGCCCGCCGAGGACGCCGCCGTCCAGTACGCCCTGAAGAAGGGCGCGGTAGTCGTCGCCTCGGCCGGCAACGGCGGCGAGAAGGGCGACCACATCTCGTACCCCGCGGCCTACCCGGGCGTGATCGCGGCGACGGCCGTCGACCGCTACGGCACCCGCGCCTCGTTCTCCACCCGCCGCTGGTACGCCACCGTCAGCGCCCCCGGCGTCGACGTCGTCATCGCCGACCCGGACGACAAGTACTACGAGGGCTGGGGCACCAGCGCCGCCTCCGCCTTCGTCTCCGGCGCGGTCGCGCTCATCAAGGCGGCCCACCCGGGCCTGTCCCCGGCGCAGATCAAGAAGCTCCTGGAGGACACGGCCCGCGACGCCCCCAGCGGTGGCCGCGACGACTCCCGCGGCTACGGCTTCGTCGATCCCGCGGCCGCCATCGAGGCGGGCGGCCGGCTCGCGCCGGAGGACCCGCAGTCGGCCGCGTACGACCGGAAGTACTTCGGATCAGGCCCCGACGCCGCCGCGAAGGACGACTCTCCGTCCGGCTGGCTCGGCCCTGTCGCGGGCGGCTTCGGCGTCGTCCTGCTGGCCGCGGCCGTCGTCCTGTGGCGGGGCCGCAGAGGACCGCGCCGGTACGACGACAGCCTCTAGCTAGCCGTTCGCCGTGTCCTGGAAGGCGGAGACCGCGGCCTTCGCCGCCGCCTCGACGAGCGAAATGCCCTTCGCCTTCGTCGTGTTGCCGCCTGACAGCGTCGCCACCAGGTAGTCGTGCCCGTCGACGCCCACCCGCCCGATGCTGTTGATGTCCCACAGCCCGGTCGTGCTGCGCGCCAGCCACCCGTTCTTCAAGGCCCACTCGGTGCCGTCGGCGGCCGCCGACACCCCCCAGTGCTGGCCGGCGGCGATCTCGCCCATGAGCCCCTGGATGTACGTCCGCGAGGCCTCGCCGAGTTCGGAGTCGTCCCCGAACACCTGCTGGAGCAGGGTCAACTGATCGGCCGCGGTGGTCTGGGTCAGCCCCCACAGCGCACCGTCCCCGCCCTCGGTCCCGGCCAGGCCGAAGCGCTTGTTCGCGGCGTCGAGGCCGTCAGCCTGCCCGACGATGTCCCACAGGGCGGACGCGGACACGTTGTCGCTGTTCGTGATCATCGCGGTGGCGTACGTCTTCTCCTGCGCCGTCAGCTGCCGGTCCGCGTCCTGCGCCTGGAGCAGCAGCGTCGCGAGGATGTCGACCTTGACGATGCTCGCCGTGTCGAAGGCCGCCTCGCCGTACCTGGCGCTCTCCCCGGAGCCGAGGTCGAGTACCGCGACCGACACGTCGGCGCCGTCCTCCACCGTCACGGACGTCATCGCCTTGGTGAGCAGCGTGTCCCGGTCCACCGCGGGCTGGGCCACAGGTTCCACCGATGCCTCCTGGGTCGCCGGCGCCGACGCCGTGGGTGACGCGGTGGGTGACGCGGTGGGCGATGCCGGGGACGATACGAGGCCGGCGCGGTCGTGCGCCTGTGCCTTCACATACACGGCCCCGACCGCCGTACCGCCCACGAGGACGGTGGAGGCCACCACGGCGTAGATCAGGTGCCTGCGCCGATTGGGGGCGGGTACGCGCCGACGAGCTCTGTGAGGGGCCATCCCGCGATGGTGGGGGCCTCACCTGTGCTCGGCGTTAGACGAATGTTAGAGGCTTGTCAGCGAAAGATGAGAATTCCGTGAAAACTGTCACGGTCAGGTTTCCGGGCCCGCACAAGCGCAGCAGCATCCCCCCGATAGGGTCGGGGACCGTGGCGAACAAGAACATTCCCGACTCCGGCTTCTCCGACGACGACGGCTCCGCCGATCCCCGGCTGAGCGCGGCGCTCGCGGCCTGGGCCGAGGACCGCACCGCGGTGCGGCCGGTCCTGGAGGCGCTCAAGGGCGCCCGGCTCCTGGTGCCCGTTGTGGCCGTCCTCGGCGAGGTCGAGGAGGACAGTAAGGAGGGGCGCGAAGCTCCTTGGAGGGGTGGTGGCGGGAGACGGGAGGGCGGGCTGCGCCACGAGAAGACCAGCGACATGGCGGTGCCGACCCTGAAGGCCGGCGACCGCACCGCGCTGCCCGCCTTCACGTCCACCGAGTCGCTGGCCCGGTGGGACCCCGAGGCCCGCCCCGTCGCCGTACCCCTGCACCAGGCCCTGCAGGCCGCCGCGCACGAGAAGGCCGACACGGTCGTCCTCGATCTGGCCGGTCCCGTCCCCTACGAGCTGACCGGCCCGGCGCTGCTCGCCCTCGCCGAAGGGCGTACGACCGCGGACCCGCTCGCGGATCCCGTCGTGGTCGAGGCCATACGCGCCGCCGTGGCCGCCGAGCCCGCCGTGCTCCGTGCCCACCTCGGCCCAGGCCGGGCCGACGGCACCCTCGCCCTCGTCCTGGACCCGTCCGCCGTCCCGGCCGAAGCCGCGCGCACGGTCGCCGAGCGGCTCGCCGCCGACGAAACACTGAGGGCCCGCCTGGTGCGCGGCCTCGACCTGGCATTGCTGCCGGCCGGGACGACGCCGCCGGGCGAGCCCCTGTACGTACGCTCCTGAGGACCGTGATCGGCCGGACAGGTCCTAGCCGTAGATCGGGCCGGTGTACTTCTCGCCCGGGCCCTGGCCCGGCTCGTCCGGGACGATCGACGCCTCGCGGAACGCCAGCTGCAGCGACTTCAGCCCGTCGCGCAGCGGAGCCGCGTGGAAGGAGCTGATCTCCGTGGTGCTCGCGTCGAGCAGCCCGGCCAGCGCGTGCACCAGCTTGCGGGCCTCGTCCAGGTCCTTGTGCTCGTCGCCCTCCTCGGTCAGGCCGAGCTTCACGGCGGCGGCGCTCATCAGGTTGACGGCGACCGTGACGATCACCTCGACCGCGGGGACCTCGGCGATGTCGCGGGTCATGGTGTCGAAGTCGGGGTTCTGGGGAGGGGTGTCACTCATGTCCCACACGATAGGCCCCGGCGCTCGCGCCCCTGACTGCGGGAGCCGGGCGACGCCTGGTTAGCGCAGGCACCGGGGAACTGCTAACCTTGTGTAACGACCGGCCGGATGCGCCATGCGACCTGCAAGCGTGCTCGGCCCACAAGTGGAGGCTCCGATCTCCCACCCGACCGTCCTGCGGGATGGCGGGTCACCCGGTCAGGCGGCCGCCACCGTTCCGTACGGACGGTGGAGTCGCCCGAAGTGCGCCCCGCGGTTGACCGCGGCGGTGTTCCGGTATTCCTTGGAGCCCCGCCTGTGTCCCGTCCGGGGCATTTTTCATGTGCCGCGGTGGTTGGTCTACGTGTCATCAAAGACATACGCGGCTGTCCTCCAGACAGTCGTGTGGTGCTACCGAGGAGGATCCATCAGCGCCGAGCCCCGCATCAACGACCGGATTCGCGTTCCCGAAGTGCGACTTGTCGGTCCCAGCGGCGAGCAGGTCGGGATTGTTCCGCTTGCCAAGGCCCTGGAGCTTGCGCAGGAGTACGACCTGGACCTGGTCGAGGTCGCGGCGAACGCCCGTCCGCCCGTGTGCAAGCTCATGGACTACGGGAAGTTCAAGTACGAGTCGGCCATGAAGGCCCGTGAGGCGCGCAAGAACCAGGCGCACACGGTCATCAAGGAGATGAAGCTCCGGCCGAAGATCGACCCGCACGACTATGACACCAAGAAGGGTCACGTCGTCCGGTTCCTCAAGCAGGGCGACAAGGTCAAGATCACGATCATGTTCCGTGGTCGCGAGCAGTCCCGGCCGGAGCTCGGCTACCGACTGCTGCAGCGTCTCGCGTCGGATGTCGAGGACCTCGGCTTCATCGAGTCGAACCCGAAGCAGGACGGCCGGAACATGATCATGGTTCTCGGCCCGCACAAGAAGAAGACCGAGGCGATGGCCGAAGCCCGTGAGGCCCAGGCGGCCCGCAAGGCGGAGGCCAAGGCCAACCCGGGCAAGTCGCAGAACGCCGCGGAGACCGACATCGCCGACGAGGACATCGTCGACGAAGGCGTCACCGACGGCGAGACCGCCGAGGCCCCGGCCGAGGCTTCCACCGAGGCCTGATCCCAGGGCGAAGGCCCCGGGGAGCCGCGGACGAGAGTCCGTGGAGTCCCGGGACATGAGTCCAGGGATGTCAATCGATACATCCATGACGTTCTACTGTGCCCGGTTTCACGACCGGGCACCGGAACGCCACTGACGAGGAGAGAACGGCGCTATGCCGAAGAACAAGTCGCACAGCGGTGCCAGCAAGCGCTTCAAGGTCACCGGCTCCGGCAAGGTGCTCCGCGAGCGCGCCGGCAAGCGCCACCTGCTCGAGCACAAGTCGTCCCGTCTGACGCGTCGCCTCACCGGCAACGCCGAGATGGCCCCGGGCGACGCCAAGAAGATCAAGAAGCTTCTCGGCAAGTGACGCATCGGCGCCTCGGCGCCGTACGTCAGGACCGGGACCCAATCGATTTCGGGCCGTGTGACCACACCCACGGCCCCGCTACAAGGAGTTAACAAGTGGCACGCGTCAAGCGGGCAGTCAACGCCCACAAGAAGCGCCGGGCGATCCTCGAGGCGGCCTCCGGCTACCGCGGTCAGCGTTCGCGCCTGTACCGCAAGGCCAAGGAGCAGGTCACCCACTCGCTGGTCTACAACTACAACGACCGCAAGAAGCGCAAGGGCGACTTCCGTCAGCTGTGGATCCAGCGCATCAACGCCGCTGCCCGCGCCAACGGCATCACCTACAACCGCTTCATCCAGGGTCTGAAGGCCGCGAACATCGAGGTCGACCGCAAGATCCTGGCCGAGCTGGCCGTCAACGACGCCACCGCGTTCGCGGCGCTCGTCGAGGTCGCCCAGAAGGCGCTGCCGGCGGACGTGAACGCGCCCAAGGCTGCGTGACGCTCGCGCCGGCTTGAGCCCGACGTAGCTGTGGACCCGCTTGCCTCGCGGCTTGCGGGTCCCTGTGCGTTTGCGCTCCGCTGGGTCGGGCCGGGGTGACTTGCCCTGCGGGGCGGGTGCGGGCGCGGTGCCCGCTGCCCGCTTTCGCTGTGCGCGCTCTTCCGGCTGGTTCTGCACCGCCGGGGCGTCGGCGCGCCTGCTGAGCGACGTCGCGGCGAGGAGAAGGACCTTCGTGCCCGCCGACCCGGCTCGGTGGCTGTGACGGACACATCTCGGCTGGACCCGCAGCCGCAGCCGCGATCCACCCGCAACCCGCGGCCCGCCCCAGCCCGCAGCCCGCGCGTGCCCCACAGCCGTAATTCGCGACTCGCTCACCGTCCACGCAGCCCGCAGCCGTAATCCGTCCGCAGCCGCAGCCGCACCCGCCCAGGCACGCAAAAATCCGCCCGCCAGCCGCAGTCGCAGCCCGCCCGCAGCCGGGGACAGATGTTTGGTGTTGTTGGTGCGGGGGCGGCGTAGCGGGTTCGAAGCAGTCCTCCGCAACCACTGAGGTGACCCCATGTCCGCCGCCCCCGAGCTGATCTCATCGCACTCGCCTCGCGTCGCCGCCGCGCGGCGGCTGGCCAGGCGGAATTTCCGGGGCAAGGAGCGGCTGTTCCTCGCCGAGGGACCGCAGGCCGTGCGCGAGGCGGCGGGCCATCGCGTCGACGGGGCCGCCACGCTCGTGGAGCTGTTCGCGACCGTCGAAGCCGCGGAGCGGTACGCCGACATCGTCGGGGACGTCCGGGCCACCGGAGCCCGCGTGCACCTCGCCGCCGACGACGTGATCGCCGACATCTCGACGACCGTCACCCCGCAGGGGCTGGTCGGGATCTGCCGGTTCCTCGACACCCCGTTCGACGACATCCTCGCGGCGCGGCCCAAGCTCGTCGCCGTACTCGCGCATGTGCGCGACCCCGGGAACGCCGGCACCGTGCTGCGGTGCGCGGACGCCGCCGGCGCCGAGGCCGTCGTACTCACCGACGCGTCCGTCGATCTCTACAACCCCAAGGCCGTACGCGCCTCGGTGGGGTCCCTGTTCCATCTGCCCGTCGCCGTCGGTGTGCCCGTAGAGCGGGCCGTGCAAGGGCTCAAGGACGCCGGTGTCCGTATCCTCGCCGCAGACGGCGCGGGCGAGGACGACCTCGACGACGAGCTCGACAAGGGGACCATGGGCGGGCCCACCGCCTGGGTGTTCGGAAACGAGGCGTGGGGGCTCCCGGAGGAGACCCGCGCGCTGGCGGACGCCGTCGTGCGCGTCCCGATCCACGGAAAAGCCGAGAGCCTGAACCTGGCGACGGCCGCCGCCGTATGTCTCTACGCGTCCGCCCGTGCACAGCGCGCCTCCGGAGGGTGCCGTTCCGTCACCGACAGCTAGTAGGGTGACGGGCTCGGGGGCCCACTGCGCCAGACGAGAGGTGGGGTACGGGGATGGGTGTCGGCACGAGCGGTGCGAAGAGCGCACTGCGCGCACGGGACGTGCGCGGCACATCCGCGTCGCGCCACGGTGACCTCGCCGAATCGGGAACCGAGCCCGGAGCCGGTGTGGGAGCCGATCTCGGTATCGACCCCGACAACCTGCCCGACGGACTCGTCGTCGCCGACGAGGACGGCCGGGTGATCTGCTTCAACGCCGCCGCCGCCCGCATCACCGCCGTCCCCGCCGCCGCCGCCCTGGGGCGGCAACTGGAAGCGGCCCTGCCCTTAGAAGACCTCGAAGGCCGCCGCTGGTGGCAGCTGACCGACCCGTACGGCGGGCTCGCGATCCGGGTCGGGCAGCCCGAGCGCAACCTCCTGCTCCCCGGGGGACGAGAGGTGCTCGTGTCCGCGAGGTACGTGCGCACCGCGCCCACCGGGCCCGTCCGCCGCGTCGTCGTCTCGCTGCGCGACACCGAGGCTCGCCGCCGCACCGAGCGCAGCCACGCCGAGCTGATCGCCACCGTCGCCCACGAACTGCGCTCCCCGCTCACCTCGGTGAAGGGCTTCACGGCCACCCTGCTCGCCAAGTGGGAGCGCTTCACCGACGACCAGAAGAAGCTCATGCTGGAGACCGTCGACGCGGATGCCGACCGGGTCACCCGGCTCATCGCCGAGCTGCTCGACATCTCCCGCATCGATTCCGGCCGCCTCGAAGTCCGCCGCCAGCCCGTCGACATCGGCGCCGCCGTCGGCCGTCACATCCAGGCCTATGTCGCCGCCGGCCAGTCCGCCGACCGCTTCCTGCTGCGCGTCGAGCACCCGCTGCCCGCCCTGTGGGCCGACCCCGACAAGATCGACCAGGTGCTCAGCAACCTGATCGAAAATGCGGTGCGCCACGGAGAGGGAACCGTCACGATTGACATCACGCCCTCGGCATCCCCGCGCGAGCGGGAGCACGCAGAAAGCGCGGAGGGCGTTGCGAACGCAGCCACGTCGGTCACCGTGAGCGACGAGGGCACCGGCATCCCGGAGGAGTCCATGAACCGCGTCTTCACCCGCTTCTGGCGGGGCAGCAAGCGCGGCGGCACGGGCCTTGGGCTGTACATCGTCAAGGGCATCGTCGAGGCCCACGGCGGCACCATCACGGTCGGCCGCGCCCCCGGCGGCGGCGCCGAGTTCCGATTTACGTTGCCCGTGAGCACCCCGGCGTACCTGCTCTGACGCCGAAGAGGCCCCACGGGCGCATTTGCACACCTCACCCCCGTTAGACTCGGCCTTTGGCACCTTTGCGTCCCCGTTTCAGGGACAAGGCGTCCCCCGAGTCGGGACGGGGACCATCCGCCAGCCAACCGGAAGCACGGGAAGAGATGTCGGCACCGAATAAGTCGTACGACCCTGTAGAGGTCGAGGCCTTGAAACCGGAAGAGATCGAGCGCATGCGGGACGAGGCGCTCGCCGCCTTCGCCGCCGCCGGCGGCCTCGACGCGCTCCAGGAGGCCAAGGTCGCCCACACCGGCGGCACCTCGCCGCTGGCCCTCGCCAACCGCGAGATCGGCGCCCTGCCCCCGCAGGCCAAGGCCGCGGCCGGCAAGCTGGTCGGCCAGGCCCGCGGCGCCGTGAACAAGGCCCTCGCCGCCCGCCAGGCCGAGCTGGAGGCCGAGCGCGACGCCCGTGTGCTGGTCGAGGAGGCGGTGGACGTCACGCTGCCGTACGACCGCGTACCGGCCGGCGCCCGCCACCCGCTGACCACGTTCATGGAGCGGGTCGCGGACGTCTTCGTCTCCATGGGGTACGAGATCGCCGAGGGCCCCGAGGTCGAGGCGGAGTGGTTCAACTTCGACGCGCTCAACTTCACGCCCGACCACCCGGCCCGGCAGATGCAGGACACCTTCTTCGTCGAGGGCCCGAAGGGCGATCACGGCGAGTCCGGTGTCGTGCTGCGTACGCACACCTCGCCCGTGCAGGCCCGCGCCATGCTCGACCGTGAGCCGCCCGTCTACATCGTGTGCCCCGGCCGCGTGTACCGCACGGACGAACTGGACGCCACGCACACCCCGGTCTTCCACCAGATCGAGCTCCTCGCCATCGACGAGGGCCTGACCATGGCCGACCTCAAGGGCACCCTGGACCACATGGTCCAGGCGCTCTTCGGGCCGGAGATGAAGACCCGGCTGCGGCCGAACTACTTCCCCTTCACCGAGCCGTCCGCCGAGATGGACATGCTCTGCTACGTCTGCAAGGGCGAGTCCGTCGGCAACCCCGACCGCCCCTGCCGGACCTGCTCCTCCGAGGGCTGGATCGAGCTGGGCGGCTGCGGCATGGTCAACCCGCGGGTGCTGGTCGCCTGTGGCGTGGACCCGGAGAAGTACAGCGGATTCGCCTTCGGGTTCGGCATCGAGCGGATGCTGATGTTCCGCCACAACGTCGAAGACATGCGAGACATGGTCGAGGGTGACGTCCGGTTCACCCGGCCGTTCGGGATGGAGATCTGATGCGGGTCCCGCTTTCTTGGCTGCGGGAGTACGTCGACCTGCCGGCGACGCAGACCGGCCGAGACGTCCAGGAGAAGCTCATTTCGGTGGGCCTCGAGGTCGAGACCGTCGAGCAGCTCGGCGCCGACCTCAAGGGTCCCCTGGTCGTCGGCCAGGTGCTGACCATCGAGGAGCTCGAGGACTTCAAGAAGCCGATCCGCTTCTGCACGGTCGACGTCGGCACCGCCAACGGCACCGGTGAGCCCCAGGAGATCGTCTGCGGCGCCCGCAACTTCGCCGTCGGCGACAAGGTCGTCGTGGTCCTGCCGGGCGCCGTCCTGCCCGGCAACTTCGCGATCGCCGCGCGCAAGACGTACGGCAAGACCTCGCACGGCATGATCTGCTCCGGCGACGAGCTGGGGATGGGCGACGACGGCTCCGGCGGCATCATCGTGCTCCCGCCGGAGTACGAGGTCGGCACCGACGCCATCGAGCTGCTCCAGCTCGTCGACGAGGTCCTCGACATCGCCGTCACGCCCGATCGCGGCTACGCGCTGTCGCTGCGCGGTGTGGCCCGCGAGGCCGCCATCGCGTACGGGATGCCGCTGCGCGACCCGGCGCTGCTCGACGTACCGGCCCCGAACGCCTTCGGCTACCCGGTGCAGATCTCCGAGCCGCTCGGCTGCGACCGCTTCACCGCCCGTACGGTGACGGGCCTCGACGCCGAGACACGCTCCCCGATCTGGCTGCGGCGCCGGCTGCAGAAGGCGGGCATGCGCCCGATCTCGCTCGCCGTCGACATCACCAACTACGTGATGCTCGAGCTCGGCCAGCCCCTGCACGCCTACGACCGCTCCCGCGTCCAGGGCGCGATCGGCGTGCGCCGGGCCGCGCAGGGCGAGAAGCTCACCACCCTCGACGGTGTCACGCGCACGCTGGACGCCGAGGACCTGGTGATCACCGACGACCGTGGCCCGATCGGCCTCGCGGGCGTCATGGGCGGCGCCCACACGGAGATCGACGACACCGAGGGCACGACCACCGAGGTCGTCATCGAGGCCGCGCACTTCGACTCGCTCTCCATCGCCCGCACCGCCCGCCGCCACAAGCTGGCCTCCGAGGCGTCCAAGCGCTTCGAGCGCGGCGTCGACCCCCAGGCCGCGTCCGCCGCGGCCCAGCGGACCGTGGACCTCCTCGTGCTCCTCGCGGGTGGCACCGCCGACGCCGGGGTCACCGAGGTCATCGCGCCGTCCGCGCCGCACAGCATCACCATCCCGGCGAACCACCCGGACAAGGTGGCCGGTGTCGACTACGGCCGCGAGACCGTCGTACGCCGTCTCCAGCAGGTCGGCTGCGACGTCTACGGGCAGGACGACCTGATCGTCACCGTGCCGTCCTGGCGACCCGACCTGACCGACCCGAACGACCTGGCCGAAGAGGTCATCCGGCTCGAGGGCTACGAGAACCTGCCCTCGACCCTGCCCAAGCCCCCCGCGGGCCTGGGCCTGACCGACCGGCAACGGCTGCACCGCCGTTTCGGCCGCGCGCTGGCCGGTGCCGGATACGTCGAGGCGCTGAACTACCCGTTCATCGGCGAGCACGTCTTCGACCAGTTCGGCCTGGCCGCCGACGACCCGAAGCGCAAGGTCGTCAAGCTGGTCAACCCGCTCTCCGACGAGGAGCCCGCGCTCCGTACGACGCTGCTGCCGGGCCTGCTCGGCGCGCTGCGCCGCAACGACGGGCGGGGCTCGCACGACCTGGCGCTCTTCGAAACCGGGCTGGTCTTCCACCCGCAGAGCGAGCTGCGCGTCGCCGGGCGCCTGCCCGTCGACCGCCGTCCCACCGATGAGGAGATCGCGTCCCTCACGGCCGCGCTGCCCGTCCAGCCCCGGCACGCCGCCGTCGTCCTCGCGGGCGCCCGCGAGCAGGCCGGCTGGTGGGGCAAGGGCCGGCCGGGCGACTGGGCCGACGCCATCGAGGCCGCGCGCTCCCTGGCCCGCGAGGCGGGGACCGAACTCCTCGTCCGCTCCGGCCAGTACGGGCCGTGGCACCCGGGCCGCTGCGCCGAGCTCGCCGTCGTCATCGACGGCACGGAGACGGTCATCGGGTACGCCGGTGAGCTGCACCCCGGTGTCCTCAAGACCCTGGGCCTGCCCGCCCGCAGCTGCGCGATGGAGCTGGACCTGGACGCGCTGGAGCGGGCGAGCACGGGCCACCCCAAGGGGCCGAAGATCTCGACCTTCCCGGTCGCCACGCAGGATGTCGCGCTCGTCGTCGACCGGTCCGTCCCGCACGCGGACGTCGAGGCGGCGCTGCGTGAGGGTGCGGGTGAACTCCTCGAGTCCATCCGGCTGTTCGACGTCTACGAGAGCGAGCAGCTCGGCGAGGACAAGAAGTCCCTGGCCTACGCGCTGCGGTTCCGCGCGGCCGACCGCACGCTGACCGTCGACGAGGCCTCCGCGGCCCGCGACACGGCGGTGGCCCTCGCGGGCGAGCGGACGGGAGCGGTGTTGCGGAGCTAGCTCCGCCGGGTGCCGGGGAACTGCGGGTTGTTTGTAGGCCGCGGGTGATTCGTGGCTGGGCGCGCAGTTCCCCGCGCCCCTTTGGGCGCTTCCCCCGCGCTCCTTCGGGGCAATTCCCCCGCGCCCCTTTATGGGGCGCCCCCTGCGCCCACCTGCATAAATGCAGGTGCCCGAAGGTGGCTCACTCATTTGGGTGACAGGTCCGGGTGATCTGGCCCGATCGGGGCATGCGGTCGCAAGAATCGGACCGGCCTCTCGGAGGTCATCTGCGCAGTCAGGGCCTATTGGGGGGCCAAATCGGCATGATCCGTATCAAGGCTGGGGCTCCCCGCAGGGTGACGCCCCGGACGAATTCGCGGGAGCCGGCCCGGAGGCTGGCCCGGACGGTGCGCCGGGCCGAACGGCAGCCGTTGCGGTGGACGTTGAGCCTGGGGCTGCCCACCGTCTGGGGCGCGATCGCGATCACGTTCAAGATGACCTGCCCGCTCGCCCAGCAGGACGGGCTCGGGGCCCGGATCGTCACCAGCGCCCTGTTCTTCGCGGTCGGTACGGGGCTGGTACTCCACGTCAGAGGGCCGCTGCTGCGGGAGCTCAGGCAGATCCGCAAGGTCGCGGGCGCCGCCCAGAGCGTGCTGCTGCGGCCGCTGCCGCCGCGGATCGACGGGCTGAACATCGCGGCGGCCCAGCTCTCCGCGGATCGCGGCGCGTGCGTCGGCGGTGATCTGTACGAGGTGATCGCCACCGAGCACGGCGTCCGGATCATCATGGGCGACGTCCGCGGGCACGGCCTCGGCGCCATCGGGACCGTCGCCGCCGTCCTCGGCAGCTTCCGCGAGGCCGTGCCCGACGAGCCGGAACTCGGCTGTGTGCTCCGGAGGCTGGAGCGTGCCCTGGCCCGGCACCTGCGCGAGCGGGCACGGGCCGAGCACCCCTCGATGGGCCTGGACCCCGAGAGCCCGGTCGCCGAGGAGTTCGTCACCATGCTGCTCCTGGAGATCGGCCGCGACGGCGAGGTGCACGCCCTCAACTGCGGTCACCCGTGGCCGTATCTGCTGCGCAGCCGTGTCGGACCGGACGGCGTGGAGGGGCATGTCGAGCGGCTGTCCGGCGAACCCCTGCCTCCGCTCGGGCCGTTCCCGCTCCCGGCGGAGCTGTCCCTCGTGCACTGCGGTCAACTGCTGCCGGGCGAGGGGCTGTTCCTGCACACCGATGGCGTGGAGGACGCGCGCGACGGCCACGGCCGGTTCTTCCCGCTGCCGGCCGAGCTCAGCAAAGCCGTCCGAAACCAGCCCGTCTCACCCCAGACCGTCCTTCGCGCCGTGTTCACCGACCTGCTCCAGCACACCGGTGGAAGACCGTCGGACGACGTGGCAGTCCTGGTCCTCCGCAACGACCGCAGGCCCATCGGGCCAAGCGAGTACAGCGCGCCCGTCTTCAGGGGCGCGGGGCTGTGACATCACGCGGGTCCGCCGCGTGGGCGCGACCAGCCACACACGACCCGCAGCCGACTGACTACCCGCCAGTTCTTTACCCCCCGCGGAGCGCGCCGTCCGCCCCGCCACGGAGTGTCGCGCAGGCAGCCGGGCGGACGGCGCGGAATCGGGCCGCCGCACTGTGTGAGGGGGAGCCGGCGGCCCGGCCGGCCTCTTACGAGGCATTTCAGTCAATCGGCCGGAAACTCTCTGCGACAGCGCGCGTACCGCCCGGATTCGGGCACTCCGTTCACACCCCGTGTGAAGAGGGACGCACGACGCAGCGCGGACGCACTACTCTGACCGCACCGTCGGCACCGAGCCACCCGGGGGCCTGTATGCAGCCCAACACGCTGCTCGACGCGATTCTCGACGAGGCCGGCATCTCGCACGCGGGACTCGCCGCCCACGTCAACCAGGCGGGCAGAGCGCGCGGCCTCGCGCTCAGATACGAACACACGGCCGTGGCCCGGTGGCTGAAGGGCCAGCGCCCGCGCGGCCAGGTGCCCGACCTGATCTGTGAAGTGCTCGCGGGACGCCTGCACCGGCCCGTCACGCTCGACGACATCGGACTCGGCGTGCCCGGCGAGCCGTCCACCCCGCACGGCGCCTCGCTCTCCGGCTTCGTCGAGCGCGCCACCGCTCTGTGGCGTTCCGACGAACAGCAGCGCCCGCACATCCTCGGCGCCCCGGCCGTCACCGGTACGCCCGCCGTGATGCCCGTGTGGGAGTGGGAGAACCCACCCGAGGACGTGGATGTCTCCCGCGGCGGACGTCAACACGTCAGCATGGCCGACATCGAGATGCTGCGCGCGGCCCGCGCCCACTACGAGCAGATGTACCGCAAGGCCGGCGGCATTGCGACGCGCAGCCGGATCGTCGGCTTCCTCAACGCGGAGACCGCGCCGCTGCTGCGCGGCGGCTACACCGACGCCACCGGCCGCCAACTCCACCGTGCGACGGGCGGATTGGTCGCCATCGCGGGCATCTGCGCCTACGACTCCGACGCGCACGGGCTGGCCCAGCGCTACTTCCACCAGGCACTGCGGCTGGCGAAGGCCAGTGGGGACCGGGGACTTGGGGCGTATGTCATAGCCCTGCTCGTCAACCAGGCCCTGTTCATGCGCGAGTACCGGCAGGCCGTCGCCTTCGCCGAGGCCGCGCTGCGGGCCGCCGGTCGGCACATCACACCGGCTCTCGCCTCCGACCTCTACGCGATGCAGGCCAAGGCGTACGCCCATCTCGGCGACGGCAGCAGCGCGCTGTCCTGCATCCGGCGTGCCGAACAGGCGGCCGAGCGCATCCGGCGCGGTTACGAGCCCGACGAGACCGGCTATGTCCAGCCCGGCCTGGTCAACGTACAGGTGGCGGAGGCGCTGCTGAGCCTCGGTGACCTGGTGGCCGCGGCCGCGCACGCCACGGCGGCCGTGGACACTCCGGCGCACGACCGGGGACGGGTGCACCGGCTCGCCATGCTCAGCCAGATCGAGCTGCGCCAGGGCAATGCCGACAAAGCGGTGGCCACCGCGGTCCAAATGGCCGAGCAGGCGCGGGGGATGGAGTCCCAGCGACTGCGTGACAGACTCCGCGCGGTACGCGAACACCTGGTGCGCAGCGGCTGCGCCGGCACGGCCGAGGCAGCCGAACTCATCGACGGGGCACTGCGCGTACCGCTCTAGGCCGCTGAGCTGCCGCCGCACGGCGGGGGCACATTGCGGGCGCACTGCAGGCCGACCGCTGTGCGCCTGCTGTCAGGACGCTCCTGCTGCGATATTGCCATCTACTCGGCGGAAGGTGGCAGAACCGTGCAGTGGACGAAACAGAACGAACAAACTGTGTATGCAAACCGCTGGTTCAGCGTCAATCTCGCAGATGTCGAGCTGCCGGACGGTCGGCACCTCGATCACTTTTTAATACGGCTGCGGCCCGTGGCGGTGGCCACTGTGGTGAATGAGGCCAATGAAGTGCTGCTCCTGTGGCGGCACCGCTTCATCACCGACAGCTGGGGGTGGGAGCTCGCGGCGGGCGTCGTCGAGGACGGTGAGGACGTGGCCGTCGCGGCGGCCCGCGAACTCGAGGAGGAGACCGGCTGGCGACCGGGACCCCTGCGCCATCTGATGAGCGTCGAGCCCTCCAACGGGCTCACCGACGCCCGGCACCACATCTTCTGGGCCGGCGAAGGCACGTACGTCGGACACCCCGTGGACGACTTCGAGTCCGACCGTCGGGAATGGGTTCCCCTCAAGCTCGTCCCCGACATGGTCGCCCGCGGCGAGGTCCCGGCCGCCAACATGGCTGCCGCGCTACTCCTCCTGCATCACCTCAGGCTCGGGCAGGACGCGTCGCCGTGATGTCCCCCACCGCGTCCTGAACGCTAGTGCCCCAGTGCCTGCCAGACCGCCACGGCGAGTGCGCCGACGGCCGCGATGGCCGCGACCGCGGGCAGTGGCCAGCGGGTGTGTTCCAGTGCGACGACCCGCGTGCTCAGGTCGTCGAGCTCCTTGGCGGTCTGTTCGGCACGGTGACTGTGCAGAGCCAGCCCACCCTCGACGCGGGCCTGCGCCACGTCGAGGCGACGGCGTAACTCTGCGAGTTCCCCTTGGACCACGCGATGCTCCGGGTCGGCGGTCACGAGTCCGCTCCTTTCCGTAGTCGTCACATCGCTTGCATGCGCACGGAAAGTCAACCCGCCTGGTGGACGCGTGGGGAGAGTGTGCGACGGGCATATGCGGGCCCGACGCGCACACGGTGTGTGAATGGCGTGGGCCCGGCACCGCATCAGGTGCCGGGCCCACGCGTGCCCAAGACTTACGACGCGTAATCAGGCGTACGTGTAGAAGCCCGAGCCCGACTTCCGGCCGAGCCGTCCGGCGTCCACCATGCGCTGCAGCAGCGGGGGAGCGGCGTACAGCGGCTCCTTGTACTCCTCGTACATGCTGAACGCGACCGAGGCCACGGTGTCCAGGCCGATGAGGTCGGCGAGCTTGAGCGGGCCCATCGGGTGGGCGCAGCCCAGCTCCATGCCGTTGTCGATGTCCTCGCGGCTGGCGATGCCCGACTCGAACATCCGGATCGCGGACAGGAGGTAGGGGATCAGCAGCGCGTTGACCACGAAACCGGAGCGGTCCTGGGCGCGGATCGCGTGCTTGCCGAGGGCCTTCTCAGCGAACAGCTGGGCCCGGCTGAGGGTGCCCTCGGACGTGGTCAGCGCCGGGATCAGCTCGACGAGCTGCTGCACCGGGGCCGGGTTGAAGAAGTGGATGCCGATGACCTGGTCGGGTCGCGAGGTGGCGACGGCGAGCCGGACCAGCGGAATCGAGGAGGTGTTGGAGGCGAGGATGGCGTCCTGCCGGGTCACCACCTGGTCGAGCACCTGGAAGATCTCGGTCTTCACCTGCTCGTTCTCGACGACGGCCTCGATCACCAGGTCGCGGTCGGCGAACTCGCCGAGGTCGGTGGTGAAGCTGAGCCGGTTCTGGGTGGCCGTGAGCTCGTCCGCGGAGATCTTGCCGCGCTCGGCCGCCTTGGAGAGGGAGTTGAACAGCCGGGTACGGCCGATCTCCAACGCCTCGCCAGTGGTCTCGGCGACCTTGACGTCGAGACCGGCACGGGCGCACACCTCGGCGATGCCCGCTCCCATCTGGCCGCAGCCCACCACTCCGACGCGTTCGATGTCGGTCACATCGTCCCCTTCGCTGATCTACGGGTGTGGCAGGACCTCCGTTGTCCGGTGCCTGCTCCGATCGTGCACGTTACTCCCAAGTATCGATGATCGATCGTCCGGGTCGGGCCATGCTGGGCGGGGAAACGGTCCGTGAGCGTACGGATCCGCAGCGTGCGGCGTGGAGGAGTGTGCAGATGGGGCGGGTGTCACGGCGGGCGTTCGGGATGGCGGCGGCGACTACTCTCTCGGGTCTTGTCACGGCAGGGGACTCGGTGGCCGTGCCCGGCGCCAGGGGGGTCGCAGGCGTGCCCGGCGGGGAGCGGGCCGCCGGCGGGCCGGGCCGGGAGCGCGCCGGTGACGGGCCGGGCCGGGCGCGGGCGACCTCGGAGCTGCGGGGCATGTGGCTGGCGACCGTCTCCAACCGCGACTGGCCCTCGCGGACCGGCCTCACTGCCACCCAGCAACGCGCCGAACTGCTCAAGCATCTCGACACGGCGGTCCGCCGCCGCCTCAACGCCGTGATCTTCCAGGTGCGCCCCACGGCCGACGCGCTCTGGCCCTCGCCGTACGAGCCGTGGTCGCAGTACCTGACCGGCGTCCAGGGCAAGGACCCCGGGTGGGACCCGCTCGGCACCGCGGTCGAGGAGGCCCACGCGCGCGGTCTGGAACTGCACGCCTGGTTCAATCCGTACCGGATCGCGGCCCACAGCGACCCGACCCGGCTGGTGGCGAACCACCCGGCCCGCAAGCACCCCGACTGGGTCGTCCCCTACGGCGGGAAGCTGTACTACAACCCTGGACTGCCCATGGTGCGGGCGTTCGTACAGGACGCGATGCTCGACGCGGTGCGCACGTACGAGATCGACGCGGTCCACTGGGACGACTACTTCTACCCCTACCCGGTCGCCGGGCAGGTCTTCGACGACGACGTGGCGTACGCGGCGCACGGCGCGGGCTTCCCGAGCAGGGCCGCCTGGCGGCGCGACAACATCGACCGGCTCGTGCGGGAGACGGCGGCCCGCATCCACGAGATCCGGCCCGCCACCCGCTTCGGGATCAGCCCCTTCGCGGTATGGCGCAACGCTGCGACCGACTCGCGCGGCTCGGACACCGAGACCGGTGTGCAGACGTACGACGATCTGTACGCCGACACCAGGAAATGGGTCCGTGAGCACTGGATCGACTACATCGTCCCGCAGGTCTACTGGAACCTCGGCTTCGCGGCCGCCGACTACGCGAAGCTCGTACCGTGGTGGGCGGCGGTCACCAAGGGCACAGGTGTGCGGCTGTACGTGGGGGAGGCGCTCTACAAGGCGGGCGACCCGGCGCAGCCCCCGGCCTGGCAGGACCCGGCGGAACTCTCCCGGCATCTCACCTTCGCCCGGAACCACGCGGAAGTGCGCGGGCACGTCTTCTTCTCCGCCAAGGAGGTCCAGGCCGACCGCCTCGGTGCGATGGCACGGGTCGTGGCCGACCACTACCAGCGGCCGGCGACACCCGTGCGCTGAACTACTACACGCAGAACTACCGCATGTTGTCCTTGTGGCGGATTTCGGAGTCGGGGCCCGGAGAGCAGACGGCCTCGTGCCCGTCCGAGAACCGGACGCGGTACGGGGGAGTGCCTTCCTTCCCCATGACTTCGGTGATCTCCGCGACCTTGTCGTGCTGCCCGACGATCCTGCCGTGCTGCACCAGCTTGTCGCCCACGTCTGCATGCATCTGAAGCGCCTCCTCGTCCTGTACGGGAGTAGCGGTCCGTGTCCGTAAGTCTACGGCTGGTGGCGCCGGTTTACCCGGCCCCTGCATGCCCGCTCAGCCCCGCGCTCGTTGGGTGAGTGCGATGCAGACCAGCACGGCCGCGGCCGTCAGAGGTGCGGCCGGTGTGAGCTGCTCGCCGAGGAGCAGTACCGACCACACCAGTGTGAGCAGCGGCTGCGCCAGCTGCAACTGGCTGGCCCGCGGAATGCCGATCGCCGCCATTCCGCGATACCAGACGACCAGTCCCAGGAACTGCGATCCGGCCGCCACCCACAGCAGGCCCGCCACACTGTGCGCCGACAACTGGACCGGTTCGTACGACAGTGCCACCAGCGCGCCCGGCAGCGACAACGGCAGACACAGGACCAGCGCCCAGCCGACGACCTGCCAGCCCGGCATGACCCGGGCGAGTCGGCCGCCCTCGGTGTAGCCCGCCGCGCAGACCAGCAGCGCACCGAAGAGATAGGCGTCCGCTCTGGTCACGGCGCCACCGCTCTGCCACACAGTGAACGCGATCACCGCGGCCGCGCCTGCCAGGGCGGCACCCCAGAACATCCGCGAGGGCCGCGCCCCGGTGCGCAGCGCCGAGAGCAGCGCGGTCGTCAGTGGCAGCAGACCGACGACCACGGCGGCGTGGGCGGTGCTGGACGTCTCCAGCGCGAGCGTCGTCAGCAGCGGGAAGCCGAACACGACGCCCGCGGCGACGACGGCGAGCCCGGCCCAGTGCCGCCGTCCCGGCACGGGAACGCGCAGCGCCAGCAGGCAGCCGCCCGCGATGACCGCGGCCAGCACACTGCGCACGGCCACCAGGGACCAGGGGCCGAAGCCCTCCAGGCCCCAAGCGGTGGCGGGGAAGGTGAGCGAGAAGGCGATGACGCCGAGGGCGGCCTGGAGGGTGCCGGAGCGGCGCTCCGCGCCGGATACGCGCTCCGGTTCGGTGCCGCCGCCCGCTTCGGTGCCGAGGCCGCTCTGCGTGTCGACCGCTATCCTCGTCGGAGCAGTAGCGCTACTGTCTATACTCATGCATGAGCGTAGCAGTGCGGGAGACCTGGTGAATCAGCTGCGCCGGGAGGTGGACCGCTACTCGCCCGGTGGAAAGCTGCCATCGAGTCGGGCGCTCGTCGAGCGATTCCGGGTGAGCCCGGTGACCGTGTCGCGGGCGCTGGCGCAGCTCGCCGCCGAGGGGCTGGTGGTCACCCGCCCCGGGGCCGGTGCGTTCCGGGCGCAGCCCCGCACCACGACTGCCCCCGCCGGTGACACCTCCTGGCAGGAGGTCGCGCTGAGCGCGGATGCCGCGACGGAGCTCGTTCCGCGCACGGTGGACGCCTCCGGGGTCCTGGTCTCGCTCGCCGCCCCGCCACCCGGTGTCGTCGAGTTCAACGGCGGCTATCTGCACCCCTCGCTCCAGCCCGAGCGCGCCATGGGTGCGGCCCTGTCCCGGGCCGGGCGCCGCCCGGGCGCCTGGTCGCGACCGCCCATGGAAGGGCTCGTGGACCTGCGGGAGTGGTTCGCGCGGGGGATCGGCGGCGCGATCACCGCGGCCGAGGTGCTCATCGCGGCGGGCGGCCAGGCGGCGCTCACCACCGCGTTGCGGGCGCTCGCCCCGCCGGGTGCCCCGGTCCTGGTCGAGTCGCCGACCTACCCCGGCATGGTGGCGATCGCCCGCGCGGCCGGCCTCAGGCCCGTACCCGTGCCGGTCGACGCGGACGGGGTGAAACCCGCCCTGCTCGCCGACGCCTTCAAGGCGACCGGAGCCCGGCTCTTCGTCTGCCAGCCGCTGTTCCAGAACCCGACCGGCGCCGTGCTCGCCCCCGAGCGGCGGGGCGAGGTACTGCGCATCGCGCGCGACGCCGGCGCGTTCGTGATCGAGGACGACTTCGTACGCCGTCTCGTGCACGAGGACGCGGGCCCGCTGCCGCGGCCGCTGGCAGCCGAGGATCCCGACGGTGTCGTCGTGCACGTCGGCTCGCTGACCAAGGCGACCTCGCCGAGCTTCCGGGTGAGCGCGCTGGCCGCGCGCGGTCCGGTCCTGGAGCGGCTGCGCGCCATCCAGGTCGTCGACACCTTCTTCGTGCCGCGCCCGCTCCAGGAGGCCGCGCTCGAACTCGTCGGCTCGCCCGCCTGGCCCCGCCATCTGCGGGCCCTCTCCGCCGAGTTGAGGATCCGCCGCGACACGATGACCGCCGCGCTGCGGCTCAGCCTCCCCGAACTCGCCCTGACCCACATCCCGTCCGGCGGCTACCACCTGTGGCTCCGCCTCCCCGACGGCACCGACGAGTCCGCCCTGGTGGCCGGCGCCCTGCGCGCGGGCGTGGCCGTCACCCCCGGCCGCCCCTACTTCAGCGCCGAACCACCCGCCGCCCACCTGCGGTTGAGCTTCGCGGCGGTCGCGGGGACGGAGGAAATCACAGAGGGGGTACGGAGACTGCGCACGGCTTACGACGAGGTGTGGGGCTGACAGCATTTTTTGAGGCAGGCCCGCACCCTCCAGCCCGTCCGGCGTTCGAGGACGCGGCCGTTGAGGCCGACACGGCGGTCTGGGGGCGGAGCTCCCAGGGGACGGGACCGGGTAGGGGCGGCGGGCGCGAAAACCGTTCGACTCGCGCCCGCCCGACCTGCGACTCTCCCGCCATGACCGACGCGCACCACCTCCCCGAGGGCTACGAGATCTCCGCCGACCCCACCCGAATCGACATCGACCGGGTCCACCACTGGCTCTCCACGGACGCGTACTGGGCCCAAGGACGCCCACGCGAGAAGCAGCAGCGCGCGATCACGGGTTCGCTCAACTTCGGGGTGTACGACGAAACGTCGGGCGAGCAGGTGGCCTACGCCCGGGTGGTGACCGACGAGGCGACCTTCGCATGGCTCTGCGACGTCTACGTCGCCCCATCGGCCCGCGGCAAAGGCCTCGGCACCGCCCTGGTCGCCGCCGTACGCGACCACCTCCAACCCCTCGGTCTGCGCCGCATCCTGCTCGCCACGCACGACGCGCACGGCGTCTACGAGAAGCTCGGCTTCACACCGCTGGACCGCCCGGACCAGTGGATGGCGCTCATGCTCCAGTGAGCCCGCATGTACCCTCCGTAACACCTCTTGACCTGCGGAGTTCCGCGCTCCACGATCTCCGCATGCATCTTCGGGTCACATTCGTCGCCGCCGCACGCAGCTCCTCGCTGCTCGCGGAACGCTTCGAGGACGACCGGCCACTGGACCAGGCCGGCTGGGACGAAGTGCAGCACGCCGCCCCCGACCTGGTGCCCCTGGCGGCGGCCGAGCTGCGCTACTGCTCACCGACCCCGCGCAGTCGTGCCACCGGCGACGCCCTCGGCTACGCGCCGCTCGCCCAGCCGGCGCTGCGCGACTGCGACATGGGCCGCTGGCGCGGCTTGACGCTGGGCGAGGCGATGGCCCGCGAACCCTCGGCCGTCGATGCCTGGCTGGCCGACCCGCGCTCCTCCCCGCACGGCGGCGAGTCCCTCATGTCCTTCATCACCCGTATCGGCGGCTGGCTGGACACCCGCCCCGCCGACGACGGCAGCCGGATCGTCGCGGTGGCGGAACCCTCGGTGGTACGGGCGGCGCTCGTCTACGCGTTGAAGGCCCAGCCGTCGACGTACTGGAACATCGACGTGCGCCCCTTGTCGACGGTCACCCTCACCGGCACCAACGGCCGCTGGAACCTGCGCCTCGAAGCGGCCTTGCAGCGCGTCTAGAGCGTCCGCGAGCGCATCCGCGTGCAGTCGGTCGTGAGGACCAGCTCCTTGGCGGGCCCGCCCACCCGCCACACCGTGCGCCAGCGGTCCTCCTCGTACACCGTGAACTCGCCCCGGTAGAGGTCCGCCGCGCACGGGTGGTCGGTGACGTACCGGCCGGTGGTCAGGTCCAGGTCGTGGAAGGGGCGGCCGTCGGAGAACCGGACGGCCGCGGTGCCCGGTGCCGCCCCCGGCAGGTATCGCAGTGTGCGCTCGGCGGGCCGTGCGGTGCCCTGCCAGGTGAGCGTGCCGGATTCGTAGGACAGGAGACCGGGTTCATCCAGGGGGCCAAAAACCGTCGTCCCCGTGAACTGGCCCTCCGCGCCGCTCGCGAGATCCCGCACCACGCGCTCCACCTGCCAGGTCCCGGCCAGATACGCCAGCACGTCGGCCACTGGCCAGAACTCACCCATCCCGTACCACTTCCGTCACATCCGATGCTGCGCAACCCATTGACGCGCTCCGACCCCCTCCCTATCTTGCCGTTCGAAGTATTGATCATCGTCCGATATGTCGAACAGATCGAGAAGCTCGCGCAACCCACACAACTCCACACACCACAGAGCCGCGGAGTATCCATGTCACGCACCCGCACCCGCTGGAGACTCGGACTCACGGCCACCGCACTCCTGGTGGCCTCCGCCGTCGTTCCCGCGCCCGCCCACGCCGCCGCCGATGTCACCGACTACGCGATCACCGTCGACCCGAAGGGTTCGGGCGCGAAGATCGACGACACCATGTACGGCGTCTTCTTCGAGGACATCAACCGGGCCGCGGACGGCGGTCTGTACGCGGAACTCGTGCAGAACCGGTCGTTCGAGTACAGCACCGCCGACAACCGCTCCTACACGCCGCTCACCTCGTGGGCCACCACAGGCACCGCGACGACGCCCAACGACGACGGACGCCTCAACGCCCGTAACCGCACCTACCTCGCCCTGGGCGGCGGCTCGTCCGTGACCAACTCCGGTTACAACACCGGCATCAGGGTCGAGAGCGGCAAGGCGTACGACTTCTCGGTCTGGGCCCGCGCCGACGCGACGGCGCCGCTCACCGTGACGCTGCACGACGCCGACGGCGCGCTCGCCGAGGCTCGCCAGGTCACCGCGCGGGGCGGCTGGGCCAAGTACCGGGCCAGGTTCACCGCGACCCGCAGCAGCACGACCGGGCACCTCACGGTCGCCGCCGAGAGCCCCGTCGCGCTCGACATGATCTCGCTGCTGCCCCGGGACACGTACAAGGGCCACGGTCTGCGCAAGGACCTCGCGCAGAAGATCGCCGCCCTGGACCCGGGCTTCGTGCGCTTCCCCGGTGGCTGCCTGGTCAACACCGGCAGCATGGAGGGCTACGACGAGGCGTCGGGCTACGCACGCCAGCGCTCGTACCAGTGGAAGGACACCATCGGCCCGGTCGAGCAGCGCGCCACCAACTCCAACTTCTGGGGCTACAACCAGAGTTATGGCCTCGGCTACTACGAGTACTTCCAGTTCTCCGAGGACATCGGCGCGATGCCGCTGCCCGTCGTGCCCGCGCTCGTCACGGGCTGCGGCCAGAACAGGGCCACCGACGACGACGCGCTCCTGAAGCGGCACATCCAGGACACCCTCGATCTCATAGAGTTCGCCAACGGTCCCGTGACGAGCGAGTGGGGCGCGAAGCGGGCGGCCATGGGCCACCCCAAGCCCTTCCACCTCACCCACCTGGAAGTCGGCAACGAGGAGAACCTGCCCAACGAGTTCTTCGCCCGCTTCACGCAGTTCCGCGCCGCCATCGAGGCCAGGTACCCGGACATCACCGTCATCTCCAACTCCGGTCCGGACGACAGCGGTTCGACCTTCGACACGGCCTGGAAGCTCAACAAGGACGCGAACGTCGACATGGTCGACGAGCACTACTACAACAGCCCGCAGTGGTTCCTGCAGAACAACGACCGCTACGACGCGTACGACAGGAACGGTCCCAAGGTCTTCCTCGGCGAGTACGCCTCCGGCGGCAACACCTTCAAGAACGCCCTCGCCGAAGCCGCCTACATGACCGGCCTCGAGCGCAACGCGGACGTCGTGAAACTCGCCTCTTACGCCCCGCTGCTCGCCAACGAGGACTACGTCCAGTGGCGTCCGGACATGATCTGGTTCAACAACCACGCCTCATGGGGATCGGCCTCCTACGAGGTGCAGAAGCTCTTCATGACCAACGTCGGCGACCGGGTCCTGCCGTCGAGCGCCACCAGCACACCCTCGGTGAGCGGCCCGATCTCCGGCGCCGTCGGCCTGTCGACATGGGCGACCACGGCGGCGTACGACGATGTCAAGGTGACCGGCGCGGACGGCGCCACCCTGCTCAGCGACGACTTCAGCGGCGACGCGTCCCAGTGGACCCATACGGGCGGCGGCAGTTGGAGCCTCGAGGACGGGCAGTACGTGCAGACCGACGAGGCCGCGACCAACACCATGGTCTCGGCCGGAGACCCGGCCTGGCACGACTACGACCTGCATGTGAAGGCCACCAAGAAGTCCGGCAGGGAGGGCTTCCTCGTCGCCTTCGGCGTCAAGGACACCGGCAACTACTACTGGTGGAACCTCGGCGGCTGGAACAACACCAGCTCGGCGGTCGAACAGGCCGTGGACGGCGGCAAGTCGACGCTCATCTCCAAGGCCGGCACGATCGAGACGGGCAAGGCGTACGACGTCGACATCAAGGTGCGCGGCCGGCAGGTGACCCTCTACCTGGACGGTCAGGAGTGGGGGAGCTTCACGGACAACAAGCCCGCGGAGCCGTTCCGTCAGGTCGTCACGCGGGACGCGAAGACCGGTGACCTGATCGTCAAGGTCGTCAACGCCCAGTCCGCGGACGCCCGCACGGCGATCGACCTGGGCCGGGCGAAGGTGAGCCGCAAGGCCGCCGTCACCACGCTCCAGGCCTCGCCGGACGCGGTGAACTCGGAGACGGCCACGCCGGTCGCACCCGTGAAGTCCACCTTCGTGGGGGTCGCCGACACGTTCACGTACACCTTCCCGGCGAACTCCGTGACGTTCCTCAGGATCAAGCAGAGGTAGCAGAGGTAGCAGAGGTAGCAGAGGTAGGAGAAGCAGTAGGGGCTGTGGGCTGCTGTCCGACCGGCAGCAGCCCACGCTCGGCGAACACCTTCTTGGCTACCAGGGTCGCGTTCATCGCCTTCGGTATGCCGCAGTACACCGCGGAGTGCAGCAGCGCCTCGATGATCTCCTCGGTCGAAAGACCCACGTTCAGCGACGCGTTGACGTGCACCTCGAGCTGGATCTCGCAGCCGCCGAGCGCGGTGAGCATGCCGAGCGTCACCAACTGGCGGTCGCGCGGGGCGAGTCCGGGCCGGTCGTAGATGTCGCCGAACGCCCAGGCGACGATCTGGTGGCCGAGTTCGGGGTTGATGTCCGAGAGCGAGTCGACGACCCGCTGCCCGGCCCCGCCGTCGACGCGCTTGAGGACCTCAAGGCCGTGCTCGAAGCGGTCCTCACGGGTGGTGGCATCGGTCATGCGTGTCATGAGAGGTCGTCCGATCCCGGCTGGTCGAGCAGCCGTTCGTAGTGGTCGATCTTGCCGTCCAGAGCGGTGGCGTTGCGGCGCAGAGCGCGGATGCGGTCCGCCAGCTCGGCGCGGTGCTCACGGAGTATCGCCAGCCGGTCGGGGACCGTCGAGTCGCCGTGCGCCCGAAGTCGCGCAAACCGCTGCATGTCGGCGATCGACATGCCCGTCTCGCGCAGCCGGAGCAGGAACTCCAGCCAGGCCAGGTCGGCCGCCTCGTAACGGCGCTGGTTGCCGGTGGTCCGGCCGACCCGTTCGATCAGGCCGGCCTTCTCGTAGTACCGAAGCGTGTCGTGTGAGAGGCCGGTGCGCTCGGCGACCTGGGCGATCGTGAGCGTCGGCTCCTGCGGGAGGGGCTGTCCGCTGGTCATGGGTAAACCGTAGAACCTGGAGCGTGCTCCAGGTCAAGCTTCGCCCGCCCGGGAATCGCAGGGGAACTGCGCGGGAATCCCTTGCGGATCCCGCACCCGGGGTCAGGACCGGCGGGGTCAGGATCGGCGGGGTCAGGATCGGCAGGGTCAGGACCGGCGGGGCTAGGACCGGCGGCGGGGCTTGCCGCGCTTGGCGCCGCCCTTGGAGCCGCCGGAACCGGCCCGGGGGCTCTTGCCGGTCGCCTTCCCCGTCGACTTCCCGGCCGTGGGCTTCCGCCGTACGCCGCCCGCATCGGGGCGCTTGCCCTTCGGCTGGGCCGGTGCCGCGGCCGGAGCCTGCGCGCGGCCCCGTGAGCTGTTGACCGTCCGCCCCCGGACGATCCCGATGAAGTCCTCCACCAGGTCGGTGGTCGCGTCCTGCGGCCAGGACAGTGCGACCCGGGACTCGGGGGCGTCCGTGACCGGCCGGTAGGTGAGGTCCTTGCGGTGGTGCAGGCGCGCGAGCGACTGCGGGACGACGAGGAGGCCCACTCCCGCCGCCACGAGTTCGACGGCGTCCTCCGTGGTGGCGGGGCGCTCGAACGCGGGCTGTCCCGGGGGGCGCTCCCAGTCGAGGGTGTCGTCGAGCGGATGCAGCACGATGTCGTCGGCCAGATCGTCGGCGGTCACCTCGTCGACCGCCGCCACGACGTGATCCTTCGGGACCACGACCACCGTCGTCTCGGTGTAGAGGGGGATCGCGCTGAGGTCCTCCCCGTCGACCGGCAGCCGTACGAATCCCGCGTCGGCGCCGCCGCCCCGCAGCAGGTCCAGCGCGTCGGCGGTGGACACCGCGACGAGGGCCAGCGGGACGTCGGGCAGCCGCTCGTTCCAGATCCGCACCCACTTCGTGGGCGTCACTCCCGGGACGTAGGCGAGCCGGAACGAAGGGGACACATCATCCGAGCCTGTCACTTGACCAGGCTACCGGCCGTGGTCAGCAGTAGCGCACATGCTCGATACCCTTGAACCATGACGTCGCACCAGACCACCCAGACCATGAAGCCCGCGACCGCGGCGAAGAAGCTGGGTGTGTACCTCGAGGCCACCCCCGCCGAGTTCCAGGAGGGCGTCGTCTCGCGCGCCGAGCTGACCGCGCTGCAGGCCGACCCGCCCGCCTGGCTCCAGGAGCTGCGCCGCAACGGCCCGCACCCCCGCCCCGTGGTCGCCGCCAAGCTCGGCATCTCCATCGCCGGGCTCGCGCGCGGCGGGGTCACCGAGGCCCTCACCACGGAGCAGATCGACGCGCTGAAGCAGGACGACCCCGAGTGGCTGCGGCGAGAGCGCGCCACCCAGGCCGAGGTCCGCAAGGAAGCGGTACGCGTCAAGGAGAAGAACGCGGAGCGGTCGGCTCAGTCCCCCGGCCCGCGCTCCTGACCTCCCGCCGACCGGCGGTCTCCTCGCCCACCCCTCCGAAGTACTCGGATTCGACATCGGTCAGATGGGCGGCAGCGCGAGCCTGTGCCGCGGAGGTGCCCTTCGCGGCGAGGGAGTGCTGAGGGGAGTGCTGCGGCCGCGGCAATGGATTGCATAAAACTGCAGCGAAACGTATAGTCATGCCATCCAAGAGGAGGGTTCCATGGCGGTACGCGCAGCAGTGGCGGGAGCGAGTGGGTACGCGGGCGGCGAGGCGCTGCGTCTGCTCCTGGCGCACCCCGAGGTCGAGATCGGAGCCCTGACCGGCAACTCCAACGCGGGCCAGCGACTCGGCGCGCTGCAGCCGCACCTGCTGCCGCTGGCCGACCGCATCCTGGAGCCGACGACCGCCGAGGTGCTCGCCGGCCACGATGTCGTCTTCCTGGCGCTGCCCCACGGTCAGTCCGCCGCCGTCGCCAAGCAGCTCGGCCCGGACGTCCTCGTCGTCGACATGGGGGCAGACTTCCGGCTCAAGAACCCGGCCGACTGGGAGAAGTTCTACGGTTCCGCACACGCCGGCACCTGGCCGTACGGCCTTCCCGAACTGCCGGGCGGCCGCGCCGCGCTGGAGGGGTCCAAGCGCATCGCGGTGCCCGGTTGCTACCCGACGGCCGTCTCCCTCGCGCTCTTCCCGGCCTACGCGGCCGGAATCGCCGAGCCCGAGGCCGTGGTCGTCGCCGCGTCCGGGACGTCCGGCGCGGGCAAGGCCGCCAAGCCCCACCTGCTGGGCAGTGAGGTCATGGGCTCCATGTCGCCGTACGGCGTCGGTGGCGGCCACCGGCACACCCCCGAGATGATCCAGAACCTCGGCGCCGCAGCGGGGGAGCCGGTCACCGTCTCCTTCACGCCCACCCTCGCGCCCATGCCCCGCGGCATCCTCGCCACCTGCAGCGCCAAGGCGAAGGCGGGGGTCACCGCCGAGTCCGTACGAGCCGCGTACGAGAAGGCCTTCGCGGACGAGCCGTTCGTGCGTCTGCTGCCCGAGGGGCAGTGGCCCGCCACGGCGTCCGTCTACGGTTCCAACGCCGTTCAGATCCAGGTCGCGTACGACGCCGCCACGCACCGGATCATCGCGATCAGCGCCATCGACAACCTGACCAAGGGCACGGCCGGCGGGGCCGTCCAGAGCATGAACATCGCCCTCGGGCTACCCGAGGAAACGGGTCTTTCCACGATCGGAGTCGCACCGTGAGTGTCACGGCAGCAAAGGGATTCTCGGCGGCCGGGATCGCCGCCGGAATCAAGGAGAACGGCAATCCGGACCTGGCCCTCGTCGTCAACAACGGTCCCCGGCTGACCGCCGCGGGCGTCTTCACCTCCAACCGTGTGAAGGCCGCACCCGTGCTGTGGTCCCAGCAGGTACTGGCAGGCGGTCAGGTCTCCGCCGTCGTCCTCAACTCCGGGGGCGCCAACGCCTGTACGGGTCCCAAGGGCTTCCAGGACACGCACGCGACCGCCGAGAAGGTCGCGGACACGCTGGGCCTGAACGCCGCCGAGGTCGCCGTCTGCTCCACCGGCCTCATCGGCGTCCTGCTTCCGATGGACAAGCTGCTGCCCGGAGTCGAGACGGCCGCCGCCCAGCTCTCCGAGCACGGCGGTGAGAAGGCCGCCATCGCCATCAAGACCACCGACAGCGTGCACAAGACGGCCGTCGTGACGCAGAACGGCTGGACCGTCGGCGGTATGGCCAAGGGCGCCGGCATGCTCGCGCCGGGCCTGGCCACCATGCTGGTCGTCCTCACCACGGACGCGGAGGTGGACGGCGAGAGTGTCGACAAGGCGCTGCGCGCCGCCACCCGCACCACCTTCGACCGCGTCGACTCCGACGGCTGCATGTCGACCAACGACACCGTGCTGCTGCTCGCCTCCGGCGCGTCCGGCGTCACCCCCGAGTACGAGGAGTTCGCCGAGGCCGTACGGAAGGTCTGCGACGACCTCGGTCAGCAGCTCATCCGGGACGCCGAGGGCGCCAGCAAGGACATCAAGGTCGAGGTCATCAACGCCGCGAGTGAACAGGACGCTGTCGAGGTGGGGCGTTCCATCGCCCGCAACAACCTCCTCAAGTGCGCCATCCACGGTGAGGACCCCAACTGGGGACGGGTGTTGTCCGCCATCGGCACGACCGCCGCCGCCTTCGAACCCGACCAGCTGAACGTCGCCATCAACGGCGTCTGGGTCTGCAAGAACGGCGGCGTCGGCGAGAACCGCGAGCTGGTCGACATGCGCTACCGCGAGGTCCACATCGTCGCCGACCTCGCCGCCGGCGGCGAGACCGCCACGATCTGGACCAACGACCTCACCGCGGACTACGTCCACGAGAACAGCGCGTACAGCTCATGAGCAATACGACGCGGAAACACACCGCGCTCCCCAAGGCCCAGATCCTCATCGAGGCACTGCCCTGGCTGACCCGGCACCACGGCAAGACCGTCGTCATCAAGTTCGGCGGCAACGCCATGATCGACGAGGACCTGAAGGCCGCGTTCGCCCAGGACGTCGTCTTCCTGCACCACGCGGGGCTGAAGCCTGTCGTGGTGCACGGCGGCGGCCCGCAGATCAGCGCGGCCCTCGACCAGCACGGCATCGTCAGCGAGTTCAAGGCGGGCCTGAGGGTCACCACCGAGGACGCCATGGACGTCGTACGCATGGTGCTGGCCGGGCAGGTGCAGCGCGAGCTGGTCGGGCTGCTCAACCAGCACGGGCCGCTCGCCGTCGGCATGACCGGCGAGGACGCGCACACCATCACCGCCACCAAGCACCTGCCCGAGATCGACGGCGAGCTCGTCGACATCGGGCGGGTCGGAGAGATCACCGCCATCGACACCGGTGCCATCGAGGCGCTGCTCTCCGACGGCCGGATCCCGGTCGTCTCCTCGATCGCCCGCTCCCAGGACGACGGACATGTCTACAACGTCAATGCTGATACGGCGGCTGCGGCACTCGCTGCGGCGCTGGGCGCCGAAACACTGATGGTCCTGACCGACGTCGAGGGCCTCTACGAGGACTGGCCCGACAGCGACGAGGTGATCAGCCGCCTCACCGCCTCCCAGCTGGAGAAGCTGCTGCCCGACCTGGCCAGTGGCATGGTGCCGAAGATGGAGGGCTGTCTGCACGCCGTACGCAACAGCGTCACCACGGCCCGTGTCATCGACGGCCGGGTCCAGCACTCGATCCTGCTGGAGATCTTCACCGACGAAGGGATCGGCACGATGGTCGTGCCGGACGCACATCCCGATGAACAGGGGGACGCCGTATGACCGCCAACGAAGAGCTCACCCAGCGCTGGCAGGGCGCGCTCATGGACAACTACGGCACCCCCCGGCTGCCCCTCGTCCGCGGCGCGGGCACCCGGCTGTGGGACGCGGACGGCAAGGAGTACCTCGACTTCGTCGGCGGTATCGCGGTCAACGCGCTCGGCCACGCCCACCCCGCGATCGTCGAGGCCGTCAGCGCGCAGATCGCGTCCCTCGGGCACGTCTCCAACCTCTTCGTCGCCGAGCCGCCCGTCGCGCTCGCCGAACGGCTGCTCCAGCTCTTCGGCCGCGACGGCCGGGTGTACTTCTGCAACTCGGGCGCCGAGGCCAACGAGGGCGCCTTCAAGATCGGCCGGCTGACCGGCCGGAAGCACATGGTGGCGACCCAGGGCGGCTTCCACGGCCGGACCATGGGCGCCCTCGCGCTCACCGGCCAGCCCGGAAAGCAGGAGCCGTTCCTGCCGCTGCCGGGTGACATCACCCACGTCCCGTACGGTGACGCGCAGGCCCTGGCCGCCGCGGTCACCGAGGACACCGCCCTCGTCGTCATCGAGCCGATCCAGGGCGAGAACGGCGTGGTCGTTCCCCCGGTCGGCTACCTGAAGGCCGCCCGGGCCATCACGGCCGCCACCGGATCCCTCCTCGTCCTCGACGAGGTGCAGACCGGAATCGGCCGGACCGGACACTGGTTCGAGTACCAGGCCCATGAGGGCGTCCTGCCGGACGTCGTCACGCTCGCGAAGGGCCTCGGCGGCGGACTGCCGCTCGGCGCGACCGTCGCGTTCGGACGGGCCGCCGAGCTGCTGAAGCCCGGCCAGCACGGTACGACCTTCGGCGGCAACCCGGTCGTCTGCGCCGCCGGACTCGCCGTACTCGACACGATCGCGTCCGAGGGGCTCCTCGAGAACGTGAAGCGCACGAGCGAGAGCCTGCGGGACGGAATCGAGTCACTCGGGCACCCTTTGGTCGACCATGTCCGAGGTGCGGGTCTGCTCCTGGGTATCGTGCTCACCGAGCCTCTCGCGCCCCAGGTGCAGCAGGCGGCTCAGGACGCCGGTCTCCTGGTGAACGCGCCCGCCCCCGATGTCGTACGGCTGATGCCGCCGCTGAACCTCGGCGATGATGAAGTGGAGGCGTTTCTCCGGGCCCTTCCCGGTGTTCTCGACGCAGTCAACGGGGATGGACGATCCTGAGAAATGGGACGAAGACGATGAGTCAGGCGCAGGACCATGAGCACGTAGGGCCTGCCGTGCCGCAGACCCGCTCCGCACGCCACCGCCGGATCGTGGACATCCTCAACCGGCAACCGGTGCGCTCGCAGAGCCAGTTGGCGAAGCTCCTCGCCGACGACGGGCTGAGCGTCACCCAGGCGACGCTCTCCCGGGACCTGGACGAGCTGAACGCGGTGAAGATCCGCAACAACGACGGCGACCTCATCTACGCGGTACCGAGCGAGGGCGGCTTCCGCACGCCGCGCGCGCCGCTGGGTGAGTCGGCGAAGGAGGAGCGGATGCGGCGGCTCTCCGTGGAGCTGCTGATCTCCGCGGAGACGTCCGCGAACCTCGTGGTCCTGCGGACCCCTCCGGGGGCTGCGCAGTTTCTTGCGTCGGCGATCGATCAGGCCGAGCTGCACGACATCCTGGGCACGATCGCCGGAGATGACACGGTGTTGCTGATCAGTCGTGATCCGCTGGGTGGGCAGGCGTTGGCCGATCATTTGCTGCGGTTGGCTCAGAATCATCACTGAGGTGTACGGCGGTGGAGGCGGCACCCCCGGTCGGGGGGCCGCCTCCACTGTTGTGTTTTGGGTGCGGGTCGTATGTGGCGGGTCGCGCCCACGCGGCGGAGCCGCACAATGTCACAGCCCCGCGCCCCTGAGGGGGCGCTCCAGTCACCCGAGCCTTTGAGCCAAGCCCCCCGTACACCTGACCTCGTCTCCCGCCGTGATCAGGAGGGCCTCTATGTCCGGGAGGGACTCCAGCCAGGTCAGGGCCTCTCGGGAGCCCATGGCGAAGGCGGCTGTCGCCCAGGCGTCCACCCAGGTCAGGCGGGGGCCCACCACGGTCACGGCGACCAGGTCGGTGACCGCGGAGCGGCCGGTGCGCGGGTCGACGATGTGGGCGCCGCGCTCGGCGGTGCCCGAGGTGGCCACCGCCAGCTCGTCGGCGTCGGCGGCGGAGACCACGGCCGCGAGCGCACCGGGGCGCAGCGGGTCCGAGACGCCGATCCGCCACGGGCGTTGCGTTCCGGGCACGCCGAACAACTGGACGTCGCCGCCGCCGTTCACGCTCACCCCGCTCGCCCCGGCCGCGGCGATGTGCCGGGCCGCGCGCTCGGTCGCCCACCCCTTCACCAGACCGGTCGGATCGAGCCGGCCCTCGTACCTCGTGCTGAACCAGCCCTCGCTCAACCGCTCCGCCTCGGCGCACAGATCGAGCACCTCGGCGACCTCCGGAGCGCACTCCTCGACACTCAACCGACCGCGTGCGAGGCGCGAGATCTGACTGTCCTCGCGATAGGTGCTGAACACCTCGTCCACACGGTGGAGTTGGGCGACCGCCTCCTCCAACGCACGCTGAACGGCATCGGGTTCGCCGCCGCGTACGTCGAACGAGAAGACGGTGCCCATGACCTCCTCCGCGTGCCGCAGCACGGGCGGCTCCTGGGACGCGTCGGACGGGTCAGCCACCGGCCTTGTCCAGGGCCGATTGCAGTGACTGCTTGTAGCCGCCGCTGGTGTACGTGGCGCCGGAGACGGCGTCGATGTCGGCGCTGCCCGCGGCGACGGCCTCTTGGTTGAGCTTGGGTACGGCATTGTTCGTCACCTGCGTACTTTGTCCGCCGCTGGGGGCCTGAACGGCCTCGGCCTTGGTGATCTTGTTGCCGCTGAGGGTGAGACGGACCTGGACGGGCCCGTACTGGGTCTGGGCGACGTCTCCGGTGACGGTGCGGGCCTGCGCCGCGGGTGGCTGGGACGCCTCGGCCGCCCCGCCGCCCGAGCCCGCCGCCCCGCCGCCCGGGGCCGCCGCCCCGCTGTCCGAGCCCGCCGCCCCGCTGTCCGGGGCCTTGTCGAGGGCCGACTGGAGGGACTCCTTGTAGCCGGCGCTGGTGTAGGTGGCGCCGGAGACGGCGTCGATGTCGGCGCTGCCCGCGGCGACGGCCTCCTGGTTGAGCGTCGGTACGGAGCTGTTGCTGATCTCCGTGCTGCGTCCGCCGCTAGGGATCTGGACGACCTCGGACTTGGTGACCTTGCCGCCGCTGAGCGTGATGCGGACCTGGACGGGCCCGTACTGGGTCTGGGAGACGTCTCCGGTGACGGTCTGCTCGCCCGCCTGCTGCGCGCTGCCGCCCTGGGCCGACTCCTGCGCCGCCGCCGTCTGCTGCGGCGCAACCCCGCCCTGCGCCGACGCGGACGCCGGATCGGAGGAGGGCTTCAGCGACAGCAGCAGGACGATCCCGGACACGGTGGCGGCGCCGGCCAGCACGACACGCCGAATGGGGTGGCTTTTCTTCATCGCTCCTGACTCCCGTCGCTCACATCTCGAACGACTCGTGATGGATGCGCCGGGCGGGGACTCCCGCGCCGCGCAGTGCTTCGTAGACCTGCTGCGCGAAGCCGGGCGGCCCGCACATGAAGACGTCGTGGTGATCGATGTCCGGCAGCTTCCCGCGCAGGGTCTCGGCCGAGATGTCCGGGCGCTCCCCTTCGGGGCTGTTCACCGCGTACATCAACCGGGCCCCGCGCTCCTCCGCGATGGCCGCCAGTTCGTCCCACAGGGCCAGGTCCTGGGTGGTGTTGGCCCGGTAGAGCAGGGTCAGGTCGCCCGCCGCGCCCGGCAGCGTCTCGAACAGCGCGCGCATGGGCGTGATACCGACGCCACCCGCCACCAACAGCACCTTGCCGCGGCTGCGCTTGCCCGCCGTCAGCGCTCCGTAGGGGCCCTCGGCCCAGACCCGGGTGCCGGGCGTCAGGTCGCGCAGCGCGGCGCTGTGGTCGCCGATCGCCTTCACGGTGATGCGCAGCATGTTGGGGCGGGGTGCCGCCGACAGCGAGTACGGGTGGGAGCTGAGCCGCATGCCCGGCGCCAGGAAGCGCCAGCGGAAGAACTGCCCGGCCTCCGCGCCCATGCGGTGCAGCTTCCGCCCGCTGATCAGCACGGAAACGATTCCTGGCGTCTCCTCGATCACGGCCTCGACCCGCATCCGGTGCCGCATGTTCAGCCGGATCGGCACGACCACCCGGTACCAGAGCACCGCCGCGGTCACCGACCCGTACAGCCCGTACCAGACCGTCTTCGCGGTGGGCTCGACGGCGAAGTCGTTGCCCGTGGTCAGCTGGTGCCAGAACGACAGGTAGACGGCGGCGTAGGTGAGCAGGTGGATGTGGTACCAGGTGTCGTAGCCCATCCTGCGGCGCACCGGGCCCATCGAGAGCAGGCCGATGAGAAACAGCAGACCGGTGCCGATCGCGGCCTTGCCCATGTCCGGCAGCTGGTTGATCGAGTCGATGGTCTGCTGGACGATGTCGCCGAAGCTCTTGCCCGCCTGGAGCGCGTAGCCGTACATGGTCAGCACGAGGTGGGCCAGGACCAGACAGATCGTGTACCGCCCGCTCATGGCGTGCCAGCGCGCGACCCGGTCGGAGCCCACCCGGCGCTCCAGGGCGGGCACCCGGGCCATTTGCAGCACCACCAGTGCCATCAGATATCCGGCGAGCAGGCCGGTGATCCGGCCGGCGTTCAGGATCTTGCTGTTGTTGTCCGCGATGGACGGGGTGTTGCTCCACCACAGCCAGATGACCCCGGCCGCGCCCGCCCAGACGGCGAGCAGCAGTGGGACGGCGGGGGAGCGTCGTGGGCGGATACGGCGCAAGGTCTGGCGCCGCGCGGCGCGGCCACCGGCGATCGTGGACAACGGTTCCTCCGTGGTCGTCCGTTGGGACGGGGTGAGGGGAGAGACCCCCTGGCCCAGAGATACGGTCCGCGACGCCCGTGTGTTCAGAGGCGGCTAATAGTGAGTGATCGCGGTCGCCCCGCTCTGCGTCCCGATCGCGATGTGCGGCTTTTGGGCCGGATCGGCCCAGCGTAGGATCCGGCGCATCGCGTCCACCGGCACCGAGACGCAACCAGCCGTTGGCCCACGCCCGTTGACATGCAGGAAGATCCCGGCACCCCGCCCCCGCACCGGCCGTTCATAGTTGAACCCGATGACGAAGGCGTACGCGTACTGCGTGGGGTACGCCTTCAGGTGCTCGGACCGGGCGGCGCGGCAGTCGGCGGGGCGGGGCTCGGTCCAGCGGTTGTACGCGCGGGAGTCGTTGTCCTGGCACCACCAGGACTTCTCCCGCACGGGGCGGTAAGGGGCGGTGGTCCCGGCGGGCGCGGCCTTGATCCCGAACGCGTACGGAAGGTCGTACAGCCCGGTGGGTGTCGTGTTTGTGCCCTGCCGCCGCGAGCCGCCCTCGGTGAGCCCCTTGGCGCCGAAGCGCGCCGGCGTCGAACCGACCTTCACCCAGCGCCCGTCGCGCCGGTTCCACCATGTGAGCGTCCCGGTCGTCGAGGACGGACGCGGAGCCAGAGCGGTGAGCAGCTGGGTGCCGCCACCGGTGTCCGCCATCCGTTCGGGGAGGGTGGGCGGGCCGCTCGGGGCCAGGGCGAGAAGGGATATGGACGCGAGGGCGGCGGCTCCGAGGCGCATGGCTCAGACCGTACTGGGCGGCAGGGGGAGCGGCAGCCCGGGTAGGCCGTCCAGGCTCGTCGCGATGTGCTCCTTCTTCGCGAAGTACGCGCTCAGGGAGGCGTCGTCCTCGCGTGCGAAGCGCTTGGCGTGCAGGTCGCGGTCCTCGTCGTACGACATGAAGGGCACCGAGTAGCCGCAGCTGTCCCGGACGACCTCGGCCGTCACCACGATGATCGCGCGCAGGCCGTGCAGGGCCGGGTCGATGTCCGGGAAGTGCGTGAGCAGCTCCTGGAAGCGGGGGTCGTCGCGGAAGACCGGCTCGCCGCGGCCGTGCACCCGGACGATGTTCGGTGGGCCTTGGAAGGCGCACCACATCAGGGTGATCCGGCCGTTCTCCCGCAGATGCGCGATCGTCTCGGCGCTGCTGCCGGCGAAGTCCAGGTACGCCACGGCTCGGTCGTCCAGCACGACGAACGAGCCGGTGAGGCCCTTGGGGGAGAGGTTGACCGTGCCGTCCCCGGACAGGGGCGCGGTCGCGGTGAAGAAGATCGGCTGCGCCTCGATGAAGGTACGCAGCCTGCCGTCTATGCGCTCATAGTTCTTTCCCATGTCTAACGATTATGGAGAAAGACCTTTCGCTTGTCTAAGGAATGTCTGGTTCCGTCTCCTGCCGGAACGCGGGTTCCGTGGCCGCCCCGATCGGCGCGTGGGACGGGGCGGCCACGGAGGCTGTCACTGGTTGAGGGTGCAGGTGGCGAGGGCGCCCAGGCCCTGCGGCTTCTCCGCGGTGCGGCCGATGGAGATCGCGATGCGGTCGATGGTCGACGTGCGCTTGTCCGCCAGGGGGCCGAGGATCGCATTCTGTACGAAGTTCGGTCCGCCCTGGCCGACGGTGTTCGCCAGGCGCGTGTTCGCCTCGGAGATCTGCGTGTTCAGCAGCGCCAGATTGCGGTCGACCTCGGCCTGGGCGGAGGCCGGGATCGCGGGCAGCTGCGACGCGACGTCCGGGCAGGTGATGGTGCCGGCGGCGGTGGCGTCGCCGTTGTCGCCCGTCTCGCCCGTGTTCCCGGTGTCGCCGGTGTTCCCCGTGTCGCCGCCGGCCTGCTCGGTGGCCGTCGCGCTCGGCGCCGCGGTGGCCGTGGCGTCGCCGTTGCTCACGCCGTTCGCGTTCAGGGTGCACGGCGCGAGCGAGTCCAGGCCCGTGGGCTTGGCGGCGGTGCGGCCGATCGCGGTGGCGATGCGGTTGATCGTCGCCACCCGCTTGTCCTCCAGGGGGCCGAGGATCGCGTTCTGCACGAAGTTGGGCCCGCCCTGGCCGACCGTGTCGACGAGCCGCTTGTCGGCCTCGGCGATCTGGGTGTCCAGCAGCGTCAGGTTGCGGGTGACCTCGGCCTGGGCGGAGGCGGGGATCGCGGGGAGGCTCGGCGCGACAGCCGGGCAGTTCACCGTGCCGGGGGAGGTCGCGGCCTTCGTCGTGGCGTTCGTGCTGCTCTTGGACGTCTCCCCGGCCAAGGCGTTGCCGGCGATCACCGCTCCGGACAGCACCACCGCGGCGGTGCCGCCGATCATCACGACGCGGCGCTTGTTGTACTTCGGAAGGGCCCTGGACATGCGGAAGCCTCACTCGGGTCGGGGGTTGTCCTCTGTCGTTGACAAACGCGGCGCCTGCGTTCGGGGAGAGGTACGAGTAAGCGCGTTCTGTCGTTCAAGCGCCTCCACAAATTTCGATCACCTCTTTCGATCCGGCTCTTCCCGGGGCGGCATCCGGCTCTTCCTGGGCGGCCCGGGATTGACGAATCATGCAGAGTCCTGCATACTCATGCATATCAGCGAATGCACTGTGAGGAGCAAACCGTGACCGAGCGCGTCGTACTCGCCTACTCAGGCGGTCTGGACACCTCCGTCGCCATCGGCTGGATCGCCGAGGAGACGGGCGCCGAGGTCATCGCCGTTGCGGTCGATGTCGGCCAGGGCGGCGAGGACCTGGACGTCATCCGCAAGCGCGCGCTCGCCTGCGGTGCCGTCGAGGCCGAGGTCGCGGACGCCAAGGACGAGTTCGCCGAGGAGTACTGCCTCCCGGCGATCAAGGCCAACGCCCTCTACATGGACCGCTACCCGCTGGTCTCCGCCCTCTCCCGGCCGACCATCGTCAAGCACCTCGTCGCCGCCGCCCAGAAGCACGGCGCCACCACGGTCGCCCACGGCTGCACCGGCAAGGGCAACGACCAGGTGCGCTTCGAGGCCGGCATCGTCGCCCTCGCCCCCGACCTTCAGTGCATCGCCCCGGTCCGTGACTACGCGATGACCCGGGACAAGGCGATCGCCTTCTGCGAGGCCAAGAAGCTCCCGATCGCCACCACCAAGAAATCCCCGTACTCCATCGACCAGAACGTCTTCGGGCGTGCCGTCGAGACGGGCTTCCTGGAGGACATCTGGAACGCGCCGATCGAGGACATCTACGAGTACACCTCGAACCCGGCCGAGGCCCGCGAGGCCGACGAGGTGATCATCTCCTTCAAGGAGGGCGTCCCGGTCGCCATCGACGGCAAGCCCGTCACCGTGCTCCAGGCGATTCAGCAGCTCAACCAGCGCGCCGGCGCCCAGGGCATCGGCCGCATCGACATGGTCGAGGACCGGCTCGTGGGCATCAAGTCCCGCGAGGTGTACGAGGCTCCGGGCGCGATCGCCCTGATCACCGCCCACCAGGAGCTGGAGAACGTCACGGTCGAGCGCGAACTCGCCCGCTACAAGCGCCAGGTCGAGCAGCGCTGGGGCGAGCTGGTCTACGACGGCCAGTGGTTCTCCCCGCTCAAGCGCGCCCTGGACGGCTTCATCAACGAGGCCAACCAGCACGTCAACGGCGACATCCGGATGACCCTGCACGGCGGCCGCGCCGTCGTCACCGGCCGGCGCTCCGAGACCTCGCTGTACGACTTCAACCTCGCGACGTACGACACGGGCGACTCGTTCGACCAGGCCGCGGCCAAGGGCTTCATCGACATCTACAGCCTGTCGTCGAAGATCGCCGCCAAGCGGGACCTCGCGTAAGACCGACCGGTCTAAGCAGTAGCGTGATGGCCGCCTCCCTGACCGCCGGTCGGCAGGGAGGCGGTGGTACATCCAGGTGGCACATCTACACCTCCGAGGAGCACAGCAAGTGAGCAGCAACAGCGGTGACGTCCGACTCTGGGGCGGCCGTTTCGCCGACGGTCCCGCCGAGGCCCTGGCCAAGCTGTCCGCATCCGTCCACTTCGACTGGCGGCTCGCGCCCTACGACATCGCCGGATCGCGTGCCCACGCGCGCGTGCTGCACAAGGCGAACCTCCTCACGGACGACGAGCTGACGCGCATGCTCGCGGGGCTCGACCAGCTCGAAGCGGACGTCGCAGCAGGCGATTTCGTCGGCACCGTCGCCGACGAGGACGTCCACACCGCCCTGGAACGGGGCCTGCTGGAGCGCCTCGGCCCCGACCTCGGCGGCAAGCTGCGCGCGGGCCGGTCGCGCAACGACCAGGTCGCGACCCTCTTCCGGATGTACCTGCGCGACCACGCCCGGATCGTCGGCGGCCTGATCGCCGAGCTCCAGGACGCCCTGATCGGCCTGGCCGAGGCCCACCCGGACGTCGCGATGCCGGGGCGTACGCACCTGCAGCACGCCCAGCCCGTCCTGTTCGCCCACCATGTGCTCGCCCACGTGCAGTCCCTGTCCCGGGACGCCGAACGCCTGCGCCAGTGGGACGAGCGCACGGCCGTGTCGCCGTACGGCTCGGGTGCCCTGGCCGGTTCGTCCCTCGGCCTCGACCCGGAGGCGGTCGCGAAGGACCTCGGCTTCGAGCACGGCAGCTCGGCCAACTCCATCGACGGCACCGCCTCGCGCGACTTCGCGGCGGAGTTCGCCTTCATCACGGCGATGATCGGCGTCAACCTCTCCCGGATCGCCGAAGAGGTCATCATCTGGAACACGAAGGAGTTCTCCTTCGTCACGCTCCACGACGCCTTCTCCACCGGCTCGTCGATCATGCCGCAGAAGAAGAACCCGGACATCGCGGAGCTGGCGCGCGGTAAGTCGGGCCGCCTCATCGGCAATCTGACCGGCCTGATGGCGACCCTCAAGGCGCTGCCCCTCGCGTACAACCGCGACCTCCAGGAGGACAAGGAGCCGGTCTTCGACTCCATCGACCAGCTGGAGGTCCTGCTCCCGGCCTTCACCGGCATGATGGCCACGCTGACCGTGCACCGCGAGCGCATGGAGGAGCTGGCCCCGGCCGGCTTCTCGCTCGCCACCGACATCGCCGAGTGGCTGGTCAAGCAGGGCGTGCCGTTCCGCGTCGCGCACGAGGTCGCGGGCGAGTGCGTGAAGGTCGCGGAGGCCGACGGCAAGGAGCTGGACGAGCTCACCGACGAGCAGTTCGCGAAGATCTCCGCGCATCTGACGCCCGAGGTGCGGTCCGTCCTGAACGTCCCGGGCGCGCTCGCCTCCCGCGACGGCCGCGGCGGTACGGCGCCCAGCGCGGTCGCCGCCCAGCTCGCCGAGATCAGGTCGGACGTGGCGGCCCAGCACACATGGGCCACGGCGAAGCAGAAGAAGTAGCAGGTCGGGTGTAACAAGGGCATCGCGGGTTACGTTGGTCGGGAGCCGTACAGGAGACGTACGGGAGCCGACCGAAACGGAGCCGCGATGCCCTTCGCCCGCCTCGCCTCAGCCACGACTCCCACCGCCCACATCGGCCTGGGCCTCGCCGCCGTGGGCCGCCCCGGTTACATCAACCTCGGCCGCGAGGACGACCTCCCAGCCGTACGCAGTGTCGACGCCCTGCGCGAGCGCACCCACGAACTCCTCGACGCCGCCTACGCCCAGGGCGTGCGCTACTTCGACGTTGCCCGCTCCTACGGCCGCTCCGAGGAGTTCCTCGCCGACTGGCTGAACGCCCGGCCCGACATCGACGACATCGTCGTCGGCAGCAAGTGGGGCTACACCTACACGGCGGCCTGGCGCCCGGATGCCGAGGCGCACGAGATCAAGGACCACAGCCTCGCCGCGTACGAGCGCCAGCGCGCCGAGAGCGCCGAGCTGCTCGGCGACCGGCTCGACCTCTACCAGATCCACTCGGTGACCCCGGACAGCCCGGCCCTCACCGACAAGGAGCTGCACGCCAAGCTCGCCGAAGCCGCCGCTCAGGGCCTCTCGATCGGCTTCTCCACCAGCGGGCCCGCCCAGGCCGACGCCATCCGTGCCGCGCTCGCCGTGACCGTCGAAGGCGCGCCCCTCTTCCGTACCGTCCAGTCCACGTACAACGTCCTGGAGACCTCGGCCGCGCCCGCGCTCGCCGAGGCGCACGACGCGGGGCTCACGGTGATCGTCAAGGAGGGCATGGCCAACGGCCGCCTCGCCGCCGCGCACGCGCCGGAGGCGGTCACGGCCATCGCTGAGGAGACGGGCCTCGGCGCCGATGCCGTGGCCCTCGCGCTCGTCCTGCGGCAGCCCTGGGCCGGAGTGGTCCTCTCCGGCGCGGCCACCACCAACCAGCTGGCCTCGAATCTGCACGCCGCGGTCGTCGACCTCGACGACGACCAGCTGGCCCGCCTCCACGCCCTGGCCGAGGACCCGCACGCGTACTGGGAGCGGCGCGGGCAGCTGCCCTGGCACTGACAACCCCCTGATCACGGAGACCGTGAGACGCACACGCTTCCGATGAGACATGAATGTCTCACATGGGTTATGATTGTCTCATGGCCGTCGACCGTGAACATGTGCTGCGCAGCGCAGCCGCCCTGCTCGCCCGAAAATCCACCGCCACGATGGACGAGGTCGCCAAGGCGGCCGGGATCAGCCGGGCCACGCTGCACCGCCAGTTCGCGGGGCGCGACGCGCTCGTACGGGCGCTGGAGTCGCTCTGCATCGAGGAGTGCGAGGCGGCGCTGGACGCCGCGGACCTCGACGCGGGCCCCGCTCAGGAGGCTCTGCGCCGGCTGGTGAAGGAGATGGAAGGCGCCGCGGGCCTGTTCGCCTTCCTCTACACCGAGAACCAGCTGTTCGAGGGCGAGGAGCTGAACGAGGGCTGGGCTCGGATCGACGCCCGGATCGGCGATCTGTTCCGGCGCGGCCGGCAGAGCGGCGAGTTCCGTATCGACCTCACCCCGGCCTGGCTCACCGAGGCGCTCTTCGGGCTGATCGCCTCCGGCGCCTGGGCCGTGATGGAGGGCCGGGTGGCCGCGAAGGACTTCACATTCATGATCGTCGAGCTGCTGCTCGGCGGCGCACTACGGAGAGAGTAATCATGACCAGCACCCTGCAGCCGGTGACCGTGGCGGAGGTGGAGAAGCGTCCGGGCCGTTGGCTGGCGCTGTCCGTCCTCGTCCTCGCCGTGCTGCTGGTGGCCGTCGACGCGACCGTGCTCGGTCTCGCGACCCCTTTCATCAGCGAGGACCTGAAGCCCTCCGGCACCCAGCTCCTGTGGATCGGTGACGTCTACTCCTTCGTCATCGCGGGCCTGCTCGTCTCCATGGGCAGCCTCGGCGACCGCATCGGCCGCAAGAAGCTGCTGCTCGTCGGCGCCACGGCGTTCGGCCTGATCTCCGTGCTCAACGCCTATGCCACGACACCGGAGTTGATGATCCTGGCGCGAGCGCTGCTCGGTGTCGCGGGTGCGACCCTGATGCCCGCCACGCTCGCCCTCATCCGCAACATCTTTCACGACCGGCGCGAGCGCAGCCTCGCCATCGGCGTCTGGGGCGCGGCCGCCTCCGGCGGCGCGGCGGTCGGGCCCATGGCCGGTGGCTTTCTGCTCGAACACTTCTGGTGGGGCTCGGTCTTCCTGATCAACCTGCCCGTGATGGTGGTCCTCGTGCTCGTCGGCATCAAGCTGCTGCCCGAGTCCCGCAACCCGAACCCCGGCCCGTGGGACCTGACCAGCGTCGGCCTGTCGCTCGTCGGCGTGATCGGCGTCGTGTACGCGGTGAAGGAGACCGCCACACACGGGTTCTCCTGGGATCCGATGGGCGTGGGCCTGCTCGGCGCCGCCGCCCTGTACGGGTTCGTACGACGCCAACTCGCCATGCCCGTACCGCTGTTGGACATGCGACTGTTCCGCAACCGCGGGTTCTCGGCGGCCGTGTTCGCCGATCTGCTGACCGTCTTCGGCCTGTCCGGGCTCGTCTTTTTCCTGTCGCAGTATCTGCAACTCGTGCAGGGCAGGGCGCCGTTCGAGGCGGGCCTGGCCGAACTGCCCGCCGCGATCGGTGCGGTGGCGGCCGGCCTGATCGCGGGCTCGGTCGCCCGGCGGTACTCGGTGCGTGCCGTGGTCTCCGGTGGCCTCACCGCCGTGGGCCTCGCGCTCGGCACGCTCACGCTGCTGAGCCAGTCCACCGGCTATCCGCTGCTCGGCGGCGCGCTGCTGGTCGTCGGCGTCGGCGCGGGCTTCTCGTTCACCGTCACCGCCGACGTGATTCTCGGCGGCGTGCCCAAGGAGCAGGCCGGTGCCGCGTCCGCGGTCTCCGAGACGGCGTACGAACTCGGTGCCGCCCTCGGCATCGCCCTGCTCGGCTCCATCGTCACCGGTGTCTACCGCGACTTCGCCGCCCCGGCCGGCACCCCGGCCGCGGCCCACGAATCGCTGGGCGGCGCGGTGGAGACGGCGGCAGGCCTGCCCGCGGAAACCTCCCAGGTGCTACTGAGCGCGGCCCGCCAGTCGTTCGTCGACGGCCTCACCCTTGCGGCGGGCATCGGAGCGGCGGTGCTTCTGGCAACGGCGGCAACGGCATGGTTCCTGCTGAAGGGACAGAAACTGGAAAACGCAGGCGAGGAGGACGCGGGCGCGCCCCGATAGGGGTGCGGGGCTCTGCAGCTACGCGGCCTTGGCCTTCGTGGCGTACATGTCCACGTACTCCTGCCCCGACAGCCGCATGACCTCGGTCATCACGGAGTCGGTCACGGCGCGCAGCACATAACGGTCGCGGTCCATCCCCTCGTACCGGGAGAACTCCATCGCCTCACCGAAGCGAACCGTGACGCGCCCGGGCCGCGGGAAGCCGGCCCCACCGGGCTGGATCTTGTCCGTGCCGATGATGGCGAACGGGACCACGGGCGCGCCCGTCATCAGGGTCAGCCGGGCGATGCCGGTACGACCGCGGTAGAGCCGGCCGTCGGGGGAGCGGGTGCCCTCCGGGTAGATGCTGAAGACCTTGCCCTCCTCCAGCACCCGGCGGCCGGTCATCAGCGCCGCGACACCGCCGCGGGCGCCGTCACGGTCGACCGGGATCATGCCGACGCCGGTGAAGAACCACGCCATCAGCCGCCCCTTGAGGCCCTTGCCGGTGACGTACTCGTCCTTGCCGATGAAGAAGACCTGACGGTCGCAGAAGAGCGGCATGATCATCGAGTCGATGAAGGTGAGATGGTTGCCGGCCAGGATGACCGGACCGTCGCCCGGGATGTGCTCCATGCCCTCCACCCGTGGGCGGAACATCAGGCGCATGATCGGTCCGAGCAGTGCCTTGATGAGCGCGAAGCGGGACAACGGGCCCTCCGGTGTCAAGGGATTCGGTATGAGTCTGTGCAGGTGAGGACGATACTCGCGGCCACCCGGTGATTGCACATCGGGTTCACGGACTAGATACGCACTGTTGACCAATGTTTACCTGCCGTGGTGTCCCGGCGGCGTGAGCGTCACCCGTTCGACACGAAGTGGCGTACTCCGTACGACATTCAGCGGCACCCACGTGTTCCACCACAGGTCACCCTCCCGATACGCGTGGGCACCTACGATCGACCCGCTTTGACAGGTGCGGGGCGGTACGGCGGGAGGAGCGCTCATGGGGACGCAGGAGTCGAACGGTCAGGATCTGGGACAGGGGCGGGGTACGGCGCGACGGGCACTGCTCGGGGCCGCGGTGCTCGTCGCGGGCGGAGCGGTCCTCGGACTGCCCGGCGCGGCGAGAGCCGACGCGCGGCACGGGAGCGGCGGCTACCGGAGCCTGCCGAAGCCGACCGTCATCGGGCATCGCGGGGCCAGCGGCTACCGGCCGGAACACACCTTCGGCGCCTATCAACTGGCCCTCGACATGGGCGCCGACGTCGTCGAGGCCGGCGACCTGGTGCCCACCAAGGACGGCCACCTCGTCTGCCGTCACGAGCCCGAGATCGGCGGCACCACCGATGTGGCGACGCACCCCGAGTTCGCCGACCGCAAGACCACCAAGACCCTCGACGGCATCGCGGTCACCGGCTGGTTCACCGAGGACTTCACGCTGGCCGAGCTGAAGACGCTGCGGGCCGTCGAGCGCATCCCCGCCAACCGCCCGCACAACACCCTCTACAACGGCCGCTGGGAGATCCCCACCTTTGAAGAGGTGCTCCGCTGGCAGGACGAGCAGACGAAGAAGCGCGGCAAGCAGGTCTGGATCTACCCCGAACTCAAGCACCCCACCTACTTCCGCAAGCTGGGCCTCGGCCTGGAGGAGCGGGTCGCCACACTGCTGCGCAAGCACGGCAAGGACAAGAAGAACTCGCCGGTCATCCTCCAGTCCTTCGAGCCGACCAGCGTCGAGCGCCTGAACAAGCTCGTCGGCAACCCGCTCGTCGTCCTGCTGTCCGCCGCGAACACCCGCCCCTGGGACTTCGTCGAGACGGGTGACCCGCGCACGGTCACCGACCTCGTCAAGCCCGCGGGCCTGAAGTGGATCGCCTCGTACGCGCAGGGCATCGGCCCCACGCTCGACCTGGTCATCCCGAAGGACGCGAGCGGCAACCTCACCACGCCGACCACGCTCGTCGACGACGCGCACGACGCGGGCCTGATCCTGCACCCGTACACCATGCGCAACGAGAACCCCTTCCTGCCCACGAGCTTCCGCAAGGGCACCGACCCGGACGCCTACGGGGACGCCTTCGGCGCCTTCAAGGTCTACTTCGAGACGGGCATCGACGGCGTCTTCTCCGACAACCCGGACACCGCGCTGCTCGCCCGCGAGGACTTCGTCAACGGATGATCCCCTCACCCCGATGGGGTGACAGTCGACCGCCCCGGCAACCCCTTGCCGGGGCGGTCGCGTCCCGGCGCATATGACCCACGAGATGGTTTCCACTTTGCGCCCGCTGCTCGCCGCCGAGGCCTCGGCGGAGGCATATGCGTCCGGGACCGAACAGAGCGACCTCGAACAGGCCGTGTGGCTACGCCTCCTGGAGCGCCTCGACGCGGACGGCCCACCCGTCGACCCGCAAGGATGGTTGCGCCGCGCCGTGCGCTTCGAGGTCCGCCGTACCCGCCGCACGGCCCGCCTCGAGCGGCCGTACGTCTCGGAGCCCGCCGACGAGAGCGGGTCCGGCCCCGAGCAGCAGGCGTTGACCGCCGACAGCCGCCGCGCCCTCCATGACGCGGTCCGGCGGCTGCCCGGCCGCTGCCAGAGTCTCATGGCGGCGCTGCTCTCGCCGAAGGACCTCACCTACCGGGAGATCGCAGGTGAGTTGGGTATCTCACAAGGCAGTCTGGGTCCGGAACGTTCCAGATGTCTGGGATGTCTGCGTCGGATGCTCGCACCGGTGGTTGCGCCCAGTGGGTCCCGGGGATAGGAGTGAGGGACGACCGGTGGAACAGGTGAGCGGGAGGCATGCACACATGGGCATGAGCGTGACCATCTCGGCGGCGACCGAGCAGGACGCAGAGCAGATCCTCAAGCTGCAGTACCTCTGCTACCAGAGCGAGGCGGAGCTGTACGGCGACTACGGCATCGAGCCGCTCACGCAGCCGCTCGACTCCCTCAGGGCGGAACTGGCGGGCGGCACGGTCCTGGTGGCCCGGCTGGGAGACGAGGTGGTGGCCTCCGTCCGCGGCGCCGTGGACGCCGACGGCACGGCGCGCATCAACAAGCTCATCGTCCACCCGCGCATGCAGCGCCACGGCCTGGGCGGACGGCTGCTCGCCGCGATCGAGGCCCAGCTCGCCGAGGCCGGCGCGGCGAAGTCCTTCCAGCTGTTCACGGGCCACCGCAGCGACCGCAACCTGCGCCTGTACCGCAAGCACGGCTACGCGCAGGTCTCCACGGAGCGCGTCGACGAGCGGCTCACCCTGGTGACCCTGGCCAAGGGCGCCGAGACGACCGCGTTCGTGGCGAGCGCTTAAGACCGACCGGCAATTGGAGGGCGGCGTCGCGGGTTCTGGCACGCACATCTGCCGCGTTGTCGTCGGTCGCGATGGCTCCGCCATCACTCCCTCCTCCGCCTTGCAGCTGCACGCACCAGAACCCGCTCCTTCTCCCACCCTCCCATTGCCGGTCGGTCTAAGGGGCGGCGCCGCGGTGCTCTCAGTCGAGCGCCGCCACGCGCGCCTTGCGCAGCCAGTACATCGCCGACAGCGGCAGCAGCACCGGGATGAACAGATAGCCCATCCCGTAGTCCGACCACACCGTGGCGTCGGGGAAGGCGGACGGCTCCACCAGCGTCCAGGTCCCGACGACCAGTACGCCCGCGAGCTCGGCGGCGCAGCACACCAGCGCCGCCCTGCGGGCCCTCTCGCCGCCGCGGACGAGCGAGTACGTGATGAAGCCGTAGACGAGACCCGCGACCGCCGACAGCGAATAGGCGAGCGGGGCCTTGTCGAACTCCGTCGCGATCTGCACGGCGGAACGCGACACGGCGCCGACCACCATCACGCCGTACAGCCAGAGCAGCAGCATGCCGGGGCCGCTGATGAGCCTCGTCCGCTGCTTCTTCTCCGTCTTCCCCGTGATGGCGTCGGCCTTCGTCACGTCAGCCTCCCCAGATGTCATAGAGCCGCACCTCCAGTACGGCGAGGACCACACCGCCGGCCGCCACCGTGATCGAACCCCAGCGGGTGCGCTCCGCCAGCGACATGAAGCCCGCGGCCGGAACGCACGCGAAGGCACCGAGCAGATACGCCACGAAGATCGTCGTGCCCTGCTCCGGCTCCTCGCCGCGCGCCAGCTGGACGATGCCGATCACCAGCTGGACCGCGGCGAGCAGCGACACCACGGCCATGCCGATGAAGTGCCAGTCCTTCGTGGACTGGTCACGGTAGGCGGCCCAGCCGCACCAGGCGGCGAGCGCGAGAGCGGCGACGGCGGTCGCGACCGTCAGGGCATCAAGCATGCCGTGACCCTATTACGGGCCAAAAGGCCCGATGCCCTCGCCCCCGGCTGCCCCGTAGGGTCGAGGGCATGAAGATCCACGCTGATGCCCTGCTGTTCGACAACGACGGAACGCTCGTCTCATCCCTGGAGTCGGTGAACCGCTGCTGGGCCCGATGGGCGGGGGAGTACGGCATCACCGCCGAGGACTTCGCCCGGATCGAACTGCACGGCCGCCCGGCCGTCGAGATAGCCGCCGACCTGCTGCCCGCCGACCTCGTCCCCGAGGCCCTCGCACGTATCGAGCAGCTGGAGGTCGAGGACGTACCCGGCGGTGTCGTGCTGCTCCCCGGCACCGCCGCGTTCCTCGACTCGCTCCCCGCCGACCGCTGGGCCGTCGTCACCTCCGCCACCCGGCGGCTGGCCGAGGCCCGGCTCGGCGAGGTCGGCATCCGCCCCAAGACGCTGGTCTGCGCCGACGACGTCACCCGCGGCAAGCCCGACCCCGAGCCCTACCTGCTCGCCGCCCGGGAGCTGGGCGTCGACCCGGCCCGCTGCGTGGTCTTCGAGGACGCTCCGGCAGGGTTGCAGGCGGGCCGCGCCGCCGGCATGACCACCGTGGCATTGGCCACAACCCACCAGGCGTCCGAGCTGCACGCGGACCTCGTGGTGCCGGACCTCTCCGCCTTGTCCGCACTGGTCACGCGCGGGGGAGTGGAGATCTCCACCCGGGACTGACGACAGTCCACCGCTGTCCGCTATCCGGACAGCGGTGGCGGGTCCCGGCTGTGGGTCTGCTTTACTTGCTTCCATGACCACGACGAGCAGCCGCATCCTTGCGACCGAGGCGACCACGACGCCCGGTGCTCGTTGTATGTGTCGAATGTGCGCCTGCTAGAGGGCCCCCGCACCACCGCCTGGCCTTGCGCCCCGAAGCGAGACCGCCGCGCCCTGTCCGTACCGCGTATGTGACCTGGGCTGCCCCGCGCACATGTTCTCCCCGGACAGTTCCGGTTCCCTCGCACCGCGAGAACCGTGCCGCGTTCCCGACCGAATGCACCCGTGCCCGGCGCACACCCACGCCCTGCACTCGACAGTGACGGAATCCCCAGTGATCACGACAACGGGCCTCACCAAGGTCTACCGCTCGCGCGGCCGTGAGGTGACCGCCCTCGACGGCGTCGATCTGCGCGTCCGCGAGGGAGAGGTGTACGGCGTCATCGGCCAGTCCGGCGCCGGCAAGTCCTCGCTCATCCGCTGCGTCAACCTCCTCGAGCGTCCCACCTCCGGCACGATCACCGTCGCCGGACAGGACCTCACCGCGCTCGCCGGACGCGGCCCGCGGGCCGGCGCGGAGCTGCGCAGGGCGCGCAGCCGCATCGGCATGGTCTTCCAGCACTTCAACCTGCTGTCCTCGCGGACCGTCCAGGAAAACGTCGAGCTGCCGCTCGAAATCCTTCGCATCGCGGGGAAGGAACGTTCCCGCAAGGCGCTCGAGCTCCTCGACCTCGTCGGTCTCTCCGACAAGGCCAAGGTCTACCCGGCGCAGCTCTCCGGCGGCCAGAAGCAGCGCGTCGGCATCGCCCGCGCCCTGGCCGGCGACCCGAAGGTGCTGCTCTCGGACGAGGCGACCAGCGCCCTCGACCCGGAGACCACCCGCTCCATCCTTCAGCTGCTGCGCGACCTGAATCGGCAGCTGGGCCTGACCGTCCTGCTCATCACCCACGAGATGGACGTCGTCAAGACCATCTGCGACTCGGCCGCCCTCATGGAGAACGGCAGGATCGTCGAGTCCGGCACCGTCAGCGAGCTGCTCGCGACGCCCGGCTCCGAGCTGGCCTCCGCGCTCTTCCCGGTCAGCGGCGACGCCTCCGGCGACGATCGCACCGTCATCGACGTCACCTTCCACGGCGAGGCCGCGACCCAGCCCGTCATCTCGCAGCTCTCGCGCACGTACAACATCGACATCTCGATCCTGGGCGCCGCGATGGACACCGTCGCAGGCAAGCAGGTCGGCCGGATGCGCATCGAGCTGCCCGGCCGCTACGAGGAGAACGTCGTGCCGATCGGATTCCTGCGCGAGCAGGGGCTGCAGATCGATGTCCAGGGCCAGGAGCCCGTGCTGCTGAAGGATGGTGCCAAGTGACCTGGTCGGAGATGCAGCCGCTGCTGTCCCAGGCGTGTTGGGACACGTTCTACATGGTCGGCTGGTCCACGCTGATCGCCATCGTCGGCGGTCTGCCGCTCGGCATCCTGCTCGTCCTCACCGACCGCGGCGGACTGCTGCAGAACGTCCTCGCGAACAAGGTCATCGGGCAGGTCGTGAACATCGCCCGCTCCCTGCCGTTCATCATCCTGATGGTCGCGCTGATGAGCTTCACGCGCACGATCACGGGGACGACGATCGGCCGCGAGGCGGCGATCGTGCCGCTCGCGATCGGGGCGATCCCGTTCTTCGCGCGTCTCGTCGAGACGGCTGTCCGTGAAGTGGACGGCGGGCTCGTCGAGGCCGTGCAGTCGATGGGCGGCAACACCTGGACCGTCGTCCGCAAGGTCCTCGTACCGGAGTCGCTGCCGTCGCTGATCTCCTCCGCGACCACCACGATCGTCGCCCTCATCGGCTACTCGGCGATGGCCGGCACGGTCGGCGCCGGAGGCCTCGGCGACATCGCGATCCGCTACGGCTACCAGCGCTTCGAGACCGGACTGATGTGGATCACCGTGGCGATCCTCGCCGTGGTCATCTCCGTCATCCAGTTCGCCGGCGACTACGCGGCCCGTGGGCTGCACCGGCGCGGCGGACAGTCCGGAGCCGGGCCGAAGCTGAGGCTGCTGAAGGCCAAGGAGCCTGCGACCGCGGACGTCGGCAAGGTCGCCTGAGCACCACGCTCAACCCGTACAGCACCCGCAGAACACCCGCAGAACACCCGCAGATTTCCCCGTACCACCCTCACGGGGCGCTTCACCCACATGGAAAGGCACTTTTCGTGCGTAACACCGCCAAGATCACCACCGCCGTCCTCGCCGCCGGAGCCCTCACCCTCGGCCTCAGTGCCTGCGGCTCGGAGAAGGACTCCGCCGCCGACACCAGCGGTCCGCTGATCGTTGCCGCGAGCCCCGTCCCGCATGCCGAGATCCTCAACTACGTGAAGGACAACCTGGCGAAGGACGCGGGCCTCGACCTGGAGGTCAAGGAGTTCACCGACTACGTGACGCCGAACACGGCGACCGAGGACGGGTCCGTGGGCGCCAACTACTTCCAGAACCAGCCGTACCTCGACGACTTCAACAAGAAGAACGGCACCCACATCGCGCCCGTCGTCACGGTGCACCTGGAGCCGCTCGGCCTCTACTCCCACAAGGTCAAGAGCGCCGACGCCCTGAAGAGCGGTGCGACGATCGCCGTCCCGAACGACAGTGTCAACGAGGCACGCGCCCTCAAGCTCCTCGACGCCAACGGGATCATCACGCTCAAGGACGGCGTGGGCAACGAAGCGACCCCCGCGGACATCACCAAGAACCCGAAGAACCTCAAGTTCAAGGAGCTGGAGGCGGCCCAGACCCCGCGCTCCCTGGACGACGTCGACGCCGCGGTGATCAACGGCAACTACGCCATCGAGGCCGACCTCAAGCCCGCCACGGACGCCCTCGTCCTGGAGTCCGCCACGGACAACCCGTACGGCAACTTCCTCGCCGTCAAGGAGGGCAACGAGGACGACCCGCGCGTGAAGAAGCTCGCCAAGCTCCTCACGTCGCCCGAGGTCAAGAAGTTCATCGAGGACAAGTACGAGGGTTCCGTCATCGCGTCGTTCTGACGGCGCGACCGATTCCAGAGGGGTCAACGCAATGCGCAAGCACGTCATACCCGCGGTGTCCGCCGCGGTAGCCCTCGGCCTCGGACTGACGGCCTGTGGTTCGGGCTCGGACTCAGGCAGTGGTGACAACGACGCCCTGGTCGTCGGCGCCACCGCCGTACCGGCCGGCGAGGTCCTGTCGTACATAAAGAAGGATCTCGCCGATAAGGCCGGACTCGATCTGGAGATCAAGGAGTTCACGGACTACGTCCTGCCGAACACCGCGGTCCAGGAGGGCTCGCTCGACGCGAACCTCTACCAGAACCAGCCCTATCTGGACGACTACAACAAGTCCAAGGGCACGGACCTGGTATCGGTCGTCAAGGCGTACCTGCCGCCCATGGGCGTGTACTCGAAGAAGGTCGAGGACGTCACCGAACTCGCCGACGGAGCCACCGTCGCGGTGCCCAACGACGTCACCAACGAGGGACGCGCCCTCAAGCTCCTTGCCTCCAAGGGGGTCATCACACTCAAGGAGGGTGCCGGAACGACCGCGTCCCCCGAGGACATCACGGCCAACCCGAAGCACCTGACGTTCAAGGAGCTGGAGCCTGCCCAGCTGCCGCGCTCGCTCGACGACGTGGCCGCAGCGGTGATCAACAACAACTACGCACAGGACGCGGGGCTCAGCCCCGCCACCGACGCGGTCCTCCTGGAGTCCGCGAAGGACAACCCCTACGCGAACCTGCTGGCGGTCAAGAAGGGCAACGAGGACGACCCGCGGGTCAAGAAGCTCGCCGAGCTCCTGACCTCGCCCGAGGTGAAGAAGTTCATCGAGGACAAGTACAAGGGCTCGGTCCTGCCGGTCACTTCCGGCTGACAGCTCTCGTCACCGCACGGGGGCCACTCCATCGTCCGGAGTGGACCCCGTGGTGCGTCACGGTGGTTTCATGCTGCATGCTGGGCAGTTCAGCGGGCCCGCGGGAATCCTAGGTTTCGCAACGGCCCGAAGTCCCCGACGGTTACGGAGCGGCGCATGACCAGCACCTTCCCCGACATCTCCATCAGCACGGAGCGGTTGGTTCTGCGCGCCCTCGAGGAGGACGACGTCCCCGCTCTGGCCGAGATGATGAACGACGAGCAGGTCGCGGCCTGGACCGACGTGCCCCAGCCCTACACCGAGGACGCCGCCCGCGGCTGGATCACCGAGTACGCGCCTGCCGAACGCACCGCGGGCCGCGGACTCGACCTCGCCGTCACCGAGTTCCTCACCCAGCGACTGGTCGGCGTCCTCCAGCTCGGCAAGACGAACTGGCATGTCCGGTCCACCGAACTGTCGTACATCATCGCTCCCTGGGCCCGCGGCGAGGGCTATGCCTCCGAGGCCGCTCTCGCGACCGCCCAATGGCTGTTCCGCGACCAGAAGTTCGAGCGCATCGAACTGCGCACGGCCGCCGACAACACCGCCTCGCAGCAGGTCGCCCAGAAGATCGGCTGCATCAGCGAGGGCGTCCTGCGCAACGCCTGCATAGCGCACACCCGCACCGAGGACGGCCGCTGGGTGGACCTCCGTACCGACTTCATCGTCTGGAGCCTCCTGCCGGAGGACCTCGACGGTGTCGGCGAGCAGCTCGCCGACACCGGTGGTTTCACGTCGTTCTCCGACTGGAACTGAATTCAGGGGCTCGAGGCCCGCGCCGCACCACCCAGCGACACCAGGTACGCTCACGGAGCGCCCGCGGGCTGCCCCCTGACGACCTGCGAAAACCTTCTGGAGACTGAGGACGATGGCCGACCGGGTCACGGTGATCGGCTGGGACGGCTCGCCACTGACCGCCGCGGCGCGCTCCGCCCTCGGCGCGGCGACACTGGTGGCCGGCGCGGCTCATCACCTTTCGCTCCCCGAGGTACCCGCGGCCGCCGAACGCGTCCGGCTCGGCAGCGTCGCCCTCGCCGCCCGCCGCATCGCGAACCATCGCGGCACCGCCGTCGTCCTCGCCGACGGGGACCCGGGCTTCTTCGGCGTCGTACGCACCCTGCGCGCCCGCGAGTTCGGACTGGAGGTCGAAGTCGTCCCCGCCGTGTCCTCGGTGGCCGCCGCCTTCGCCCGCGCCGGCATGCCCTGGGACGACGCACAGGTGGTCGTCGCACATCGCCGCACCCTGCGACGCGCGGTGAACGTGTGCCGCGCCCACACCAAGGTCGCCGTTCTCACCTCACCCGGCGCGGGCCCCGCCGAACTCGGGCTGCTCCTCGAGGGCGTGCACCGCACCTTCGTCATCTGCGAGGAACTCGGCACCGCTCGCGAGCGGGTCACGATCCTCACCTCCGACAAGGCGGCCGACCACACCTGGCGCGACCCCAATGTCGTCATCGTCATCGGCGGCTTCGTCGCCACGGCCGAGGACGGTGGCTGGATCGCCGGACGCGACCCCGGCACCGGGCCGCGCGGCTGGGCCCTGCCCGCCGAGGCGTACGGCGGCGCACTCGGCGAAGGCGAAACGGATCTGCTGCGCGCCGCCCAACTCGCCCGCCTGGGACCGCGCGTCGGGGACCTCGTGTGGGACATCGGCTCGGGCAGTGGCGCCTTCGCCACCGAAGCCGCACGCACCGGCGCGGCGGTCATCGCGGTCGACCGCAACCCCGGGTCCTGCGCCCGCACCGAGGACTCCGCCCGCCGCTACGGCGTCCAGATGCAGATCGTGCACGGCGCCGCCCCGCACATTCTGGAGAACCTTCCCGAACCCGACGTCGTGCGCGTCGGCGGCGGGGGAGCGGCGGTCGTCTCGGCCGTCGCCGACCGCCGTCCGCAGCGCATCGTGACGCACGCGGCGACCCGCGACGCGGCCGAACTCATCGGCCGCAATCTCACCGAGCACGGCTACCACGTCGAGTGCGCCCTCCTGCAGTCGGTCGAACTCGACACGAGGGCCTGGACGGAGAAGGAGCGGAGCGTCGCGTTCCTGCTCACCGGACGTCTGCCCGATCGCAACCCGTGATCCTGTTGTCGTACCGCGCGCGGTAGGCTGGCCGATCGTTGTACCGCTCTCGGGGGATCGGCTTTTCGTAGGCCAATGTCCGGAAAACCCGCCCGTTTTGAGGCGTGTGTGGTACGGCAGAACCGGAGGACGCGCGACGTGGCGCAGTCCACAGCGGGCCGTCGCGGATCAGGTGTCGCGAGGGCCGGACGACCGGGACAATGCCAGTTAATGGCTTTGTCGCCTTTGTTGGCCGGTCGTTCGTGCCGCTGGGCACGCACGCTCGTTCTTCACTACGGGGCGGTCGGTGCGCCGTTCCGGGCGAGCTGGACTTGGAAGCACTAACCGATGGGCGAGGGGTACGCATGACCGACACCGGCCAGGTCCCGGGCGAGGGACTGCCGGAGAACGCAGGCATGGTGGAGCAGCCGGGCGTCCTCGCCCCGGGCGCGTACACCTTCCTCGACCCCTCCGAGAATCCCGCCGACGACGACGACCTGCTCCTCATGCCGGGCGCGCAGGGCGCCTGGGGCAACGAGGTGGCGCCGCCTGCCCCGCAGCCGCTCGTCCACGAGCCGCTCGTCCACGAGCCGGGCCCGCACGAGACGGCCGGCCGGGACAGCGGCTCGGTCGACCTCAGCGGTGTCCGGCTGCCGAACCCCGCGCCCGCCCCGCAGCTGCCGCCGCCGCGCCGCCCACTGCACCTCGGTCCGCCGACCCCGGACGGCTCCGCGAGCCCGGTGCGCTCGCTCGCCGACCGCGGCCCCGCCGCGGCGCCGCTCGCCACCCCGGCCTACGCGGCGAATCCGGTGACTCCGGTGCGGCACGCCGGTCCCCCGACCGTCGGGCCCGAGTACCTCGACGTACCGCAGCTCTCCGAGATTCCGCCGCAGGGGGCGGTGCCGTGGGGAGCTCCGCCGGTGGGCTCCGGGGCGGCGGCTGCAGAAACGGTCGTTCCGGGAGTGGGGCAGGGATCCGAGGCCGCGCCGGTCGCCGAGCCGGAGACAGCGGCGGCGCCGGAGGCTGCCGAGGCCGCGGGGCTCGGGTCGGCTCCTCAGGCGCCGGAGGCACCTGAGGGCGCGGGTCTTGAGGCGGCGCCGCAGGTCGTTCCGGAGGTCGACCACTCGCCCGAGGCGGCGGAGGGCCATCTCGCTGCGCAGACTCCGGAGCCTGCGCAGGGCGCCGAGGCCGCGTACGTGCTGGACGGCTCGTTGGACCTGCACGCTCCGCAGCTCTCTGACGCCACTCCCTTCCCGGCAGCCCAGGAGGTCCCGGACGCGGTTCCGCCGGCCGGCGACAGCGGCAACGACGGCGGCAGGGACGGCGATGTCGCCGAGCACGTCACCGACGTCCAGGGGTCCGAGCATGCCGCCGTCCCGGCGCAGGTCTCGGCGGACGAGGAGTACTTCGCGCCCGAGCGGAACCTCCACGTCGTGCAGGACCCGCAGGCGACCCCCGCGGCTTCGCAGCAGGTCGCCGAAGAGGCAGCCCACCTCGTCGCCGACCCGCCGGTCCACCTTGCCGACCCGTCCGTTCACCTCGCCGACCCGGCCGGCCCCTTCACCGACCCGGCCGCCCAGACAGTGGACCCGGCACCCCAGTTCCCGGTCCAGGCCGCCCAGTTCGCGGATGCCGGTGTCCACATCCCGGAACCCGTGGCTCAGTTCGTGGACGCCGGTGCCGAGGTGGACGCCGGAGCGGACAGCGGATCCGCCGAGGAGGCCGCCCGGTCCGTGTCCGCCCCGCAGCCCCTCGTGGCGGACGCCCCGCACGCTTCCGACGACGCGCAGGCGCAGGCCGCGCACTCCATGGAGGCCCCGCACGCGGAGGCGGTCCCCGGCGTCGAGGCCTTCCCGGTCCAGGCCGCCCAGTTCATGGCCCCCGCCGAGGCGCACGCCGCGTTCGCCGTGGCCGAGGCCGGCGTGCCGGTCGGCGTCGCCGTACCCGCGCAGGCGCCCCAGGCGGCCATGAACCACCTGGACCAGTCGCACGGCGAGCACCTCCCCGGCGACGCGTCGGGCGCGGCCGGATTCCAGGACGCACCCCTGGAACCAGCGGCGGAACAGCCCGTCGGCCAGTTCGTGCCCGTCGAGGGCACGGTGCCGACGACCCCGCAGCTGGCCCCGACCCCGCCGCACCCCATGACCGTGCCGCCCCTCCTCGAGGAGGAGCAGCCCCCGGCCGAGGAGGCCGCGCAGGAGCAGGCTCCGGTCGTCGCCGACGTGGCGGAGATGGCGCCCGTGGAGGACCCGGAGGCCCCCACCGCCGAAGCGGAGCCCGTCACTCCGGTGCCCGCGCCCCGTAAGGCCGACACACTCCCCGTACCGGAGCCGCTCGCCGCGGACCCGGAGCCCGTAGTCGCACAGCAAGCGGAGGACCTGGACACCCGGGGCGCCGACCAGGAAGAGAGCACGGCCGCAGTGGAAGACGTACGAGAGTCCACCGGCCCGGCGGCCCCCGGCTACGACGACGCGGAGCGCGAGGCCGTGCTGCGCGTGATGCGCGAGCGCCGCGACATCCGCAACGGCTTCCGCAGCGACCCGATCCCGCACGACGTACTGCTCCGCGTCCTGGAGGCGGCCCACACCGCGCCGTCCGTCGGCCACTCCCAGCCCTGGGACTTCGTCGTCATCCGCTCCGCCGACACCCGGCGGTCGATGCACGAACTGGCCGCCCGTCAGCGCGACGCGTACGCCAAGTCGCTCCCCAAGGGCCGCGCGAAGCAGTTCAAGGAACTGAAGATCGAGGCCATCCTCGACACCCCGGTGAACATCGTCGTCACCGCCGACCCGACCCGCGGTGGCCGCCACACCCTGGGCCGCCACACCCAGCCGCAGATGGCCCCGTACTCCTCCGCGCTCGCGGTGGAGAACCTCTGGCTCGCGGCCCGCGCCGAGGGCCTCGGCGTCGGCTGGGTCAGCTTCTTCGACGAGCGCGAGATGGTCCGCGCCCTCGGCCTCCCCGAGCACCTGGAGGTCGTGGCCTACCTTTGCGTCGGCTACGTCGACGAGTTCCCGGACGAGCCCGAGCTGATGCAGGCCGGCTGGTCCAAGCGCCGTCCGCTGTCGTGGGTCGTGCACGAGGAGACGTACGGCCGTCGCGCGCTGCCCGGCGAGGAGCCGCACGACCTGCTCGCCGAGACCGTCTCCAACATCCGCCCCCTGGACGCCAAGGCGCTCGGCGAGGCGTGGGAGCGGCAGAAGCGGATGACCAAGCCCGCGGGCGCGCTCGGCATGCTGGAGATCATCTCCGCGCAGCTGTCGGGCCTGTCCCGCATGTGCCCGCCGCCGATCCCGGAGCCGGCCGCCGTCGCGATCTTCGCCGGCGACCACGGCGTGCACGCCCAGGGCGTCACCCCCTGGCCGCAGGAGGTCACCGCGCAGATGGTGGCCAACTTCCTGGGCGGCGGCGCGGTCTGCAATGCCTTCGCCAACCAGGTGGGCGCCGAGGTCTGCGTCATCGACGTGGGCGTCGCCTCCGACCTTCCGGCCACCCCGGGTCTGCTGCCGCGCAAGGTCCGCCCGGGCACCGCCGACATGACCACGGGTCCCGCGATGACCCGCGAGGAGGTCATCGCGGCGATCGACGTGGGTATCGAGACGGCCCGGGACCTGGTGGCGGCCGGTAACAAGGCCCTCCTGACCGGCGAGATGGGTATCGCCAACACCACGGCGTCCGCAGCCCTGATCTCGATCTACACGGACACCGACCCGTCCGAGGTGACGGGCCGCGGTACCGGCATCAACGACGAGACCCTGGCCCGCAAGACCGAGGTCGTACGCCGCGCCATCGAACTCCACCAGCCGGACCCGGCCGACCCCATCGGCGTCCTCGCGGCCGTCGGCGGCCTCGAACACGCGGCGATGGTCGGCCTGCTCCTGGGCGGTGCCTCCCTCCGTACGCCGGTGATCCTGGACGGCGTCAGCGCCGGCGCCGCGGCCCTCGTGGCCCGCGCCGTCGCCCCCGAGGTCCTCGCGGCCTGCATCGCGGGCCACCGCAGCGCGGAGCCCGGCCACGTCGCCGCCCTGAACAAGCTGGGCCTGCGCCCCCTGGTCGACCTCGACCTCCGCCTCGGCGAGGGCACGGGAGCGCTGCTGGCTCTGCCGGTGGTGCAGAGCGCGGCAAGGGCGATGCACGAGGTGGCGACGTTCGACTCGGCGGGGGTAACGGAAAAGTAGGCCTACAGGCTGTGGGCAGGCGTTCCGCAGGGCGAACGCCTGCCCACAGCCTGCCCACGGCCCGCAGACGAACAGGGGCCCGGGGCGGAGCCCCGGTTTCGGGAAGGGGCGGGCTTGGGGAAGGAACCCTCCCACCCCCGCCGTATCGTGGTCCCGCACTTAGAAACAGCACGTCAAGGCCGCTCCAGCCCAGCGCAGCGGCCCCGCACGAGGAGCCGCACCTCCATGGCCGAACACCCCGCCTACCCCGTAGGCCTCCGCCTCACCGGCCGCCGCGTAGTCGTCCTCGGCGGCGGCCAGGTGGCCCAGCGCCGTCTCCCGGCGCTCATCGCGGCAGGCGCGGACATCCACCTCGTATCCCCCGAGGCCACCCCGTCCGTCGAGGCGATGGCGGACGCGGGCGAGATCACCTGGACGAGGCGCCCGTACGAGGACGGCGACCTGGCGAACGCCTGGTACGCCCTGATCGCCACCAGTGACTCCGAGGCGAACACCGGCGCCTCCGCCGAGGCGGAGCGCCACCGCGTCTGGTGCGTCCGTTCCGACGACGCCGACGCGGCGACGGCCTGGACCCCGGCGACGGGCCACAGCGAGGGCGTGACGGTCGCGGTCCTCACCACGGACGCGCGCGGCCGGGACCCGCGCCACACCGCGGCGATCCGCGACGCGGTCGTCGAGGGCCTGCGCGACGGCACCCTGGTGGCGCCCCACCACCGCACCCGCACCCCCGGCGTCGCCCTGGTCGGTGGCGGCCCCGGCGACCCGGACCTGATCACGGTCCGAGGCCGGCGTCTGCTCGCCGAGGCGGACGTGGTCATCGCGGACCGCCTCGGCCCGCGTGACCTGCTCGCCGAACTCCCGCCGCAGGTCGAGGTGATCGACGCGGCGAAGATCCCGTACGGCCGTTTCATGGCTCAGGAAGCGATCAACAACGCGCTGATCGAGCACGCCAAGCAGGGCAAGTCGGTCGTCCGCCTCAAGGGCGGTGATCCGTTCGTCTTCGGCCGCGGCATGGAGGAGGCGCAGGCACTCGCCGAGGCGGGCATCGCCTGCACGATCGTCCCGGGCATCTCCAGCTCGATCTCGGTGCCGGGCGCGGCCGGTATCCCCGTCACCCACCGGGGTGTCGCACATGAGTTCACCGTGGTCAGCGGTCATGTCGCCCCTGACGACGAGCGCTCCCTGGTCGACTGGCCGGCCCTCGCCCAGTTGCGCGGCACGCTCGTCGTGCTGATGGGCGTCGACAAGATCGGCCGTATCGCCGAAACCCTGATGGCGCACGGCAAACCGGCCGACACCCCGGTCGCTCTGGTGCAGGAAGGCACGACCGCCGCGCAGCGCCGCGTCGACGCGACCCTGGCGACGGTCGCCGAGACCGTCACGGCGCAGGACGTGAAGCCCCCCGCGGTGATCGTCATCGGCCCGGTCGTGAACGTGGGCGCCGGACTCCCCGTGAACACCCCCTCCGAGTCCGCCGAGTAACCCGGGGTAACCCAACCCCTTCCAAGCCGTTGGCACCGCACCCAGGACAAGGCAGTATCACCCTGTGGCCGATCTCATCACCGTTGAGAACCCCGACGACCCGCGTCTGCGCGACTACACGGGCCTGACCGACGTGGAACTGCGCCGCAAGCGCGAACCCGCGGAGGGCCTGTTCATCGCCGAGGGCGAGAAGGTCATCAGACGGGCCAAGGACGCCGGGTACGAGATGCGCTCGATGCTCCTGTCCGCCAAGTGGGTCGACGTGATGCGCGACGTCATCGACGAGCTCCCGGCGCCGGTGTACGTGGTCACACCGGCGCTCGCCGAGCAGGTCACCGGCTATCACGTGCACCGCGGCGCGCTCGCCTCCATGCAGCGCAAGCCACTGCCCACGGCGGACGAACTCCTGCGCTCCGCCCGCCGGGTGGTTGTCATGGAGTCGGTCAACGACCACACCAACATCGGTGCGATCTTCCGCTCCGCCGCGGCCCTCGGCATGGACGCGGTCCTGCTCTCCCCGGACTGCGCCGACCCGCTCTACCGCCGTTCCGTGAAGGTCTCCATGGGTGCGGTCTTCTCCGTCCCGTACGCGCGTCTCGACTCCTGGCCCAAGGGCCTGGAATCGGTCCGCGAGGCCGGCTTCAACCTGCTCGCCCTCACCCCGGACGAGAAGGCGAAGTCCCTCGACGAGGCGGCCCCGCACCGGATGGACCGGGTCGCGCTGATGCTGGGCGCGGAGGGTGACGGCCTGTCCACGCAGGCCCTGATGGCGGCGGACGAATGGGTTCGCATCCCCATGGCCCACGGAGTCGACTCACTCAACGTGGGCGCGGCGGCCGCCGTCGCCTTCTACGCGGTGGCGACGGGCCGCCCAGGCATCTGACACTCCGTACGACGAGCCGCCCGGGGGCCCGACCACCCCTGTGGTGGACCGCCGTACAGACCCCGGTCCCGTTCACGGATGAGCCCGGCGGAGCCAGGGAGCGTCGTTCGGATCACCCCGGGTCCGAGGTGACCGAACGACACCCCCTAGCCGTCCTTGCGGATGTCACTCCGGTACTGCTCCGCCATCAAACCCCCGGCGGGCAGCGGTGCGAACGACGACTGCTCCTGCCGTACGTCCTTCCGCCCGCCCCCGTCGTCCAGCCCGCGCGCCGGTCCCTGGCACCCCTGCGCCGCCGCGATGCCCAGCGCGACGAGCAGGGTCACCACGACGAACACGAAGAGCCGCTGGCGCAGCAGCCGCGGGTTCGCCGGCCGCCGTCCGGTCCCGGTGGTCCGAGGAGAGGGCCGCCCGGCACCACTGCGGGGCGCGGGCCTGCTGCCGGACCGGCCGGTGTTCCGCGAGGCTGCGGGGCGCGAACCCGACGGCGCCGACCGTGAGCCGCCGTTCGTCCCGCCCGTACGGGAAGAGTTCGTCCCGCCCGTACGCGGCGGATTCGTCCCGCTCGGACGCGGCGGGGGAGTGCCCTGCGGGCGACGCTGGGTGCGCTGCTCGGCGTACTGCTCGGCGAGGCGTCCCGTCGGCCGGTCGGGATCGTTGCGCGGCGCGGGCGGGCGGACATCCGCCAGGCCCTGTGCCTCGCGTGCCGCGATCTCCTTGAGCCGCAAGGACAGTTGGAGCGTGCTGGGCCGCTCCTCGGGGTCCTTCGCCAGGCACGCGCGGACGAGCGGGGCCAACGCGTCCGGAACGCCGTGCAGCTGCGGCTCCTCGTGCACCACTCGGTAGAGCATCACTTCGGAACTGCCCTGCCCGAAGGGCGAGTCGGAGGTCGCCGCGTACGCCAGCGTGGCCCCGAGCGCGAACACGTCCGTGGCCGGGGTCACGGTCGCCCCGCGCACCTGCTCGGGCGCGAGGAAGCCGGGCGAGCCGACAGCCGTACCGACATGGGTGAGCGTCGAGGCTCCCGTGGCCCAGGCGATACCGAAGTCGATGATCCGCGGCCCCTTCGGGGACAGCAGGATGTTGGACGGCTTGAGGTCCCGGTGGACGACACCGGCCTCGTGCACGGCGACGAGCCCCTCGGAGAGCGCGGCACCGACGGCAGCCACGTCGGTGGCCGCCATCGGGCCTTCCTCGGCGACCTTGTCGTGCAGGGAGGGCCCGGGCACGTACTGCGTGGCGAACCACGGCCGCTCCGCCTCGAGATCGGCGGCCACGAGCCGCGCCGTGCATCCGCCCTTGATCCGTCGGGCCGCCGAGACCTCGCGGGCGAACCGCGACCGGAACTCCTGATCCTCCGCCAGATCCGGCCGGATCACCTTCAGCGCGACCCGCTGGCCACGCCGGTCGGAGCCCAGGTAGACCACGCCCATGCCACCCGCGCCGAGCCGCCTGTGAAGCCTGAACGAGCCGACGACACGCGGGTCCTCGCGCCTCAGGCGCATCATCGCCATGTCCATCCCCGCTGCCCGGTCCGTTTGACGAGCCACAGCTTACGTTTCCGCGGCCGGGTGCGCGCAGAGGCCGCGCCCTCGCGGCCCGATCGATTGTCAGTGCCGGGTGGGAAACTTGAAAGGTGGTCAGGGAATGTGCGAACAGGAGGGCTTTGGGCCGCCTGTGATCCCAACCATCCGTCACAGAAGGGGGATTGAACCCGTGAAGGGTGATCGAGTGGAGATAGTCGTGGACGCCGGGGACACGACGCGTACGTACGAGGTGGTGGCGAGCAGGGCGGGCCGCAGGGTGGAGACGGCGGTGCGTCGAGGTGTCGTGGAAGTGAGCGAAGTCACCCGAAGCGGATCAGTGGTGCGCACCGCCCGCTTCATGGCAACACGGGTGCTGGCGCTGGTCGAGCAGCCGGTCCCGAGAGAGGACAGCTCGGAACAGTAGGGGCACATCGGACGCCCCCTCCGGGAAGACCCTGAGACCCAGGTCCTCGTCTCCACCCAGGGGAGTACTCCGCAGGTAATCGCTCATCCTCCGGGAGGCCCGGCAATCGGTACGAGGGCATGACGACCCCACTCCGCCGCGCCCATAGATTTGAGGTCAAGCGGCGGGTGCAGCACTCGTCCCCCGAGGTCAGACACTCGCCGCTGCCAACCACATAGATGCTCGGTCAGGAGAGGGACCATGGCCCACACGGCACCGCGGACGGCGATCCGCACGCAGGGACGCAGGGCGTACACCGCGTACACCGCCGCGTTCGGTGCGCAGCGCCAGGGCCGGCGCCACCCCTTGGTGGCGACAGCGATGGTTCTCCCCCTGGCGGCCCTGCTCGTGGTCGTCTTCGGCGGCTGGGAGTCAGTGGTCACACAAGCGTCGTCCGTGGGCGTGATGCTGGGGCGCTGAGCGGCGCCCCAGGCCCGGAAGAGCGGTCCGGGCGGGGACATCCGGCCATGAAACCCCGTGGGGACGGGGGTGCGGCGGACGGCACAAATGCCCGCGCAGCTGGGGAGCTGCGCGGGCATTATTTTTTTGCCACGGGCTTTTCGCCAGGGGGGATTTGTCACGGGGACGCCGCCGGTCCGAAGGAGACCCTGTGTACGCCCGCCGGGCCGAGCGGCGGGGAAAGCCTGCGTAGGCTCACGAGGAACCGAAAGCACCCCAGGGGGACCCGTGACCGCAGATGTGCTGCCCGCTCTGACCGTCAGGGCGCGAAGCGCGGCCCACCTCGTGACCGCCGCCTGCGCGCACCACGACACAGTCCTCGCCGACCGCCACGACGGCACCGTCGTCCGCCATGGCGACACCGTGGCCAAGGCCCACGCCCCCGGCACGGACCGCGCGGAACTCTCCCTGCGCCTGGCCGTCGCCGCCGACGCGGCAGACACACTCCTCGCCCCGCTCCGGCCCGCCCCGGTCGACCTCCACGGCCGTCTCGTGACCTTCTGGCCGTACGGCACTCCCGTCGACCCGGAAGTGCCCGAGGCCGCCCCCTGGGAGGCGGCCGCCTCCCTCCTCGCCCGCCTCCACCGGACACCCGCGCCGCCCGGCCTGCCGGCCATGCGGGGCCCCGTCAAGGCGGCCCAGGCGATCGCCCGGCTCCGTGCGGCGGGCCCGCACCCCGCCACCGCCCCTGTCCTGCGCGCCTGGGTCACCCTCCCCGCCTGGGCCCGCGCGCAGGCCCCCCTGCCGGACACGACGACGCTCTGCCACGGCGATCTCCACCTCGGCCAGCTCGTTCGCCACCCGGCACCGGCCGGCCCCTGGCTCCTCATCGACGTGGACGACCTCGGCGTGGGCGTGCCGACCTGGGACCTGGCCCGCCCGGCGGCCTGGTACGCCTGCGGTCTGCTCGCGCCCGACGAGTGGACCCGCTTCCTGACCGCCTACCGGTGCGCGGGCGGCCCGGCCGTCCCCGCCGACGGCGACCCCTGGCCCGCCCTGGACGTCGCGGCACGCGCCCTCACGGTGCAGACGGCGGCCCTGGCGATCGCCAAGTCCGTGGCGGCGGGCGTCCCGTTGGACGAGGTGCAGCAGTCCGTGATCGACGCCTGCGACCGAATGGGCACCGTCCCGCCCGATTTGGCGCACGGACCGAGGACGTAGGGTGCAACCGACCGAGGACGGGCAGTGTCTGTCCTGGCGGAAGCAGTACCGACCGGCGAGGAGTTGAGCCGAGCATGCAGTGTCCGAAGTGCCATGCGCCGATGCACACGTACAACCGCAATGGTGTCCAGATCGAGCAGTGCAGCGGCTGCCGCGGGATATTTCTCGACTACGGCGAGCTGGAGTCGCTGACCCGCCTGGAGTCCCAGTGGTCGCAGCCCGCGCCGCCGCCCCCGGGCGCCCCGCAGGCCTACCCGTCCGCTCCCGCGCCCGCCTGGGGCGCCCCGCAGCACGGTGGACACGGCGGTCACTACGGCGGCCACCACCGCCAGAAGAGCTTCGGCCGCATGCTCTTCTCGTCCTGAACGAAAGGGGCCCTTCTGAGCGGAGGGCCCCTTCCTCGTGCCGTCTCGTACGGCCGGGGGAACGACGAAGCCCCCGGCCGTACGAGACGGCCGGGGGCTTCGGCTGGTGCGCGATACTGGGATTGAACCAGTGACCTCTTCCGTGTCAGGGAAGCGCTCTCCCGCTGAGCTAATCGCGCGGGTACGGATCTTCGAGAAGATCCAGTGCGCGATACTGGGATTGAACCAGTGACCTCTTCCGTGTCAGGGAAGCGCTCTCCCGCTGAGCTAATCGCGCGGGTACGGATCTTCGAGAAGATCCAGTGGACGATACTGGGATTGAACCAGTGACCTCTTCCGTGTCAGGGAAGCGCTCTCCCGCTGAGCTAATCGTCCTTGGAGGTGGAGACGGGATTTGAACCCGTGTAGACGGCTTTGCAGGCCGTTGCCTCGCCTCTCGGCCACTCCACCAGGAGTGCGGGGGTTCGGGAAGATCCCCCACTTCCTGCGAGCGGACGACCAGGTTCGAACTGGCGACCTCAACCTTGGCAAGGTTGCGCTCTACCAACTGAGCTACGTCCGCTTGTCGTTTCCGGATCGCTTGCGCGTCCCGGCGACGTGTTGAACTCTAGCGGATTCCCGGGCCAGTACAAAAACGCGTTTGTGCAGCGTGCTGCGGTCTGCCCGCTCAAGGACACGGTCAGGGCACCCGCAGGTCACCCGCCCTAGACTCGACTGCGTGCTCGACCTCCCTCCTCTCGCCCGCTTCGGTGGCCTCGTCGCGACCGGTCTCCTCGACGTCACCAGCGACCCCGCGGCCTTGGACTCCGCCGGCTTCTGGGCCGTGTCCGCCGACTTCGAGGGCCGTCTGGTCTGCGCCCGCTTCGCGGACGTACGCGAGGAGTCCGTGCCCGCGCCGGTGCCCGGGCAGTGGCGCGGGCCCGCGGCCGGTGACTGGAAGTCGTCGCTCGACCGCGCCGCGTACACCGCGGGCGTACGCCGTATCCGCGAGCACATAGCGGCCGGTGAGGTCTACCAGGCGAACCTCTGCCGGGTGCTGTCCGCGCCCCTCGCCCCCGACGCCGATGTGGACGCGCTGACCGCCCTGCTGGCGCGCGGCAATCCGGCGCCGTACGCCGGAACGATTCGCCTGCCCGGCCATGGCGTGGAGATCGCCACCGCGTCCCCGGAACTCTTCCTGCGCCGCACGGGCCGCGTCGTCGAGTCGGGCCCGATCAAGGGCACCGGACGCACCGAGGCGGACCTCCTGGAGAAGGACTACGCCGAGAACGTGATGATCGTGGACCTGGTCCGCAACGACATCGGGCGGGTGTGCGCCGGCGGCACCGTCACCGTCCCCGACCTCTGTGTCGTCGAGAAGCACCCGGGCCTCGTCCACCTCGTCTCCACCGTGCACGGCGAGCTGCGCGCGGACGTGGGATGGCCGGAGCTCCTTGCCGCCGCGTTCCCACCCGGCTCCGTCACCGGCGCGCCCAAATCCAGCGCACTGCGGATCATCGACGCCCTGGAGACCGCGCCCCGCGGCCCCTACTGCGGGGGCATCGGCTGGGTCGATGCCGACCGCAGCACCGGAGAGCTCGCCGTGGGCATCCGCACATTCTGGATCGACCGGACGGAGGGCGTCCTGAGGTTCGGCACCGGCGCCGGCATCACCTGGGGCTCCGATCCCGAGGCGGAGTGGCGGGAGACCGAGCTGAAGGCCTCGAGACTCCTCGCGGTAGCGTCGGGTGCGTACGGAGATGCGTACGAGAGTGGAAGCACGTCGGACGATCGGCCCGGCACGTTCTCGCGAGGTGAAATCCAGTGAAGCTCTGGCTCGACGGCGGGCTGCAGGACATCGAGTCCGCCCGTGTCTCCGTCTTCGACCACGGACTGACCGTGGGCGACGGCATCTTCGAGACCGTGAAGGCGGTGGACGGCCGGCCGTTCGCGCTGACCCGACACCTCGACCGGCTGGCCCGCTCGGCGCGCGGCCTGGGGCTGCCCGAACCCGACCGCGACGAGGTGCGCCACGCCTGTGCCGCCGTCCTGGACGCCAACCCGATGGCGCTCGGCCGGCTGCGGATCACGTACACCGGCGGCCACGGCCCGCTCGGCTCCGACCGTGGCGAGCACGGTCCGACTCTGGTCGTCGCCCTCGGCGAGTCCGCCCGGCGCCCCGACTCCACCGCGGTGATCACCGTGCCGTGGACCCGCAACGAGCGCGGCGCCCTCACCGGCCTCAAGACCACCTCGTACGCCGAGAACGTCGTCGCGCTGGCCCGCGCGCGTGAACAGGGCGCGTCCGAGGCGCTGTTCGCCAACACGGTCGGGCAGCTGTGCGAGGGCACGGGCTCGAACGTCTTCGTCGTCCTCGACGGCGAGATCCACACCCCGCCGGTCGCCTCCGGCTGCCTCGCCGGCATCACACGTGCGCTCACCGTCGAATGGACCGGCGCCAAGGAGACCGACCTGCCGCTCGACGTCCTGGAGCACGCCGAGGAGGTCTTCCTGACGTCCACCCTGCGGGATGTGCAGGGCGTGCACCGGGTCGACGGACGCCAACTCCCGGGCGCGCCGGGCCCGGTGACCGCCAAGGCGATGCGGACCTTCGACGAGCGGGCCGGGAACGACCTCGACCCGTAACCCGTACGCCGTAACCCGCAGAACGGACGCGGTCGGTGGCTCCTGTCGGCAGCCGCCAAATTCGGATGACGACATGCCGCGGGGCGGGTAGAACACCCGTGATGACGACCACCCTGCGGCCGACCGAGCCGCTTCAGCGCGGAGCCGACGGGGCGCTGTCACGCCGCTACCAAGTGTGCGTGAACAGCCGTCCCGTGGGCGGGATACAGCTCTCCACGCACCCAGAGTACGGCCCCACCGTAGCCCGGGTCGGCGAGCTGAGCATCGACGAACCGGACCGCGGGCGGGGCCGGGGCACGGTGGCCGTGCTCGCCGCCGAGGAGGTGGCACGCGGCTGGGGCTGTCGGCGCATGGAGACGGCCGTGCCCGGCGACGCGGAGGCCGCGCTCCGGCTCGCCACGGCGCTCGGCTACGTCCTGAGCAACCGGAACATGACCAAGCGGCTGGACGCCCCCCTGCCCGAACTGCCCGCCGGCAGCGTCGCCCGGCCCATGACCGAGGCCGAGTACGTGCCCTGGCTGGCGCACGAGCGCGAGGAGTTCGCCCGCGTTCTCATCGAGTGGGGCGTGCCCGAGACCGAGGCGTACAGCAAGACCGACCAGGGACACGCCAGGTTCCTCCCGGACGGTCTGGCCAGCGAGAACACGCTGATCAGCGTCCTGGAGCAGGAGGGGGCGCCGGTCGGCACCCTGTGGCTGGGCCTGTGGCCCGAAACGGCGTACGTGCTGGACGTCGAGGTCGACGCGGAGCACCGGGGGCGCGGGCACGGGCGCACCCTGATGCTGCTGGCCGAGGCTCAGGCGGTGGCCGGCGGGAGGGACCGCATCGGCCTCAATGTCTTCGCGGGGAACACCTCGGCGGAGAAGCTCTACGAGTCACTGGGCTACACGACGAGTTCGTACTACCTCTACAAGACTCTGCTCTGAGGGCATGACTCTGCTCTGAGGGCTGAGACAAGTCTCTGCTCCGAGGGCTGCCCCACCCGTAGCCCGGCCCGCTCTTGGGGCTCCGAGGGCTACGCGCCCTCGGCCAGCAGCCGGTCGGTGATTTCCTCGATGCGCTCGCGCAGGCCCTCTTGGCTCTTGCCGCCGTCGAGCCGCTCGCCGTCGATCACGTACGTCGGGGTGCCGGTCACGCCGATGGCCTTGCCCTCGGCCTGGTCGGCGTCGACGATCAGGATGTGCCGGCCGTCGATCAGGGTCGTGTCGAACTCCTCGGCGTCCAGGCCGAGTTCGCGGGCCACCTCGACCAGGAAGGGTTCTCCCTTGCGGTCCAGCTCCTCGACGCGGCCGAGTACCGCCTCGACGTACGGCCAGGCCTGTCCCTGCTCCGCGGCCTCCTCGGCGGCCTGCGCCGCGGCGAAGGCGTGCTTGTGCTTCTCCAGCGGGAAGTGCCGCAGCCGCAGCTCCAGCCGGTCGCCGTAGCGGGCGCGCAGTGCGTGCAGGTCGTCGAGGGCGCGGCGGCAGTCGGGGCACTGGAGTTCGCACCAGACGTCCAGGACGGCGGTGGTGCGGGCGGTGGCGGCGTCGTTCATGGAACCCAGTCTCCCAGTCTCGGCTCCCACGCCCCAACCGGGACCTGGGGAGGACCCCTACCCGGAGATCTCCCTGAGGTCCGCCCGGAGCATGGCATACCGGGCGGGCGGCGGTGCAGGATGGAAGGGACGAACCGACCCTGTGCGACCGAGTTCTGCCCTGGAGGACCGGATGATTGCCGAGACCGTCTGTTCCGCCGTCTCCGCGGCAGGCCTGGGGATCGCCGCGGTCACGGCATACCGCAAGCGCTTCCTCGCCGCCGCCCGTATCGCCGCCTACTCGCTGGTGCCGGTAGGCCTGGTGATGACCGGGGCCGTCGGCTGGGTGGCCGACACCGCGTTCAGTCCGACCGCGTGGGCGGGCTTCGCCGTGCTCGGCGGCGCCTGGCTGCTGTTCATGACAACGCGAGCCGTGGAGCGGCGCGGCGGTGGGACGCGGAAGGAACGCAAGGCGGCCGCCCGGGCCGCCCAGCGCGACGCGGTGGCCCCCGCGTCCTCGGCGCCCTCGCTCGGCCAGGCCTCCCGCCCGGCGTCCCGGCCCGCGACGAAGCCCCCGGCCACCGGTGCCGGGGACGACTTCAGCGACATCGAGGCCATCCTGAAGAAGCACGGCATATGACGGCCTGAAACGACACAGAAGATCATGCGAAGACGCGGAAGTGATCACGTTCGTCACCGCGCATCACGGATATTGGCGAACTACCGGTCATTCCGGGCGCGTTGATCGCGTAGGGGGTGGTGGCTGCGCCATCATCGCCCGCGAGATGCTGGACACAACACAGAGCGACACCGCCGCCCCGCCAGAGGAGCGGCGAGGTTGTCTTTTCGCGCTTTCCCAGCCACCGCTGATGATCTTCCTTGCGGTGATCGGCTGTCTGCTGCTCATGGCTTCGCTGCACGACCTGCTGCTGCTCTGAGCCGTACACGGGGCCCCTGGCGTCACCCGCCGAGGGCTCCGTCAGCCCGCCGCCCGTCCAGCGGCTCAATCGCTCCGCCGCCCGTCCAGCAGCTCAGTCACGCCGTCGCTCGTCCTGCGGCTCAGTCGCTCCGTCGCTCATCCTGTGGCTCAGCCACGCCGCCGCTCGTCCTGTGGCTCCTTCAGCCCGCCGCTTCCTTGCGGCGCGCCCGGTAGGCGGCCACGTGGAGCCGGTTTCCACAGGTCCGACTGTCGCAGTAACGCCGGGAGCGGTTGCGGGAGAGATCCACGAAGGCGCGCCGGCAGTCGGGAGCCTCGCAGCGCCGCAGCCGGTCCTGCTCTCCGGCGACCACGAAGAAAGCCAGCGCCATCCCGCAGTCGGCCGCGAGGTGGTCGGCCACCGAGGCGCCCGGCGCGAAGTAGTGCACATGCCAGTCGTAGCCGTCGTGATCGGTGAGCCGGGGTGTGGTGCCTGCCGCGGCGACCAGTTCGTTGATGAGGGCGGCGGCTGTCCGCGGGTCGTCGGCCGCGAAGATCCCGGCGAACCGGCCGCGGACCTCGCGTACGGCCGCGAGGTCGTGCTCGGACAGCACACCGACATCGCTGATTTCGTGGTTTCGTACGAAATCGGCGAGGGACGCGACATCCGCGAGCCCGTCCGTCGTGTGCTCGTCCGGAGAGGTGTTCACCAGATCCACCACGGTGTCGAGGGCGCACCGGGTGTCGTGGGTGATCAGCACGTTTCGCTCCCTGGCCTGGGGGTCGGGCGGGCGCCCGCCGATGCTGGCCGATGGTAGTGGCTTCCCGGGTCGGGGGAGGGGTGCCGGGCATGCGGACCCGGGGGCCAAGGGCCCGGGTCGTCCCGGATCACGTGCGACGGCGCCGACGCACGTGAACCGCGACCCCGGCCGAAGTCGCCCCGGATCACGTATGCCGACGCCGCCTCCGCGGGAAGTCCGCGGCGACGGCGCCGATGTGCGTGCCTTATGCGGTTGTGCCTCATGAGGTTGAGTCTCATGAGGTTGTACCTGATGCGGTTGTGTTTGATGCGGTTGTGCCATATCTGGTTGTGCCCTATGTGATTGTCTAGGCCCGAGCCGTCTCCCCGAGTGGACGGTGCCGGGCGGCTCTGTGGTGTCTCGCTAGCTCTCGGCCAGGATGTGTGAGAGCTCGGTGTCGAGATCGAAGTGCCGGTGTTCCGTGCCGGGGGGCACGGCGGCGTCCGTTCGCTTCAGGAACGACTCAAGGGCCCGCGCCGGGGCCTCGAGCAGGGCCTCGCCCTCCGGGGAGCTCAGGGCGATGCATACGACGCCCTGACCATGGCTCCGGGACGGCCAGACACGGACGTCGCCGGTACCGGTGGGCCGGTGCAGGCCCTCGGCGAGGAGGTCGCGGGCGAACACCCACTCGACGGTTTCCTCGGCTCCGGTGTGGAAGGTGGCGTGCACGGCGTAGGGATCGGCCGTGTCATACCGCAGTCCTGCGGGAACAGGCAGTGAGGACTCGCTCGACACAACGAGGCGCAGGTGCAGCTCGCAGCTGACCGTGGTGTTCATAAGCGCCAGGGCCTTTCGCTCAGTGTGCGCTCGGGGATTCGCACGTCGGCGAAATCGACATGCCACCTACGGTGCCGTTGTAAACCCCTCTGAGTGTTTTGCGTGCCTTTACGTAACTCATCCGGCCGAGAGCCCCTTCGCCGGATAGGGCCATTCCGGTGACTGGTTTCTCTCCGGTAGGGTATGGCTGTATGAATACGGGGAGTAACGAGCCGGGCGAGGTCGCCATGGCTGCTGACGAGTCGAAGATCGAGCGCGCGCTCGGTTCGCGGGCGCCGGAATTCATCAAGGCGCGTCGCGCGCTGCACATGAGCTGGCAGGTGGGCGTTTTCATCGTGGGGCTCGCGGTCGTCGCCGCGGGCGTGGTCATGCTTCCGCTGCCGGGGCCCGGCTGGCTGGTGATCTTCGGCGGCATGGCGATCTGGGCGACCGAGTTCGTCTGGGCGCAGTTGGTGCTCCGCTGGACGAAACGCAAAGTCACGGAGGCGACACAGCGGGCGCTCGACCCCAAGGTGCGGCGCCGCAACATCATCCTCACGACCGTCGGCCTCGTCATCATCGCGGCCCTCGGTGCCGTCTACCTCTGGAAGTTCGGCCTCGAGATGCCCTGGAACATCAAGGAGTGACGGTGCCCCTTCCGGCGGTGCCCCTTCCGGCGGTGCCCTGAAGGTCCTTCGGCTGGTCGGAGTCCCCCTCTGACATGGGGTAATGTTCTCTCTGCGCCCGGGCGATTAGCTCAGCGGGAGAGCGCTTCGTTCACACCGAAGAAGTCACTGGTTCGATCCCAGTATCGCCCACGTACGCGATTGGCGACCTGGTCCACGGAATGCGTGGATCGGGCCGCCTTCGTCGTTCCCGCACGACCACACCGCGCGCGCCGTGAGCTTCGTCATGGGTGCTGTGCGCCGGGGAGTGGGCTTGGGGTGAGGGCTGGGTGGCATCCCCACCTCGTCGCGCCCACAGCCGACACGGGCAACCGGCAGGAAGCCGAGCCCGAGGCGCGCCCCCTGACGAACACCGCCCGGTGGGTGCACCAGTTCGAGCCGACCCGGCGTGAGGCCCGGCCGGCCCGTCCCCTCACCCTCGGTTAGTGCAATCCCGCTCGCCCTCGCCCCTGTGACGCCAACCCCCTTGGTGCCACGGTTGTTTTCGGCCCGTTCCGTATCCCGCCCGACCCGTCGTTTCCCGTTCGGTGGGTCGACCGCATGCGTCGGACCTGCCCAGTCGGGCGCCCGCGGCGGCGAGGCGTCCCCCGTGAACACCGTCATGCGAGCGAACCGCGTCACATCAAATCCTGTCCGAATCATTGACGCGCCCGAAAGCCCTCCGTAGCTTGTGCCAGCAAGCGCTTACTTGAAACGATTCACGCAGGCGGCAATGACGCTGTGGGGAGGGGGCCCAACCATGGGAACCAGCAGGAATGTTGAGAGGCGAACGATCCTGAAGGTGGCCGGGGCCTCGGCGGCCACGCTGGGGCTGGCCGCGACGACGGGCTGCGGCGGCGACGGCGGTTCGGGCAACGGGAATGTGACACTTCGTTACGCGTGGTGGGGTGGCGAGCCGCGCACCATCGCCATCAAGAAGACGATCGCGCTCTTCGAGAAGAAGTACCCGAAGATTAAGATCAAGCCCGAATTCACCGACTACGAGGCATTTTGGGAGAAGTTCCAGACCCAAGCCTCCGGTGGGAATCCGCCGGACGTTTTCCAGAATGCGGTCGGTTTCCTGCGCAAGTACGACAAGCGCGGTGTTCTGATGGATCTCAAGACGCAGGCGGACGCGGGGAACTTGGGCCTGGAGAACTTCCGCAACGGCGTTCTGGCGAACGGTCAGGTCGACGGCAAGCAGATCGGCATACCCGTCGGCGCCAACACCATGTCGCTCGTCATCGACCTCAAGGCCTTCAAGAAGGCGGGCGTGGAGCCTAAGTTCGGCTGGACCTGGGACGAGTACTTCGACACCCTCCAGACGATCCAGGACAAGCTGAAGATCGCCGGTGACACCGGCTACTTCGCCATCATGTACCTCTACGACCTGTACCTGCGTCAGAACGGAAAGGCCTTCTTCACCGACTCCGATCTCGGCTTCACCGAGGACGATGTGACGCAGTGGTGGGAGGACGGCTACAAGCGCGTGAAGTCCGGGCTCGTCGCCGACCCGAAGAAGATCGAGCAGGTCAAGCCGAAGTCAGGTCTGTCGGCGGGGCTCGCCGCATCCGAGTTCACCTGGGACAACTTCTCCATCCGTTACGCGGGCGAGGGCGAGTCGGACTACGGGCTCGCGCCGATCCCCACCACGGACGGCAAGGACACCGGCCAGTACCTCGGTTCGCTGATGCTCAGCGCCTTCTCCGGGACCAAGCACCCCAAGGAGGCCGCTCAGTTCATCGACTTCATGGTCCACGACCCCGAGGTCGGCGAGATCATGGGCTACGACCGCGGCATCCTCGCCACGACCGAGCAGTACGACGCCTTCAAGCCCACCGACGCCAACAACAAGGGCGTCGCGTCGTACGAGGACGAGGTCGCCGAGGCGGGCGTGCTCGGGAAGATCACCCCGCACCCGTCCGGCGCGGATGTCATCGAGGCGGCGTTCCTGCGCATCGGGGGCGAGGTCGCCCAGGGCAAGACCAAGCCGGCCGACGCCGCTAAGGCGCTGTTCAGCGAGGCCAAGGCCGCGTTCGCGGGCTGAGGGGACGTACCACCATGACGCTCGTCAAGGAAGCGCCCGCGCGCCCGGCGAAGAAGCGGTCCGCCGCTCCTGCCGCCGGGCGGCGCGGGCGGCGCCGCGAGAACCTCGCCGGCTATCTCTTCATGTCGCCGTGGATCGCGGGTTTCCTGCTGCTCACGGCGGGGCCGATGATCGCGTCGCTGTACTACGCGTTCACCAGCTACAACCTGTTCACGCCGCCCGAGTGGGTGGGGCTGGACAACTTCACGACGATGTTCCAGGACCCGCGCTGGCAGAAGTCGGTCGAGGTCACGCTGAAGTACGTCGTCGTGGCCACACCGCTGAAGCTGCTCCTCGCGCTCGGAGTGGCGCTGCTGCTCGCGCAGAGGCGGCGCGGACAGGCCCTGTACCGTGCCGCGTTCTACATGCCCTCGCTCATCGGCGCCAGCGTCTCCGTCGGCTTCGTGTGGCGGGCACTGTTCTCCGACGACGCCGTCGTGGACCGTACGCAGAAGATCTTCGGGCTCGACGTCGGCGGCTGGATCGGCAACCCGGACTATGTCCTGTACGCCCTGGTGGCTCTGAGTATCTGGCAGTTCGGTGCGCCGATGGTCATCTTCCTGGCCGGCCTCAAGCAGGTGCCGCGGGAGCTGTACGAGGCCGCCGAGGTGGACGGAGCCGGTCCCTTCCGACGGTTCTGGAACATCACCCTGCCGATGATCTCCCCGGTGCTGTTCTTCAACGTGCTGCTGGAGTCCATCCACGCGTTCCAGGTGTTCGGCTCCGCGTACGTCGTCTCCGACACCCGGTGCGGGCCCGCCGACGCCACGCTCGTCTACACCTGTTACCTCTACCAGAAGGGCTTCAAGGAGGCCCAGATGGGCTTCGCCTCCGCGATGGCCTGGACGCTGGTGATCGCGGTGGCGCTCGTCACGGCGGTCCTGTTCTGGTCGCAGAAGAAGTGGGTGCACTACGAGGAGGCCGCCAAGTGACCAGTGTCACCAGCCCTGTTGTGCGGACCGCGAACGAGCGGCGGCGCTTCGGATCGCTCGCCTGGCACGTGGGCGCGCTCGTCATCCTCGCGGTCATCCTGTATCCGGTGATCTGGGTGGTCGGGGCCGCCTTCAAGCCGGGCAAGGACATCATCGCCAGCCTCGACCTGCTGCCCACCAAGCCGGTCTGGGAGAACTTCTCCGGGCTCGCCGACGGCATCTCCGGCATCTCCATCACCAGCTTCTTCACCAACTCGCTGATGTACGCGGGCCTGGCCGTGGTCGGTGTGGTGCTCTCCAGCTCGCTGACGGCGTACGCCTTCGCCAAGATCCGGTTCGCCGGGCGGAACCTGCTGTTCACGCTGATGATCGGCACGCTGCTGCTGCCGTATCACGTACTGCTCATCCCGCAGTACGTGATGTTCCGCAAGCTCGAGCTCATCGACACGCTGGTGCCGCTCGTCGCGGGCAAGTTCCTGGCCACGGAGGCGTTCTTCGTCTTCCTGATGGTGCAGTTCATGCGCGGGCTGCCGCGCGAGCTCGACGAGGCCGCCAAGCTGGACGGCTGCGGGCACCTGAGGACCTACTGGTCCATCGTGCTGCCGCTGTGCCGCCCCGCCCTCATCACCAGCGCCATCTTCACCTTCATCAACGCGTGGAACGACTTCATGGGGCCGTTGATCTACCTCAACACCCCCGAGAAGTACACCGTTTCGCTCGGCCTGATGATGTTCCGCGACCAGGAGGGCATCTCCAACTACGGCAGCATGATCGCGATGTCGCTGGTGGCGCTGGTGCCGGTCATCGCCTTCTTCATGGCCTTCCAGCGCTACCTGATCGACGGTATGGCGACCTCCGGACTGAAGGGCTGAGGCGGTCACCATGGCCCAAGCACGCGTGAAGGCGCGCAAGGAGTCCGTCTTCGGCGAGCGGTTCGGCGTCTTCGCCGAGTGCCTGCTCACCGGGGTGTGGATCGCCGTGGCCTCGCTGGGGGTCGTCACCTACCCCGCCGCCTTCGCCGCCGGCGCGCGGCATCTGCGACGCCGTACGTCCCACGAGGCGGGCGGCTGGCGGGAGTTCGTCGCCGACTTCCGCTCGGCCCTTCGGGGCGGCTGGATCGCCGGGGCCGTCGGCTGGGCCGCGGCGGCCGCGGTCTGGGTGGACGTGCAGGCCGTGCGCGCCGGACTGCCCGGTGGCCCGCTCGTCGGCGCCGTCGGTCTCTTCGCGCTGATCGGCCTGGCCGTCGCCGGGCTGCGCGCGGCGGCGGTCTGGGTGCCCGGTGCCTCCTGGCGTGCGCTGCTCGCGGCTGCCGGGCGGCGTACGGTCCTGGACCCCGCCGGGTCCTTCCTGCTCGTCGGTGGGCTGGCCGTGGTGGCCTCCTCCGCCTTCTTCATCGCGCCGCTGGCGGTCCCCGTTCTGGGGGCCGTCGCGGCGGCGGCCGTAGCCGTTGAGGAGCGCCACCGCCGCCGGTGAGCCCTTCGCAGGTCGGCGCCCTCGGCGTCGTACCTCTCTCTGTCATGCCCCTGACTTCCCCGCACGGAAAGGAAAGGCCATGTCCCCCATTCCCCGCAGGTCCCTCCTCAAGGCGGCCGCCGTCGCCGGAGCCGCCGCACAGTTCAGCTGGGCCCTAGGGAGCACGAACGCCCAGGCCGCCCCGAGAGCCGAGGCCGCGGACCCGGTGACCCTGGACTGGCTGGAGGACGGCGGCCTTGGCGCCGCTCCCGGCTCCACCGTCGGCGTGCCCTGGCCGAAGGGCGCATACCAGGAGGACCAGACCTTCGCGCTCACGGACGCCGACGGCAAGGACGTGCCGGTGCAGTCCTGGCCGATCGCGTACTGGCCCGACGGATCCCTCAAGTGGACGGCACACGCGGTCAGTTCGGGCTCGGGCAAGCTCACCCTCGCTGCCGGGACGACCGCCGCCCCCGACAAGAAGGTGACCGTCGACAAGAGCGGCGGCACCATCGACATATCGACCGGGGTCATCACCGCGCAGATCGGCAAGAGCGGCTCCACGCTGGTGAAGTCGGTCAAGCGGGGCTCCGTCGAGATCGCCAAGAACGGCCGGCTCGTCCTCATCCGTCAGCCCGAGATCGAGGACGAGGACCAGGGCGCGGAGAAGTACGAGCGGTTCGAGAGTGTCATCGGTGAGGTGGCGGTCGAGCAGGAGGGCCCGATCCGTGCCGTCGTCCGCATCGACGGCAAGCACCGCAAGGGCAACCGCAGTTGGCTGCCCTTCTCCATCCGGCTGTACTTCTACGCGGGCGCCGACTCGTTCCGCATGGTGCACACCATCACGTTCGACGGGAAGCAGGAACCGGGGAAGGCGAGCGGCGACTTCATCCGCGGGCTCGGCGTCCGCTTCAGCGTGCCGATGCGCGACGCGGCGTACGACCGGCACATCCGGATCGGCGGCGAGGGCACCGGTCTGCTGCGTGAGGCCGTCAAGGGCATCACCGGACTGCGCCGCGACCCGGGCGCGGCCGTGCAGGCGGCCCAGTTCGCGGGCCAGAAGCTGCCCGACCCGTCCACCTGGGACCAGCGGGTGACAACCCGGCTGCAGTACATCCCCGAGTGGGGCGACTACACCCTCTCCCAGCTCTCCGCCGACGGCTTCGGGCTGCGCAAGCGGACGAAGAAGGGCCACGGCTGGATCGGCGCGGGCGGCGGACGCCGGGCGAGCGGCTTCGGCTACGTCGGCGGCCCCAGCGGCGGATTCTCCTTCGGCCTCAGGGACTTCTGGGAGAAGTACCCCGCACAGCTCGACATCCGCGACGCGCAGACCGACGAGGCCGAGGTCACCCTCTGGCTCTGGTCGCCCGAGGCGCAGCCCATGGACCTGCGCTTCTACCACGACGGCATGGGCCAGGACACCTTCGCCGAGCAGCTCGAAGGCCTCAACATCACCTACGAGGACTACGAACCCGAGTTCGGCACCCCGTACGGCATCGCCCGCACCTCCGAACTCCTCTTCTGGGCCAACGAGTCCACGCCCACACCCGAAAAGCTCGCCGAACAGGTCGCCGCCGTACGGGTGTTGCCGCAACTCGCCGCCCCGCCCAAGCAGCTCATCAAGGCCAAGGTCTTCGGCCCCGGCCTGTACTCCGAGCCGGACCGCTCCACGCCCGCCAAGGCGAAGATCGAGGACCACCTCGACTTCCTCTTCACCTACTACAAGGACCAGGTGGAGCAACGCCGCTGGTACGGCTTCTGGGACTACGGCGACATCATGCACACGTACGACACCGCCCGACACCAGTGGCGGTACGACATCGGCGGGTACGCCTGGGACAACTCCGAGCTGTCGCCGGATCTCTGGCTGTGGTTCGCGTATCTCCGCTCCGGCCGCGCGGACATCTTCCGCTTCGCCGAGGCGATGACCCGGCACACCGGCGAGGTCGACGTCTACCACCTCGGCCAGTGGGCGGGCCTCGGCACCCGGCACGGCGTACAGCACTACGCCGACAGCGCCAAGCAGCAGCGCATCGCCAACACCACCTACCGCCGCTACTACTACTTCCTCACGGCGGACGAGCGGGTCGGCGACCTCATGCACGCCAACGTCGACTCCGACGAGACGTTCCTGGTCCTCGACCCGATCCGCAAGATCCGCACCGAGCCGTACACCCCCGACCGGCACGCCCTGTCGATCGGCTTCGGTACGGACTGGAGCGGGCTGGCGTCGGCGTGGCTGACGGAGTGGGAACGCAAGGGCCCCAAGTGGGAGAAGGCCAAGGCGCGGGTGCTCTCCACCATGGAGACGATCGCCGCCCAGCCCAACGGCTTCGTCCAGGGCAGCGGGCTGTACGACCTCGACACCGGCAGATTCGCCGTCGCCGCGTCGCCCGTCGTCGGCGTCTCGCACCTCTCCGCCGTGTTCGGGCTCAACGAGTTGTGTGCCGAGCTGATCGACCTCGTCGACATGCCGAAGTTCAACGAGGCCTACTTCGACTACTGCCGCTACTTCAACGCCACCAAGGCCGAACAGGCGGCCCGCTACGGCTCGAACTTCGGCTCCCTGCTGCTCTTCCAGGGCCACTCGCGGCTCGACGCCTACGCCGCCGTCCAGACCGGCGACGAGACGCTCGCCAAACGCGCGTGGACGAAGTTCTACAGCTCCGACGGCTACATGGAGTCCTCGCCCTGGAAGACGGAACCGCTGAGCGGCCCGGTCACACTGGTTTCGGGCAGCGAGGCCACCTGGATCAGCACCAACGACACCTCCCTGTACGGCCTCGCCGCCATCGAGAACCTGGCGCTGCTCGGCGACAAGATGCCGTAGTGCCCTTCGGTTAGCGCATCCTCCCCAGCACCTCCCGCACCCGCCGCGCGTCCCGGATCCGCTGCTCGTACGTCGCACCGAGGGCGAGCAGCACCAGACCGGCGAGTGCGGGAGGTACCCAACGGGGCAGCGCGCCGGCCACCTGCACGAGGTACGGGGCGAGTTCGTGCAGCACGTCCAGGACGAGCACGGCGCCCCCGAGGACCAGCGGGGCCCGCAGCCGATGACGGGCGCCCACGAGCGTGACCGCGAGCGCCGCCGCCCCGAGCAGCAGGGGGCGCAGCCACTGAGGGTCACCCCAGGTCGCGAGGAGACTCGGCACGAACGTGACGGAAATCCCCGCTCCGTACGCCGTCCAGGACGAGGCCGTCGGGTCCTTGCGGCGCCTGACCACCCCCACCAGCAACGCCGGGACGGTCACCGGCAGCGTGTACGCCTCCGGGGAGCCGACGTCCCAGGCCGCCAGGCGGATCCAGGCGGCGAGTACGAACAGGGCGACGGCCGCGTATCCGACGGGGCGCCGGTCCGCTCGTACGGCGGTGCCCGCGGCGATCACCGCGCACAGGGCCAGGAGCAGGGCCAGCATCGGCGGATCACCGGCCGTGAGACCGAGGGCCGGCAGGCAGGCCGCGGCACCCGTCACCTCGACGGGCACGGTCGTCGGGGAGCCGCCGAGACGCGCCGCGAGCAGGGCCGCGACGGCCGGTACGACCAGCACCAGCAGTGCGGCGTGCTGCGGCTGCCAGCCGAGGGACGCCCCCACCGCACAGGCGAGGGCGGTGGCGTACCCGAGGGCCGCGGGTGCGCAGACCGGGCCGAGCTGCGGTTGCCCGGCCATGGTCGCGAACAGCACGGTCAGAGCGGCGAGGACGCCCAGCGTCACGCCCTCGGAGGCCAGCGCGAGGCACGCGAGGTTCACAGAGGTGAGGAGGGCCAGGACGAGGGGAGTCGACCGGGACTCCGTCGAACGGGCGTACGCCAGGGCTGTCACGGTCGTGAGTCCCTGCACCAACAGACCGACCATGTACGGGAGTTCGAGGACTGCGGGGAGTACGAGCGCCGTCGCCCAGGTGAGTGTCAGCGCGCCGGTGACGGCTCGCGGTCGCCCGGCCGTGCCACGTCCGACCGCGGCCAGCACGCCGGCGACGACCACGAGGACGACGGGGGCCATGGTCGCGTACGAAGGCCAGGGGGCATCGACCGTCACCGCGTCGCGGGCGGTCGCGGGAGACCCGGACCAGATCGACTTCAGCCGGCCGACCGGGCCCAACAGCACGACGGCGAACAGCGGCAGCGTCCACACCACGGCGGCGGCCTGTACAGAGCCGGAGGCCCAGGCGAGGCCGCGCCTCAGCGGCTCGGGGAGACGGGTGCGGAGCGCCGCCGACAGAGCGACGCCGAACGCCAGATACCCCACAACCGTCCAGCCGTCCGGCAGCGACGGGCGCAGCACCCCACCGAGCGCCGCGACCGTGATCAGGCCGCCGGTCAGAGCGAGCGCGGTGACGGCCTTCGGATTCGGGTCAGGCAGGTGCCGCGCCGCCGCCAGGGCGATCGCCGCGGCGAAGAGGAGGAGCGCCGCCGCACGGGCGGCGGCGCTCGGGCCGGTGGCCGTCCAGGACAGCCAGCCGGCCGCAAAGGTGGCCCAGCCCCCCGAGCCGTACGCGCCCACGGTGGCGACGAGACGTACGGACCGCAGGGGAACCCGGAGCGCGACGGCCGTGTCGAGCGCCGCCGTCAGCAGCAGCGCGGCCGTCATGGTGGGGGCGCCCGCGTCGGCGGCGGCCGCCCAGAGAATCAGCGGGAACTGGGCCGCGGCCATGGCCGCGGGCAGGGGCAGGTGCAGAAGGCCGGTCGCCCGCGGCCGGCCCGCGGGCAGGGGCGGGACGGCGGTCGCCGTCGACTGGTCCGAGCGCCGGTGCGGACCGCCGAGGACGAGCCCGTACCCCGCCCACACCGCCGCCAGCACCGCCGACGCGACCGCCGCGTACCCGAGACCGTCCACGCCCGGGAACGCCACCTCGTACAGCGCGTACACATCCAGGACCGTCAGGGCGAGACCGAGCCCCGCCACCGCCTCGGCCGTCGAGCGGAGCCTGCGCCTGAGCAGCGGCACCGGCCCGCCGAGCACCGCCAGCGTCACCGCGCCCAGCACCACCGCCCGCCCGGAGATCCCCATGCGGCCCCAGCTGACCAGGGTGAAAGCGATCGCGGCGATGGTCAGCAGGACGCCGCCGAGGACGAGGAGCACGTTCTGGACGCCGGGTGCGGTGGTCTCGGGCCGACGCGCGCGAGGGGGCGCGGGGGTCACGACCGGCTGGAGCGCGGCGATCAGCCAGGCGCGGCGTGCCAGCAACAGGGCCCGACGCGCGTCGAGTTGCCGCAGCTCGCCATCGAGGAGCCGCAACTCCTCGGCCGGGGGCGGAAAGTGGGTCATGCTCCGGAGTGTGGTCCCGGTCATGTTCGACGGCATGAGTGTGCGTACACATGTCGTACTCAGATGGCCGTTTGGGCACACTCCGTGCATGGACTGGAGTCATTACCGCTTCCGCTGCGTGTGGGAGCTGACCGCGCCGCCCGCCGACGTGTACGCCGCCCTGGAACAGGCCGATGACTACCCCCTCTGGTGGCCCCAGGTGCGCGAGGTGAACCGTATCGATGACTGCAGCGGCACGATTCGGATCCGCTCACTCCTGCCGTACGACCTGGTGTTCGACGCCCAGGAAGTGCGGCGCGACCCCACGGCCGGTGTCCTGGAGATCGCCATGACCGGCGACCTCGACGGCTGGGCGCGCTGGACGCTCACGTCCGACGGTTTTGGCACCCGGGCCCGATACGACCAGGAGGTGGACGTGAGAAAGCCCTTGATGCGGCGGCTCGCCGTGCCGGGACGCCCCGTCTTCCGCGCCAATCACGCCCTGATGATGCGCGCGGGACAGCGGGGTCTTACGGCCTACCTGGAAGCGGTTTGAACGACACCCCCGGGGACCTGTATTGTTCAGTGCGTTCCCGGGCGATTAGCTCAGTGGGAGAGCGCTTCGTTCACACCGAAGAGGTCACTGGTTCGAACCCAGTATCGCCCACCGGGAAAGGCCGGTCCGTCACACACGGACCGGCCTTTTTGCATGCACAGGCCGATCAGGCCGCTGCCGACAGCTCCGGACGCAGCGGCCACGCCGGATCCACCGCCTCCTCCGAACCACTGCGCGCGAACCATGTCTGCAGGCCACGCGCCTGTGCCGCGTGCCACACCGCCTGCAAGGTGTGCAACTCGGCCGGGGAGAGCCGCTCCAGCCGGGCCGCGAAACGGCGCCCGACCGCTCGTACGACATCCATCGAGGCCAGCGCGTCGGCCTCCGCGTCATGCGCGCCCTCCAGCGCCACCCCGTAGTGCGCGCACAGATCGGTCAGCGTGCGACGACCCTTGCGATAGCGGTCCAGATGTTTGTCGAGGACCCTCGGATCGAGCACCAGCAGCGGCGCCGTCTCGAACCAGCGATCCAGGCAGGAGGCACGATGACGGCGCAACTCCCGGTCCAACAGCGTCAGATCGAACGGCGCGTTCATCACCACGAGAGGACGGCCCGCCGCCGCCTGCTCGCCCAGCATCCTGGCTATCTCGTCCATCACCGGCGACGGCCAACGGCCGTTGCGCTGCAGATGTTCATCCGTCAGCCCGTGCACCGCCGTCGCCCCCTCGGGCACCGGCACTCCCGGGTTCACCAGCCACCGGGTCACCCGTGGCCGGGAACCCGCGGCGTCCTGGACGACGACGGCGGCCGACACGATCCTGTCGGTCTCGACGTCCACGCCCGTGGTCTCCGTGTCGAACGCGGCCAAAGGGCCCTCGTACCAGCACGTCATATGGACACAACTCCTCGTTCACCCACGGCAGCTGACGCACCGTCTTCTGCCCGTTTGGTGATACCCGGGCTGTTTGCGCCGTACGCCGGAAGGAGACAACAGAGGTACGGGTCTTTGCAGATCAGCGACCCGACGCGCGGACTCTCCTGGCTTGGAAGGCTGTTGGACTCATGGCACTCGCGCAGCCCGAGCGGGGCGGGCTGCTGCCCCAGCGGACGGCACCCCATCGCGGCACACTCGCCACCACCGCCTGCATGGAGACACTTCAGGTGGGCTACTTGCACGCCGTCGCGGCGGCTGCCGGCTGCTCGCTGTCCCAGCCCTTTCCCGACAACGGCATCGACTGGCACGTCAGCCACAGCGCCCCCGGGCACACGGTCGACGACGAAGTCACCATCAAGGTGCAACTCAAGTGCACGTACCAGATCCCGCCGAACCCGCCGGGGCCCGCCTTCTCCTTCACGCTCGACAACGCCCACCTGGAGAAGCTGGCCCGCACCCCGGTCTCGGTGCACAAAATACTGGTCGTGATGCTCGTGCCCAGATCCCAGGACGACTGGCTGCGCGCCAGCCACGACCGCCTCGACCTGCGGCACTGCTGCTACTGGACCAACCTCGCCGGCCACGCCATCACCGGCCGGACCCGGACCACCGTGCGAATACCGACCTCGCGCATCTTCGACGACCGGGCGCTCTGCGAGATGATGACGCGAGTCGGGACGGGAGGCAGACCGTGACGCACCGCCCGATCGACGAACCCCTCCGGCCGGTCAGGCCGCACCCCGTCGAGGACCAGTGGCCCGAGCCGCCCGAGCCCGGCCAGGTCGACCCCGCCGTGCTCAGCGCACTCCTGCACCGACACGGCTGGCAGCGCCGCGGGGGAGCGGCGGGACGGTACGGCAGGTGGACCCCACCGGGACCCGCCGGCGGCGGCACGAGCCTGCTCGTGCCGGAGAACCGGGCCTTCCCCGACAGCGACGACCTGCTCGGCGAGGCGCTCGTCGCGCTCTCCCGCAGCGGTTCGCCGTCCGCGCGCGACGTGCTGGTCGCGCTCGCCGTGCCCAGCGACGAGATCCGCTGGTGGCGCGACGTCCCGACCGGACCGGTCGGCGCCACGCCCTGGAGCGTCGAGGAGCGGCTGCGCATGGCCGCCCGCCAGATGTTGCTCGCGGCGGCGCTCGCCACGCGTGCGCGTGCGGGCTATTACGGCGCCCGGCACCGCAGGCCCGCCGCCGCGGCCCTGGAGAACGTCCTCGTCGGCGCCGACCCCGGCGGACGCCGACTCACCGCCTTCGTGCCCGTCACCACCGGCCGACCGCTCTCCGTACGCCTGCACCAGGCGCTGTACGCCGCCCGTGAGGCCATCGACTACCAGCGGGCCACCGGCGGCATGGACGCCTTCGACGCGGCCGTCGAGGCGGGCGTCAGCCACGAACTCACCGAGGCCGTCGTCGCCCTCGTCCGCGGCACGGAGGGCGCCCGCATCGCCGTCGAGTGGGCACCCGCCGCCGGAGTCCCCGAGGGCTGCACGGCCCCCGCCGAGGCCATCGAGTTCTCGCCCGGCGACCTGCCCGTGCTGCGCCAGGCCGGGGCCCGCTATCTGCGCGAGGAGCCGTCCATGCCGGTGCGCATCACGGGTGCCGTGGTGCGGATGCGCAGGTCGGAGCCGCGCGGCGAGGGCACCGTCCGGCTGCGGGTCATCGCCGGGGCGGAGGTCTCGCACGTCCGGATGACCCTCGATGAGGAGGCGTACCGAATAGCGGGACAGGCGCATCTGGTGGGACTGCCGGTGCGGGTGCACGGGCGGCTGGAGAGCCGCGGCGGATTCCGTCGGCTCACCGACGCCTCCGGAGTCGTGCCCGTGCAGGTCGACGAGGCCGAGCGGGACCGGCTGATGAAGTCGCTCCAGGAGAACCTGGACTTCTTCGAGGAGGCGTGCAGCGGGGACTGAGAGCGGCTGTGACCAGCGGAAAGGTTAACCGTTTCGCGGGTGACGTCTCCGGCTCGGTACGATTCCCGGTGCGTGCGTGGTTACGTACGCGACCACCTTCAGTCAGGAGAGACCGGTGTCAGACGTCCGTGTGATCATCCAACGCGATTCCGAGCGGGAAGAGCGCGCGGTGACGACGGGCACTACGGCCGCCGATCTCTTCGCCGGTGAGCGCACCATCGTCGCCGCCCGCGTGCGTGGCGAGCTCAAGGATCTCGCGTACGCGCTGGCCGAGGGGGACGAGGTCGAGCCGGTCGAGATCTCCTCCGAGGACGGCCTGAACATCCTGCGCCACTCCACCGCGCACGTCATGGCCCAGGCCGTGCAGGAGCTCTTCCCCGAGGCGAAGCTGGGCATCGGCCCGCCGGTCAAGGACGGCTTCTACTACGACTTCGACGTCGAGAAGCCCTTCCACCCCGATGACCTCAAGGCCATCGAGAAGAAGATGCAGGAGATCCAGAAGCGCGGGCAGCGCTTCTCGCGGCGCGTCGTGACCGACGAGGCGGCCCGCGAGGAGCTGGCCGACGAGCCCTACAAGCTGGAGCTCATCGGGATCAAGGGATCCGCGTCCTCGGACGACGGCGCGGACGTCGAGGTGGGCGGCGGCGAGCTGACCATCTACGACAACCTCGACGCCAAGACCGGCGAGCTGTGCTGGAAGGACCTCTGCCGCGGTCCCCACCTGCCCACCACCCGGAACATCCCGGCGTTCAAGCTGATGCGCAACGCCTCGGCATACTGGCGCGGCAGCGAGAAGAACCAGCAGCTCCAGCGCATCTACGGCACCGCCTGGCCGACCAAGGACGAGCTGAAGGCGCACCTCGACTTCCTCGCCGAGGCGGAGAAGCGCGACCACCGCAAGCTCGGCTCCGAGCTGGACCTGTTCTCCATCCCGGAGCAGATCGGCTCCGGCCTCGCCGTCTTCCACCCCAAGGGCGGCGTCATCCGCCGGGTCATGGAGGACTACTCGCGGCGCCGCCACGAGGAAGAGGGCTACGAGTTCGTCTACACCCCGCACGCCACCAAGGGGAAGCTCTTCGAGACCTCGGGCCACCTGGACTGGTACGCCGACGGCATGTACCCGCCCATGCAGCTCGACGAGGGCGTGGACTACTACCTCAAGCCCATGAACTGCCCGATGCACAACCTGATCTTCGACGCGCGCGGCCGCTCGTACCGTGAACTGCCGCTGCGCCTCTTCGAGTTCGGGACCGTGTACCGGTACGAGAAGTCGGGCGTCGTGCACGGCCTGACCCGGGCCCGCGGCTTCACCCAGGACGACGCGCACATCTACTGCACGCGCGAGCAGATGGCCGACGAGCTCGACAAGACGCTCACCTTCGTGCTGAACCTGCTGCGGGACTACGGCCTCACCGACTTCTATCTGGAGCTGTCCACCAAGGACCCGGAGAAGTCCGTCGGCTCCGACGAGGCCTGGGAGGAGGCCACCGAGACGCTGCGGCAGGTGGCCGAGAAGCAGGGCCTTCCCCTGGTCCCGGACCCGGGTGGCGCCGCGTTCTACGGGCCGAAGATCTCCGTCCAGACCAAGGATGCGATCGGCCGGACCTGGCAGATGTCGACGGTGCAGCTCGACTTCAACCTGCCGGAGCGGTTCGACCTGGAGTACACCGGACCGGACGGCTCCAAGCAGCGGCCGGTCATGATCCACCGTGCGCTCTTCGGCTCTATCGAGCGCTTCTTCGCGGTGCTCCTCGAGCACTACGCGGGCGCGTTCCCGGCCTGGCTGGCGCCCGTGCAGGCGGTCGGCATCCCGATCGGCGACGCGCACGTCGAGTACCTGGAGAAGTTCGCCGTCGAGGCGCGGAAGAAGGGCCTGCGCGTCGAGGTCGACTCGTCGTCGGACCGCATGCAGAAGAAAATCCGCAACGCGCAGAAGCAGAAGGTGCCCTTCATGGTCATCGCGGGCGACGAGGACATGGCGGCCGGCGCTGTCTCCTTCCGCTACCGCGACGGCTCGCAGGAGAACGGCATCCCGGTCGACGAGGCGATCGCCAAGATCGTGAAGGTCGTCGAGGAACGCGCGCAGGTCTGACGCGTACGGCGATTCTCTGACGCCTGTGTCGCGTATGTCGTGCGAGGCCCCCGGGATGCTCAGGCTCCCGGGGGCCTTTCGTCGCCCTCGCGCGCGAACACCTGCAACAGCCACGACGAGAACGACCCCGTCACCGCGCCGAGCAGCGCCAGGCCGCAGGCCATCAGCCCCACGGCGATCACTCGTCCCCACCGCGTCACGGGGGTGACATCGCCGTAGCCGACCGTCGCGAGTGTGGAGCAGGTCCACCACACCGAGTCCCCGAAGGTGAGGATCGTCGCGTTCGGCGCCGCGTGCTCCACCTGATAGACGGCGAGGGCACCGGCGAAGCCCAGGAGGGTCACGGAGAGGGTCGCGTACGTGATCACGCGCGCGTGCAGGCTGAATCGGGGCTGTCCGTGGCGGCGCTGTACCGCGTCGTAGAGCTTGACGATCCGCAGCGGGCGCAGCAGGGGCAGGGCGAGTACCAGGGTGTCCAGCCAGTGTGTCCGTACGAAGCGCAGGCGCTGCCCGCTCAGCCGCCAGCGCACGGCGTAGTCGACGGCGAACAGGGCCCAGGTGACGAGCAGGGCCGCCAGGCAGGCGTTCTTCCACTCCTCGGCCAGGCCGTGGGCCAGGACAAGGGCGGCGTACAGGGAGAGAAACAGCAGTGACCCCAGGCCGAGCGGGATCTCGGTGCGCCGCTCCCAGCGGGCCTGTGGGCTGTCGTCGTCCATTGCGCCAGCTTGGCCGCAGGTCCTTTTGTACGGCCCCCGCCGACACGCCGCGAACGGGCGAAGCCATATGCTTCCCCACATGACGAGTGAGCCGGAGCAGCAGATCGGAGTGGGAACGCAGGACGCGTTCCAGCGCTTGTGGACGCCCCACCGGATGGCTTACATCCAGGGCGAGAACAAGCCCACCGGCCCGGGGGCCGAGGACGGCTGTCCGTTCTGCTCGATCCCTGCCAAGTCCGACGAGGACGGGCTCATCGTCAAGCGCGGTGAGCAGGTGTACTCGGTGCTCAACCTGTACCCGTACAACGGCGGCCACCTCATGGTCGTGCCCTACCGCCACGTCGCGGACTACACCGACCTGACCGCCCCGGAGACCGCAGAACTCGGTGAGCTGACCAAGCAGGCGATGACCGCGCTGCGCACCGCCTCGGGCGCGCACGGCTTCAACATCGGTATGAACCAGGGCACTGTGGCGGGTGCGGGCATCGCCGCGCACCTCCACCAGCACATCGTGCCTCGCTGGGGCGGCGACACGAACTTCATGCCGGTCGTAGGCCACACCAGGGTCCTGCCCCAGCTCCTCGCGGACACCCGCAAGATGCTGGCAGAGGCCTGGCCGACGCGGTAATCGGCCGCTGTGCCGGGGCGCCTTGTCGCGGGCGCCCTGGCAGACGCGCCCCTCAGGGGGCGCGGGGCCGTGACATGTGCGGCTCCGGCGCGTGGGTGCGACCAGCCCACCACGACCCGCACCGAACCCACCGCCGTTTCCCCGCGAATCCGCCGGAAGTCTACGCGTCGTAGGCGTCCGCCTTCCGCGGCGACGGGTCCTGGACCGCTCCGCTGAGGAACGACGAGCGGTTGCCGAACTTCTCCGTGTCGACGCCGTTCTCGTCGAGGACCTTGATCGCCGCTGCGTGCACCACGCGGAGCACGGGCGTCGCGGCGCGCAGCGCGTCGTCGGCCATGAAGCGGTGCCGCCACGGCTGGTCGGCCCAGGCGTGCCGGAGGCCGAAGGGCTCGGGGAGTGTCAGGGAGCCGCCGAGCCAGTTCAGCAGCGGTGGGTACCCGGTGAGCGGGGCGCGCGCCGCGAGTCGCACGACCTCGTCGGTGGTGACCAGCGGCAGCTTCACCTTGCGGGTCTCCCAGAACTTGACGGCCTTGGCGACCTCTTTTGTCGGCGCCTCGGGCTTGCTGGTGAACAGCGAGTGCACGGGCCCCAGCGCATGGCCGGTGATCTCGATGCGCAGTGTCTCGTGCAGCACGGTCACGGTGATCAGCATGGTGATGATCAACTGGCCGTCCCACAGCGTCCACTGAACGCCGAGGTAGTGCCGGTCGCCGCTGCCGAACTGCTGCTTGTTGCAGATGTCCTGTATGGCGTGGGTCTTGATCGTGTACGCCTCCACGTCCGTACCGCCCGGGCGCGACACCGCTTTGGCGTTCTCGCCGACCGGCGAGACGATCCAGTGCTTTATCGAAGGCTTCGTAAAACCACCGGTGTTGAGCGGGCCGCGCTCCAGCATGCGGAGCTTGTCGTGGACGGAGCGGATGACGTCCCAGCTGCGGAAGGGGTGGATCTCCTTGTCCGGGTCCTTGGGCACCAGGTCCTCGGCGAGCTGCCAGCTGCCCCAGCGGGTGCCCATGCCGAGTATGCCCTTGGGGCCGGCGTAGAAGACCGAGTTCGACTGCTGCTCGGCGCTGAGGTTGGCCAGGGACTGGCGCAGCCGCTCGGCCGCGGTCTCGCCCGGGCTGCCGGGCACGGCCTCGGGGATCTTGGCGCCGATGCCGCCGCCGGACAGGAGGCTGTCCCAGCGCTCGCGCAGGTCTTTGGCGGTGCGCTCGCAGATCTGCTTGGCCCAGAGCCAGCCGACGACCGGGAGGACGACCGACGCGCGTGCGTACCAGGCCCAGAAGCCGGTGAACGGCATGCGGATGAGGAAGAGCACGGCGAAGGCGCCGACGGCGACCAGGAGCGCGGTGGCGAGGGCGCCGGCGCGCTTGTTCGTCTGCTTGGCGATCATGGATCGGAGCTGGAAGACCAGCAGCCAGGCCAGGAGTCCGGGCAGGAAGAGCACGCCGCACAGCACCATCACGGCCGACAGCCAGTTGTCCCGCTCCCTGCGGATGCGGTTCGCCGCGAGACAGTGCTCCACGACGACTTGCGGTTCGGTGCCGAAGGACTGGATGAGCGGCTTGCGCTCCGCGCCCAGCATGCGGTCCACCACTGCCCGCCCGAAGGCCTCGCCGAGGTTGGGCTTGAAGATCGTCGCCCACTTGCGGCCGGAACTGACGGTGGACTCGTGCCATTCGTTGTTGGCTTTGAGGATCTCCGTGACGTCGCTGTCCCGGTACGCCGCCGAAGCGAGGGCGAAGGTCGCCGCCGTCTGGCCCGCGGAGCCCGAGAGCGGCACCTGCGCCCCGGGAGTGAAATCGAAACCGTCGAACGCCACTTCCGCCCCCATCGCCGCCGCACCCCGCTCCTGCGGCTCTTCCCGACTTACCTGCCCCGCACACCTGTTGATCAGGTCATCGTCTTGATCAGGTTCTCAGAGTATCGGCCGTGACCGACATTCGTCGGCGGACGGCCGAAGCCGCCCGCCGACGGATGAAGCGATGAACGGAGCGATGAATGGAGCGATGAATGGAGCGACGGATGAAGTATTGAACTGTCAGGCGTCCTGGGCCTGTTCGCGGATCCTTTCGGCGACCTGAGGCGGCATCGGCTCGTGCCGCGCGTAACTGCGGTTGAAGCGTGCGGTGCCGTGCGAGACGGAGCGCAGATCGACGGCGTACCGCCCGATCTCGATCTCCGGGACCTCGGCCCGTACGAGCGTGCGCCCGCCACTCGCCTGCTCGGTGCCGACGACCCGGCCGCGACGCCCGGACAGGTCGCTCATCACGGCGCCCACATAGTCGTCGCCGACCAGAACCGTCACTTCGGCCACCGGTTCCAGGAGATGGATCCTGGCGTCGGCGGCCGCCTCGCGCAGGGCGAGCGCGCCCGCGGTCTGGAACGCGGCGTCGGAGGAGTCCACGGAGTGCGCCTTGCCGTCGAGCAGGGTGATCCGTACGTCGATGAGCGGATAGCCCGCGGTCACGCCCTTGGCGGCCTGGGTGCGCACGCCCTTCTCGACGGACGGGATGAACTGCCGGGGCACGGCCCCGCCGACGACCTTGTCCACGAACTCGACGCCCGAGCCGTTCGGGAGGGGCTCGACCTCGATCTCGCAGATCGCGTACTGACCGTGGCCGCCGGACTGCTTCACATGGCGCCCGCGCCCCGCGGACCTGTCGGCGAACGTCTCCCGTAGGGAGACCTTGTGCGGTACGACGTCGACCTGGACGCCGTAGCGGTTGCGCAGCCGTTCCAGGGCGACGTCCGCGTGGGCCTCGCCCAGGCACCACAGAACGACCTGGTGGGTGTGCTGGTTCTGCTCCAGGCGCATGGTGGGGTCCTCGGCGACCAGCCGTCCCAGCCCCTGCGAGAGCTTGTCCTCGTCGGCCTTGCTGTGCGCCTGGATGGCGAGCGGCAGCAGCGGGTCGGGCATCTGCCAGGGCTCCATGAGCAGTGGGTCGTCCTTGGCCGAGAGCGTGTCGCCGGTCTCCGCCCGGTTGAGCTTCGCCACGCACGCCAGGTCGCCCGCGATGCAGTGCGTGAGGGCGCGCTGCTGCTTGCCGAACGGCCTGGACAGGGCGCCGACGCGCTCGTCGACGTCATGGTCCTCGTGGCCGCGGTCGGCGAGGCCGTGGCCCGAGACGTGCACCGTCTCGTCGGGGCGCAGGGTGCCCGAGAAGACGCGTACGAGGGAGACCCGGCCCACATAGGGGTCGCTGGCCGTCTTCACGACCTCGGCGACCAGCGGCCCGTTCGGGTCGCACGCCTTGACCTCGCGCGCCGCGCCGTCCGGTGTGGTCACCGTGGGCGCCGCGCGCTCCAGCGGGGTCGGGAAACCGCCGGAGACCAGCTCGAGGAGTTCGACCGTGCCGATCCCCTGACGGGCGCCCGCGGGGGCGGGGGCGGCAGCCAGTACGGGGAAGAAGACCCCGCGCGCCACGGCCCGTTCCAGGTCCTGCACGAGTGTCTTGACGTCGATCTCCTCGCCGCCGAGATAGCGGTCCATGAGGGTTTCGTCCTCGCTCTCGGCGATGATCCCCTCGATCAGCCGGTTGCGCGCCTCCTCGATCAGCGGCAGCTGCTCGGGGCCCGGCTCCGCCTCCTTGCGCTCCCCGGAGGAGTAGTCGAACAGTCGCTGCGTAAGGAGCCCGATCAGCCCGGTCACGGGCGCGTGCCCGTCGGGTCCCTGTGTGCCGTGCAGCGGCAGGTACAGCGGCAGTACGGCGTCGGGGTCGTCCGCGCCGAAGGCCTCCGCGCAGGTCCGGGTCATCTCGTCGAAGTCGGCCCGGGCCGCTTCGAGGTGGGTGATCACGATGGCTCGCGGCATGCCGACCGCCGCGCACTCCTCCCATACCAACCGGGTCGAGCCGTCCACGCCGTCCGAGGCGGAGACGACGAAAAGGGCCGCGTCCGCGGCGCGCAGACCAGCCCTGAGTTCACCGACGAAGTCGGCGTATCCGGGGGTGTCGAGAATATTGATCTTGTATCCGTCCCAGTCGACGGGTACCAGGGAGAGCTGCACCGAGCGCTGCTGCCGGTGCTCGATCTCGTCGTAGTCGGAGACGGTGCCGCCGTCCTCCACGCGGCCCGCCCGGTTCACCGCTCCCGCCGTCAGCGCGAGAGCTTCCACCAGAGTCGTCTTGCCCGATCCGCTGTGGCCGACCAGCACCACATTCCGTACGGACGCGGGGTGGTCGGCCGCTGTAGCCCTGCCGGCGGCTCCGGGGTGTGTGTTCGCCTTGTCGCCCATGGCCTTGCCTCCCGTGCACGGTGAGGTCACTGTGGGCGCGGGCATACCGGATCCGCGTGCGGTGCGGCACCGATGACGCCCGCGGTTCTTCGAGCTTTGCACTCGCGTCACGGTGCGTCCATACGGCGGACGGGATCGCGCCATGACACCGGCGGCATCCCGTCGAGACGCGGGGTGCGGGTGCCCGACCGTCGCACCCGCACGCGCGTGACTACGATGGGCCAGCCGGTAGCCATAAGGGGCCGCACGGCGACACCGACCCTCGGGAAGGCCATGCTGAACAAGTACGCGCGTGCATTCTTTACGCGTGTCCTCACACCGTTCGCCGCGTTTCTCATCCGCCGGGGGGTGAGCCCCGACACGGTCACCCTCCTGGGCACGGCCGGAGTCGTGGTGGGCGCGCTGGTCTTCTACCCCCGGGGGGAGTTCTTCTGGGGCACGGTCGTCATCACGCTCTTCGTCTTCTCCGACCTCGTCGACGGCAACATGGCGCGCCAGCTCGGCCGCACCAGCCGCTGGGGCGCCTTCCTGGACTCCACGCTCGACCGGGTCGCCGACGGCGCGATCTTCGGCGGCCTGGCGCTCTGGTACGCGGGCGGCGGCGACAACAACGCCCTGTGCGCCGTCTCGATCTTCTGCCTGGCCAGCGGCCAGGTGGTCTCGTACACCAAGGCCCGCGGTGAGTCGATCGGCCTGCCGGTCGCCGTCAACGGCCTGATCGAGCGCGCCGAACGCCTGGTGATCTCGCTGGTCGCGGCGGGCTTGGCGGGGCTGCACAAGTTCGGGGTGCCCGGCATCCAGTGGCTGCTGCCCATCGCCCTGTGGATCGTCGCCGTCGGCAGCCTGGTGACGCTGATCCAGCGCGTCGTCACGGTGCGCCGCGAGTCCGCGGAGGCGGACGCGGCCGCCGCCCAGAACAGTGGGGCCACGTCGTGACCAGCCTCCAGGAGCGACTGGTGGACGGGGCGTACGCAGCCGGCTGGAGCACGATCAAGAAGCTCCCCGAGCCGGTCGCCGTGCGCCTCGGCCGCACGGTCGCGGACATCACCTGGAAGAAGCGCGGCAAGGGCGTACGGCGCCTGGAGAGCAACTACGCACGCGTGGTGCCCGGCGCGACCCCGGAGCGGCTCGCCGAGCTCTCCCGGGCGGGCATGCGCTCGTATCTGCGCTACTGGATGGAGTCCTTCCGCCTTCCGGCCTGGAGCGAGGAGCGCGTTCGGACGGGTTTCGACGCCAAGGACCTGCACTACCTGACGGACTCCCTCGCGTCCGGGCGAGGCGTCATCCTGGCCCTCCCGCACATGGGCAACTGGGACCTCGCGGGCGCCTGGGTGACCACCGCACTCCGGACGCCCTTCACGACGGTCGCCGAGCGCCTCAAACCGGAATCGCTGTACGACCGTTTCGTCGCCTACCGCGAGGGTCTCGGCATGGAGGTCCTGCCGCACAGCGGGGGTTCGGCGTTCGGCACACTGGCCCGCCGGCTGCGCGACGGCGGTCTGGTCTGCCTGGTCGCCGAACGCGATCTGTCCGCGTCCGGCGTCGAGGTCGAGTTCTTCGGCGAGGCGACCCGGATGCCCGCGGGGCCGGCCCTGCTGGCGCAGCAGACCGGCGCCGCGCTGCTGCCGGCGACGCTCTGGTACGACGACTCGCCGGTGATGCGGGGGCGCGTTTATCCCCCCGTCGAGGTCCCCGGGACAGGTACCCGGGCCGAGAAGACGTCTGTCATGACACAGGCGCTGGCCGATGCCTTCGCCACCGGTATCGCCGAACACCCGGAGGACTGGCACATGCTGCAGCGCTTGTGGCTCGCGGATCTCGATCCGACGAAGGGCTCCCCGTGAGGATCGGCATCGTCTGCCCGTACTCCTGGGACGTGCCGGGCGGCGTCCAATTCCATATCCGCGACCTGGCCGAGCACCTCATCCGCCTCGGGCACGAGGTTTCCGTGCTCGCCCCCGCGGACGACGAGACACCTCTGCCGCCGTACGTCGTCTCGGCCGGCCGGGCCGTTCCGGTGCCGTACAACGGCTCCGTGGCGCGACTGAACTTCGGCTTCCTGTCCGCGGCCCGGGTGCGGCGCTGGCTGCACGACGGCACCTTCGACGTGATCCACATCCATGAACCGGCCTCGCCGTCCCTGGGACTGCTCGCGTGCTGGGCCGCACAGGGGCCCATCGTCGCCACCTTCCACACCTCGAACCCGCGCTCGCGCGCGATGGTCGCCGCGTACTCGATCCTGCAGGCGGCCCTGGAGAAGATCAGCGCCCGGATCGCGGTGAGCGAGTACGCGCGCCGCACCCTCGTCGAACACCTGGGCGGCGACGCGGTCGTCATCCCGAACGGCGTCGACGTCGACTTCTTCGCCCGCGCCGAGGCCAAGCCCGAGTGGCAGGGCGACACCCTCGGCTTCATCGGCCGCATCGACGAGCCCCGCAAGGGCCTGCCCGTCCTCATGAAGGCACTCCCGAAGATCCTCGCCGAGCGCCCGGGGACCCGGCTCCTGGTCGCCGGACGTGGCGACGAGGAGGAGGCCGTGGAGTCGCTGCCGTCCGAGATGCGCTCGCGCGTCGAGTTCCTCGGCATGATCAGCGACCAGGACAAGGCCCGCTTCCTGCGCAGCGTCGACCTGTATGTGGCGCCCAACACCGGCGGCGAGAGCTTCGGCATCATCCTGGTGGAAGCGATGTCGGCGGGGGCGCCGGTACTGGCCTCCGATCTCGACGCCTTCGCGCAGGTCCTCGACCATGGGGCGGCCGGGGAGCTGTTCGCCAACGAGGACGCGGACGCGCTGGCCACCGCGGCCGTACGACTGCTCGGCGACCCCGAGCGCCGGGCCGAGCTCCGCACGCGGGGGAGCGCCCATGTGCGGCGCTTCGACTGGTCGACCGTCGGGGCGGACATCCTGTCCGTCTACGAGACCGTGACGGACGGGGCGGCGGCGGTGGCCGCGGACGAGCGCACCGGGCTGCGGGCGCGGTTCGGGCTGGCCCGGGACTGAGCGTGACGGACAGGTCTGCCCCGGGCGGGACAGAGTCGTGCTGCGCGCCCGCGCGCGGCGAGGCCAGTTCGCTTTTCCAACTGGCGGCGCCCGCTCGGCGGAGGCGTGAAGGTCCGGCGCGCGACGGTCGCGACGTTTCAGCCATCACCTTGCCCGGCGGTGCGTTCCGTATGGGCGACGCCTTCGGCGAGGGGTACCCGGACGACGCCGAGGGGCCGGTCCGTACGGTGATCCTCGAGCCGTTCCGGATCGACGCGACGGCCGTCACCAACGCCCGCTTCGCCGACTTCGTGCGGGAGACGGGGTACGTGACGGAGGCGGAGCGATACGGCAGTTCCTTCGTGTTCCATCTGCTGCTGCATCCACGCGCGCGGGACGCGGTTTTCGGGGCGGTCGCCGCGGCACCCTGGTGGCTGGGCGTCGAGGGCGCCCGCTGGAGCGCGCCCGAGGGTCCCGGCTCGGACGTCGACGGGCGTGCGGACCACCCGGTGGTGCACGTCTCGTACCACGACGCTCTCGCGTACTGCGCCTGGGCGGGCGCCCGGCTGCCCACCGAGGCCGAGTGGGAGTACGCGGCTCGTGGTGGTCTCGAGGGGCGCCGCTACCCCTGGGGTGACGATTTCGCGCCCGGCGGGCAGGAGCGGATGAACACCTGGCAGGGGGAATTCCCCCGGGTCAGCACCCGCCCCGGCGGCGTCACCGGGACCGTCCCCGTGGACGCGTACGAGCCCAACGGCTTCGGCCTGTACAACACTTCGGGCAACGTGTGGGAGTGGTGCGCCGACCCCTTCTCCGCGGCGGACGCCGCCGGGGCGGGCGCCGAGCAGCGCGTCATCCGTGGCGGCTCCTACCTGTGCCACACCTCGTACTGCAACCGCTACCGGGTGGCGGCCCGGTCGAAGAACACGCCCGACTCCTCGACCGGGCACGGCGGGTTCCGCTGCGCCTGGGACGTGACGGCGGGGTGACCGCACCGGGGTAGCCTTGCCGCCCGTGACCGCAACCCTGATCTGGATCCTCGTCGGCCTCGTCGCGATCGGCCTCTACCTGAGCTGGACCGCGGGGCGTCTCGACCGGCTGCACGCCCGGATCGACGCCGCGCGCGCCGCCCTCGACGCGCAGTTGTTGCGCCGTGCCTCGGTCGCCCAGGAGTTGGCGACCTCCGGGGTTCTCGATCCGGCCGCCTCGATCGTGCTGTACGAGGCGGCGCACGCTGCCCGGCAGGCGGAGGAGGAGCAGCGTGAGGTCGCCGAGAGCGAGCTCAGTCAAGCGTTGCGGGCCGTTTTCGGGGAGGCGCAGCAGGTGGAGGCGGTGCGGGAGGCGCCGGGTGGCGAGGCGGCGGCAGGTGAGCTGGCTCAGGCGGTGCGGCGGGTGCCGATGGCTCGGCGCTTCCACAACGACGCGGTACGTGCCGCGCGTGCCCTGCGTCGGCACCACAAGGTGCGTTGGTTCCGGCTCGCTGGGCACGCGCCGTTTCCCATGGCCTTCGAGATGGACGACGAGCCGCCGACGGCCCTCGCGGACCGTCCGACCAGCTGAACGCCCCGGGGTTTCCCGCCCCCGCCGCCCCTACCGGTCCCATCCCTGGGGGCTGCGCCCCCTGGACCCCCGCTCGCCCGAAAGGCTCGTCCTCAAACGCCGGACGGGCTGGATATCCCCGGCCGGGGTCAGAAGATTTTCAGCGCCGGGCCGCACTCTTTCAGCCCGTCCGGCGCTTGAGGACGAGACCGTTCAGGTCGAAGCGGGGGTCTGGGGGCGGAGCCCCCAGGGGACGGGAATGGGTAGGGGCGGCGGGGGCGAACACCCCCCCCGCCTCCACCCCCACACACCGAAAAACGAGCCACCGCCTCCCCATTGGCCCTTGCTGTGGCCTGGTCGCGAGATGTTCCCTCGGTGCTGCAGAAACCCTCTTTCACCGAGTGAGGTCAACCCGTGTCCAGCACCCTCTCCAACTCCGCCCAGCCCGCTGAAAGCACTGCGACCGGCACCGCGCGCGTGAAGCGCGGCATGGCCGAGCAGCTCAAGGGCGGCGTGATCATGGACGTCGTCACGCCCGAGCAGGCGAAGATCGCCGAGGATGCGGGCGCCGTCGCCGTCATGGCCCTGGAGCGGGTCCCGGCCGACATCCGCAAGGACGGCGGTGTGGCCCGCATGTCCGACCCGGACATGATCGAGGGCATCATCGACGCCGTCTCGATCCCGGTGATGGCGAAGTCGCGGATCGGCCACTTCGTCGAGGCCCAGGTGCTCCAGTCCCTCGGCGTCGACTACATCGACGAGTCCGAGGTCCTCACCCCGGCCGACGAGGTCAACCACTCCGACAAGTGGGCCTTCACGACCCCCTTCGTCTGCGGCGCCACCAACCTGGGCGAAGCCCTGCGCCGCATAGCCGAGGGCGCGGCCATGATCCGCTCCAAGGGCGAGGCCGGCACCGGCAACGTCGTCGAGGCGGTCCGCCACCTGCGCCAGATCAAGAACGAGATCGCCAAGCTGCGCGGCTTCGACAACAACGAGCTGTACGCCGCCGCCAAGGAGCTGCGCGCCCCGTACGAGATCGTCAAGGAGGTCGCCGAGCTGGGCAAGCTCCCGGTCGTGCTGTTCTCCGCCGGTGGTGTCGCCACCCCGGCCGACGCCGCCCTGATGCGCCAGCTCGGCGCCGAGGGCGTCTTCGTCGGCTCCGGCATCTTCAAGTCCGGTGACCCGGCCAAGCGCGCCGCCGCCATCGTGAAGGCGACCACCTTCTACGACGACCCGAAGATCATCGCGGAAGCGTCCCGCAACCTGGGCGAGGCCATGGTCGGCATCAACTGCGACACCCTCCCCGAGACCGAGCGCTACGCCAACCGCGGCTGGTAAGGCAACACCACTCATGAACACCCCCGTCATAGGCGTCCTGGCTCTCCAGGGCGACGTACGGGAGCACCTGATCGCCCTGGCCGCGGCTGACGCCGTGGCCAGGCCGGTGCGGCGCCCCGAGGAGCTCGCCGAGGTGGATGGCCTGGTCATCCCCGGCGGCGAGTCCACCACCATCTCCAAGCTGGCCGCTCTGTTCGGGATGATGGAGCCCCTGCGCGCACGCGTGCGGGACGGCATGCCGGTCTACGGCACCTGCGCGGGCATGATCATGCTCGCCGACAAGATCCTCGACCCGCGCTCGGGCCAGGAGACGTTCGGCGGCATCGACATGATCGTGCGCCGCAACGCCTTCGGACGTCAGAACGAGTCCTTCGAAGCGGCTGTCGACGTCAAGGGCGTAGAGGGCGATCCTGTAGAGGGCGTCTTCATCCGCGCCCCCTGGGTCGAATCCGTAGGCGCCGCGGCCGAAGTGCTCGCCGAGCACGAGGGCCACATCGTCGCCGTACGCCAGGGCAACGCGCTCGCCACGTCGTTCCACCCCGAACTGACCGGCGACCACCGCGTGCACGGCCTCTTCGTCGACATGGTGCGCGCGAACCGCTCACCGGAGTCCTTGTAGGATCTGGGGGTCCCCCCAGACTCTTAAGGTCTGGGGGAGTTCGTGCAGGATGGGTTACGCGAAGGAGACAGGCAGATGTCCGGCCACTCTAAATGGGCTACGACGAAGCACAAGAAGGCCGTGATCGACGCCAAGCGCGGCAAGCTCTTCGCGAAGATGATCAAGAACATCGAGGTCGCGGCCCGCACGGGTGGCGCCGACCCCGCCGGCAATCCCACGCTGTTCGACGCCATTCAGAAGGCCAAGAAGAGCTCGGTCCCGAACAAGAACATCGACTCCGCGGTCAAGCGTGGCGCCGGCCTCGAAGCCGGTGGCGCCGACTACGAGACGATCATGTACGAAGGCTACGGCCCGAACGGTGTCGCGGTGCTCATCGAGTGCCTCACCGACAACCGCAACCGCGCCGCCTCGGACGTCCGGGTCGCCATGACCCGTAACGGCGGCAACATGGCCGACCCGGGTTCCGTCTCGTATCTCTTCAACCGCAAGGGCGTCGTGATCGTCCCCAAGGGCGAGCTGACCGAGGACGACGTCCTGGGTGCCGTGCTCGACGCGGGTGCCGAGGAGGTCAACGACCTGGGCGAGTCCTTCGAGGTGCTCTCCGAGGCGACCGACCTGGTCGCGGTCCGCACCGCCCTCCAGGAAGCCGGGATCGACTACGACTCGGCCGACGCCAACTTCGTCCCGACCATGCAGGTCGAGCTGGACGAGGACGGCGCCCGGAAGATCTTCAAGCTGATCGACGCGCTCGAGGACAGCGACGACGTGCAGAACGTCTTCGCCAACTTCGACGTCAGCGACGACGTGATGGAGAAGGTCGACGCCTGAGGCGCGAGGCTTCCTTCTGGCGGGCTGGTGGGACGCGTCCTACCGGCCCGCCGTCGTTGTCAGTGGCAGCAGATAGCCTGGCGACAACAGATGATGATCGTCGCCCGCGGGACCGCAACCATCAATTGAGCAACCACGACGGCGATCAGCCACCTCCGCGAAAGCGGCGGCGGTTTAGCCGCAGAAGGGGCGCATTGGGGTGCGGGTACTGGGGGTTGACCCGGGGTTGACCCGGTGCGGTGTCGGCGTGGTCGAAGGTGTCGCGGGCCGGCCCCTGACCATGCGCGGCGTCGGTGTCGTACGCACCCCGGCGGACGCCGAATTGGGCCTGCGCCTCGTCGCCATCGAGCAGGGCATCGAGCAGTGGCTCGACGAGTACGAACCCGAATTCGTCGCCGTGGAGCGGGTGTTCAGCCAGCACAACGTCCGTACGGTGATGGGCACGGCACAGGCCAGCGCCGTCGCCACGCTCTGCGCCGCCCGGCGCGGCATCCCCGTCGCCCTGCACACCCCGAGCGAGATCAAGGCCGCCGTCACCGGCAGCGGCCGCGCCGACAAGGCACAGGTGGGCGCCATGGTCACCCGCCTCCTTCGGCTCGACGCGCCCCCCAAGCCCGCCGACGCCGCCGACGCTCTCGCCCTCGCCATCTGCCACATCTGGCGCGCACCCGCCCAGAACAGACTCCAGCAGGCCGTCGCCCTGCACGCATCGAAACTCGCATCGAAAGGGCGTACCGCATGATCGCCTTCGTCAGCGGCCCGGTCGCCGCCCTCGCCCCCGACTCCGCGGTGGTCGAGGTGGGCGGCATCGGCATCGCCGTCCAGTGCACGCCGGGCACGCTCTCCGGGCTGCGCATGGGACAGCCGGCCAAGCTCGCCACCTCCCTCGTCGTACGCGAGGACTCGCTCACTCTCTACGGCTTCGCCGACGACGACGAGCGGCAGACCTTCGAGCTGCTGCAGACCGCGAGCGGCGTCGGCCCGCGCCTGGCCCAGGCCATGCTGGCCGTGCACACGCCCGACGCCCTGCGCCGCGCGGTGGCCACCGACGACGAGAAGTCGCTCACCGCCGTCCCCGGCATCGGCAAGAAGGGCGCCCAGAAACTTCTCCTCGAGCTCAAGGACCGGCTCGGCGAGCCGCTCGGCACGAGCACGGGAATCGGGTCTCCGGTCAGCACCGGCTGGCGCGACCAACTGCACGCCGCCCTGATCGGCCTCGGGTACGCGACCCGTGAGGCCGACGAGGCCGTCTCCGCGGTCGCCCCGCAGGCGGAGGCCGCCGCGGGCGCACCCCCGGTGGGCCAGCTGCTGAAGGCCGCCCTGCAGACCCTCAACAGAGCACGCTAGGGGCCGTGAGCCCCGAAGCCCGTAGGACCCCCCTGCGACCGCGAGGCACAAGCAACGCTGTGCTTCCCCGGGGGACGCACCCCGGACCCCCGGCCGACGACTCACCCGGCCCGCACGGCTAGGAGAACTTCAGTGAACTGGGACGACACGACCGACGAGACCGCCGCCGAGCGGCTTGTCGGCCCCGCCGCGGAGCGGCTGGTGGGCTCTGTCGCCGACCGTGAGGACCAGGCCGTCGAGGCGGCCCTGCGCCCCAAGGACCTGGACGAGTTCATCGGCCAGGAGAAGGTCCGCGAACAGCTCGACCTCGTCCTGCGCGCCGCACGCGCGCGCGGCGCCACCGCCGACCATGTGCTCCTCTCCGGCGCCCCGGGCCTCGGCAAGACCACCCTCTCGATGATCATCGCGGCCGAGATGGGCGCCCCGATCCGCATCACCAGCGGCCCGGCCATCCAGCACGCCGGAGACCTCGCCGCGATCCTCTCCTCGCTCCAGGAGGGCGAGGTGCTGTTCCTCGACGAGATCCACCGCATGTCCCGGCCGGCCGAGGAGATGCTCTACATGGCGATGGAGGACTTCCGCGTCGACGTCATCGTCGGCAAGGGCCCCGGCGCCACCGCGATCCCGTTGGAGCTGCCGCCGTTCACCCTGGTCGGCGCCACCACGCGCGCGGGACTGCTGCCGCCCCCGCTGCGCGACCGCTTCGGGTTCACCGCGCACATGGAGTTCTACGAGCCCGCCGAGCTGGAGCGTGTCATCCACCGCTCCGCGAGCCTCCTCGACGTCGAGATCGACTCCCACGGCGCCGCCGAGATCGCCGGCCGCTCCCGGGGCACGCCCCGTATCGCCAACCGCCTGCTGCGCCGTGTACGGGACTATGCGCAGGTGAAGGCCGACGGCGTCATCACGCGCGAGATCGCGGCGGCCGCGTTGAAGGTCTACGAAGTCGATGGCCGCGGCCTCGACCGCCTCGACCGCGGCGTCCTGGAAGCCCTGCTCAAGCTCTTCGGCGGCGGCCCGGTCGGCCTGTCCACGCTCGCGGTCGCGGTGGGGGAGGAGCGCGAGACCGTCGAGGAGGTCGCCGAGCCCTTCCTGGTGCGGGAAGGCCTGCTCGCCCGGACACCGCGCGGTCGGGTCGCGACCCCGGCCGCCTGGGCGCATCTCGGCCTCACCCCGCCCTCCCGGTCAAACGGGGGAAACGGACAAGGGGACCTGTTCGGGGCGTGACGGCGAGGGCACTCGCGAGGTCAGGAACCCCGGTGCCATGCTGAGCGTTGTTCCCTGAGTGCGGACTCGCTTAGACTCCGCCGATGCCGCCCTTGTCGGCGACGTACATACCCCCATCCAGCAGGCCGCTCACCATTGCGGTCGAAGAAGGAAGTTCCGACCCGTGAGTCTCGTGACCCTCCTCCCGTTCATCGTGCTCATCGGGGCCATGTTCCTGATGACCCGGTCGGCCAAGAAGAAGCAGCAGCAGGCCGCGTCCATGCGCAATGAGATGCAGCCCGGCTCCGGCGTGCGCACGATCGGTGGTATGTACGCCACCGTCAAGGAGGTCAACGAGGACTCGGTCCTTCTTGATGCGGGCCCGGGTGTCGACCTGCTCTTCGCGAAGAACGCGATCGGCGCCGTGCTCTCCGACGACGAGTACAACCGCATCGTCCACGGCATCGAGCACGAGCTGGAGGCCGACGGTTCGATCGTTCCGGACGACGCCTCCTCCCTCACCAAGACCGACGAGCCCGCCGCCGACGTCGCTTCCGACGCTTCCGACGCCAAGCCCCTCGACCTCGGCAAGAAGGACGCCGCGGACGAGCCGTCCGACAAGGTCGACGAGACCGCCGAGGCGAAGGTCGAGGCGAAGGCCGACAAGGACGACGAAGCCGAGCCGAAGAAGACCGACGGCGAGTCCGACGCGAAGTAGGCACCCCCCGGGGACGCGGCGCGATCCGCTCGTGCCCCGCGTCTCCCGGGATGTGCGTCTTACCGCACGGAGTCCCGACACCATGTCATGGCCGCCCACGCGCTGACCCCGCGCGAGGCGGCCCGAGAGGGAGTACGAGAAGGTGGCAGCACCGAAGAAGGGCCGGAGCGCGAGCGCCCAGAGCAGGCCGGGGCGCTCGCTGGCCCTCATCCTGATCGCCATCGTGGCGCTCACCGGGGGGATGTTCCTCTCCGGGCACACCACTCCGCGTCTCGGCATCGACCTCGCCGGCGGCACGAGCATCACGCTCGAAGCGAAGAACGAGCCGGGCCAGCCGAACGCGATCAACAAGACCAACATGAACACCGCGGTCGACATCATGAACCGCCGTGTCAATGGTCTTGGCGTCTCCGAGGCGGAGGTCCAGACCCAGGGCGATCGCAACATCATCGTCAACATCCCCAAGGGCACGAACTCCAAGCAGGCCCGGGAGCAGGTCGGCACCACCGCCAAGCTCTACTTCCGTCCGGTCCTGACCACCGAGGTCACCGGGACGGCCGCGACGGCCAGCCCGTCGACGAGCGCCTCCGGCAGCGCGTCGCCGAGCGCCTCCGAGTCGGCCGCCGACAAGGCGACCTCGTCCTCGTCGAGCTCCGCGAGCCCGTCGGCCACCGCCACCTCCCAGGGCCGCGCGGTCACCGACGCCCTGAAGGCCGACTCCACGCCGTCCGCGAGCAGCTCCGCGACTTCCTCGGCCTCCGCCAGCGCCTCCCCGTCCGCGAGCAGCAGCGCCGACGCCGCGACCACCGCGCTCCAAGCGCAGTACACCGCGCTCGACTGCACCGACCCGGCGGTCCGGGCCAAGACCGGCGAAGGCGTCAAGCCCACAGACACCACCGTGGCCTGCGGCCAGAACTCCTCGGGCCAGTGGCAGAAGTACATCCTCGGCCCCGCCGAGGTGTCGGGTACGGACATCAAGTCGGCCTCCGCCGTCTTCGACACCCAGAGCACCGCGGGCTGGAAGGTCACCATGGACTTCACGTCCGGTGGCTCCAAGAAGTTCGCCAGCATCACCGGCAAGCTCGCGCAGAACCAGTCCCCGCAGAACCAGTTCGCCATCGTCCTCGACGGTGAGGTCGTCTCCGACCCGTACGTCAACCAGGCGCTGACCGGCGGCAGCGCGGAGATCTCCGGCAGCTTCGACCAGACCGAGGCGCAGGACCTGGCGAACATGCTGAAGTACGGCGCGCTGCCGCTCACCTTCAAGGAGGCGAGCGTCACCACCGTCACCGCCGCGCTCGGCGGTGAGCAGCTCGAAGCCGGTCTGATCGCGGGCGGCATCGGCCTGGCCCTGGTCGTCGTCTACCTGGTGGTCTACTACCGGGGCCTGTCGCTCATCGCGATCGCCTCCTTGCTGGTCTCCGGCATCCTCACGTACGTGATCATGGCGCTGCTCGGTCCCACCATCGGGTTCGCACTGAACCTGCCGGCCGTCTGCGGTGCGATCGTCGCGATCGGTATCACAGCGGACTCGTTCATCGTGTTCTTCGAACGCATCCGGGACGAGATCCGCGAGGGCCGCTCCCTGCGGCCCGCCGTCGAGCGTGCCTGGCCACGGGCCCGGCGCACCATCATGGTGTCCGACTTCGTGTCGTTCCTGGCCGCCGCGGTGCTCTTCATCGTCACCGTCGGCAAGGTCCAGGGCTTCGCGTTCACGCTCGGTCTGACCACCGTGCTCGACGTGGTCGTGGTCTTCTTCTTCACCAAGCCGCTGATGACGATCCTCGCCCGCAAGAAGTTCTTCGCGAGCGGCCACAGCTGGTCCGGTCTCGACCCGAAGCGACTGGGCGCCAAGCCGCCGCTGCGCCGCACCCGTCGCGCTTCCGCCCCCGTCGACACGAAGGAGGCGTGAGATGTCGAAACTCGGCACCCTCGGCGCCCGGCTCCACCGCGGCGAGATCGGCTACGACTTCGTCGGCAAGCGCAAGATCTGGTACGGCATCTCGATCCTGATCACCATCACGGCCATCCTCGGCCTGACGGTGCGCGGCCTGAACATGGGCATCGAGTTCCAGGGCGGCGCCGTCTTCACCACCGAGAGGACCAGCGTCTCGGTGTCCCAGGCCGAGACGTACGCGGAAGAGGCGTCCGGCCACGACGCGATCGTCCAGCAGCTCGGCAACGGCGGCCTGCGCATCCAGATCGCCGGCATCGACACCGGCAAGTCCGACCAGATCAACGAGCAGCTCGCCAAGGACCTCAAGGTCGACGCTGACAAGATCAACGCGGAGCTGGTCGGCCCCAGTTGGGGTGACCAGATCGCCAACAAGGCCTGGCAAGGCCTGGCGATCTTCATGGTCCTCGTCGTGATCTACCTGGCGATCGCCTTCGAGTGGCGCATGGCCTTGGCCGCGCTCGTCGCACTGATCCACGACATCACCATCACGGTCGGCATCTACGCCCTGGTCGGCTTCGAAGTCACTCCAGGCACCGTGATCGGTCTGCTCACGATCCTCGGCTACTCGCTCTACGACACGGTCGTCGTGTTCGACAGCCTCAAGGAACAGACGAAGGACATCACCAAACAGACCCGCTGGACCTACAGCGAGATCGCCGACCGCTCGATCAACGGCACGCTGGTCCGCTCCATCAACACCACGGTGGTCGCGCTGCTGCCGGTCGCGGGCCTGCTGTTCATCGGTGGCGGTGTGCTCGGCGCGGGCATGCTCAACGACATCTCGCTGTCGCTGTTCGTCGGCCTCGCGGCCGGTGCGTACTCCTCGATCTTCATCGCCACGCCGCTCGTCGCCGACCTCAAGGAGCGCGAGCCGCAGATGAAGGCCCTGAAGAAGCGCGTGCTCGCCAAGCGGGCTCAGGCCGCCGCGAAGGGCGAGCCCCTGGAGACCGAGACCGAGGTCTTCGACGAACCGCTGGACGACGACGAGCCGGAGGACGCCGCAACGGCGGTCGTCGGCCCGCGCAGCCAGCCCGCTTCCCGCAGCCGTGGCCGCGGCCGACCCTCGGGAAAGCGCCGATGACCGACATCGAAGGGCTGCTGCTCAGCCGTATCCGTGACGTTGCCGACTACCCGGAGCCGGGCGTGATGTTCAAGGACATCACCCCGCTCCTGGCGGACCCCGCGGCGTTCACGGCGCTCACCGAAGCGCTGGCCGACATCGCCGTCCGCAACGAAGCCACGAAGATCGTCGGCCTGGAGGCCCGCGGCTTCATCCTCGGTGCCCCCGTCGCCGTCCGTGCCGGGCTCGGCTTCATCCCCGTACGCAAGGCGGGCAAGCTTCCCGGAGCGACGCTGTCGCAGGCGTACGACCTGGAGTACGGCTCCGCCGAGATCGAGGTCCATGCCGAGGACCTGGTCGCGGGCGACCGTGTCATGGTCGTCGACGACGTCCTCGCCACCGGTGGCACGGCCGAGGCCTCGCTCGAGCTGATCCGCCGGGCGGGCGCCGAGGTCGCGGGCGTCGCCGTACTGATGGAGCTCGGCTTCCTCGGCGGCCGCGGCCGCCTGGAGCCGGCCCTCGCGGGCGCTCCGCTGGAGGCGCTCCTCAAGGTCTGAGCGTCCTGAGGACCCAGCAAGGTCCGATCCCCCCGGGGAAAGCCTCAGGAAAGGCCTGAGACACCCCTAGGACACCGCAGAGGCGGGCCCGGAGGAATCCGGCGCCCGCCTCTTGCGTTGCTCCTGTACGAGGCCGTCCCAGCGGCCGAAAGAGAGTCCGACGCTCAGGATCGCTACCATGGGGTATCCGGAGCCTGACCGGGGGACCCGGATCGCGCACGAGGAGTCCTCTTGCCAGACGAGGCCCAGCCACTCACCGCCGCCAAGCCCGAGCCCACCTCGGGTCCCGCGGACACGCCCGCCAAGAACGCCACCAGCGGGCCGGTCGAACACGCCCAGTCCGCGCCGGACGACAAGGCGGCCGAGCAGCCACGCCCCAAGCCGGCCACTCCCGAGCGCCCCGCGAGCACCCCGGCAGTCCGTTCCGCGGCGGGCCAGCCCACGCGCACCGGCGGCTCCTCCAACCGCGTACGGGCCCGCCTCGCCCGGCTCGGCGTCCAGCGCTCCAACCCGTACAACCCGGTCCTGGAGCCGCTGCTGCGGATAGTGCGCAGCAATGACCCGAAGATCGAGACGGCGACGCTCCGGCAGATCGAGAACGCCTACCAGGTCGCCGAGCGCTGGCACCGCGGCCAGAAGCGCAAGAGCGGCGACCCGTACATCACGCACCCGCTCGCCGTGACCACGATCCTCGCCGAACTCGGCATGGACCCGGCCACGCTGATGGCGGGCCTCCTGCACGACACCGTCGAGGACACCGAGTACGGCCTCGACACCCTGCGTCGCGACTTCGGCGACCAGGTCGCCCTCCTCGTCGACGGCGTCACCAAACTCGACAAGGTCAAGTTCGGCGAGGCCGCGCAGGCCGAGACCGTGCGCAAGATGGTCGTCGCCATGGCCAAGGACCCCCGCGTCCTGGTCATCAAGCTCGCCGACCGTCTGCACAACATGCGCACCATGCGCTACCTCAAGCGCGAGAAGCAGGAGAAGAAGGCGCGCGAGACCCTGGAGATCTACGCGCCTCTCGCCCACCGGCTGGGCATGAACACCATCAAGTGGGAGCTGGAGGACCTCGCCTTCGCGATCCTCTACCCCAAGATGTACGACGAGATCGTGCGCCTTGTCGCCGAGCGGGCCCCCAAGCGCGACGAATACCTCGCCATAGTGACCGACGAGGTCCAGTCCGACCTGCGCGCCGCCCGCATCAAGGCCACCGTCACCGGCCGCCCGAAGCACTACTACAGCGTCTACCAGAAGATGATCGTCCGCGGCCGTGACTTCGCGGAGATCTACGACCTGGTGGGCATTCGTGTACTGGTCGACACGGTGCGCGACTGTTACGCGGCCCTCGGCACGGTGCACGCGCGATGGAACCCGGTCCCCGGCCGGTTCAAGGACTACATCGCGATGCCCAAGTTCAACATGTACCAGTCGCTGCACACGACGGTCATCGGACCCAACGGCAAGCCCGTCGAACTCCAGATCCGTACGTTCGACATGCACCGCCGTGCCGAGTACGGCATCGCCGCGCACTGGAAGTACAAGCAGGAGCCCTCCGCCGGTGCCTCCAAGGTGCGCACCGACGCCCCGAGGAGCGCGGGCAAGGACAAGGACGCCGTCAACGACATGGCGTGGCTGCGCCAGTTGCTCGACTGGCAGAAGGAGACCGAGGACCCCAGCGAGTTCCTCGAGTCCCTGCGCTTCGACCTGTCCCGCAACGAGGTCTTCGTCTTCACGCCCAAGGGCGACGTCATAGCGCTCCCGGCGGGCGCGACCCCGGTGGACTTCGCGTACGCGGTCCACACGGAGGTCGGCCACCGCACCATAGGCGCACGGGTCAACGGCCGCCTCGTACCGCTCGAATCCACGCTGGACAACGGCGACCTGGTGGAGGTCTTCACCTCCAAGGCGGCCGGCGCGGGCCCCTCCCGCGACTGGCTCGGCTTCGTGAAGTCCCCGCGCGCCCGCAACAAGATCCGCGCCTGGTTCTCCAAGGAGCGCCGCGACGAGGCGATCGAGCAGGGCAAGGACGCCATCGCGCGCGCCATGCGCAAACAGAACCTGCCGATCCAGCGCATCCTGACCGGCGACTCCCTGGTCACCCTCGCGCACGAGATGCGCTACCCCGACATCTCGTCGCTGTACGCGGCGATCGGCGAGGGCCATGTCGCCGCGCAGAGCGTCGTGCAGAAGCTGGTGCAGGCGCTCGGTGGCGAGGAGGCGGCCACCGAGGAGATCGACGAGTCGGTTCCGCCCGCGCGCGGCCGCGGCCGCAAGCGGCGCTCCAACGCCGACCCGGGTGTCGTCGTCAAGGGCGTCGACGACGTGTGGGTCAAGCTCGCCCGCTGTTGTACGCCCGTCCCCGGCGACCCGATCATCGGCTTCGTCACCCGCGGCAGCGGCGTCTCGGTGCACCGCAGCGACTGCGTCAACGTCGACTCGCTGTCCCGTGAGCCCGAGCGCATCCTCGAGGTCGAGTGGGCGCCCACCCAGTCCTCGGTCTTCCTGGTCGCCATCCAGGTCGAGGCCCTGGACCGCTCCCGACTCCTCTCGGACGTCACGCGCGTCCTGTCGGACCAGCACGTCAACATCCTGTCCGCGGCCGTCCAGACGTCCCGCGACCGCGTCGCCACCTCCCGCTTCACCTTCGAGATGGGCGACCCCAAGCACCTGGGGCACGTCCTGAAGGCGGTCAGGGGCGTCGAGGGCGTCTACGACGTGTACCGCGTCACTTCGGCCCGCAGGCCGTAATCGGCCGCTACGTAGAGGGGCTCCCGTACGCACCGTACGGGAGCCCCTCTACGTAGCAGCGGAAAAACTCAGCCGCCTCAGCCGCCTCAGCCGCCTCAGCCGCCGAACTCCTGCAGCCCCTTCAGCGCCTGGTCGAGCAGCGCCTGACGGCCGTCGAGCTCCCTCTGGAGCTTGTCGGCCTTCGCGGTGTTGCCCGCGGAGCGCGCCGCCTCGATCTGGCCACGGAGCTTGTCCACGGCAGCCTGCAGCTGACCGGTCAGACCCTCGGCACGCGCGCGTGCCTCCGGGTTGGTCCGGCGCCACTCGGCCTCCTCGGACTCCTGGAAAGCCCGCTCCACCGCGTGCATCCGGCCCTCGACCTTCGGGCGGGCGTCGCGCGGCACATGGCCGATGGCCTCCCAGCGCTCGTTGATCGAGCGGAAAGCGGCCCGGGCCGCCTTCAGGTCCTGCACCGGGACGAGCTTCTCGGCCTCCTCGGCCAGCTCCTCCTTGAGCTTCAGGTTCTCCGTCTGCTCCGCGTCCCGCTCGGCGAAGACCGAGCTGCGCGCCGCGAAGAAGACGTCCTGGGCGCCGCGGAAGCGGTTCCACAGGTCGTCCTCGTGCTCGCGCTGGGCGCGGCCCGCGGACTTCCAGTCCGTCATCAGCTCGCGGTAGCGCGCCGCGGTGGGACCCCAGTCCGTCGAGCCGGACAGCGACTCGGCCTCCGCGACCAGCTTCTCCTTGGTCTTGCGGGCCTCCTCACGCTGCGCGTCCAGCGAGGCGAAGTGCGCCTTGCGCCGCTTGGAGAACGCCGAGCGGGCATGCGAAAAGCGGTGCCACAGCTCGTCGTCCGACTTGCGGTCGAGTCGTGGCAGCCCCTTCCACGTGTCCACCAGGGAGCGCAGCCGCTCACCGGCCGCCCGCCACTGGTCGCTCTGCGCCAGTTCCTCCGCCTCGACGACCAGCGCCTCCTTGGCGTGCCGCGCCTCGTCGGACTGCTTCGCGCGCTGGACCTTGCGCTCCTCACGGCGCGATTCGACCGTCTCGACGAGCTTGTCCAGCCGCTGCCGCAACGCGTCCAGATCACCCACCGCGTGGTGGGCGTCCACCTGCTCGCGAATGTGGTCGATGGCCGTCTGCGCGTCCTTCGCCGACAGGTCGGTGGTCTTCACTCGCTTCTCGAGGAGGCCGATCTCGACAACCAGGCCTTCGTACTTGCGCTCGAAGTAAGCCAGCGCCTCATCAGGAGAGCCGGCCTGCCAGGAACCGACGACCTGCTCGCCGTCGGCCGTACGCACGTACACGGTCCCCGTCTCGTCGACGCGGCCCCACGGGTCGCTGCTCACAGCGCCTCCTCCACATGATGCCTGCGAGGGGCTTCAGTGCCCCCGGGCATCGTCCACAGTTTCGTCACGGCCAACATAGGCGACCAGCACGGCGGCTGTCCGCATCCAGCGCGACCGAAATTTCGCAGTTGACGGTCAGGATTTCGTCACGGTCATCTTGTTGACGACGACGGTCGCGTTGGGCGCGCCATCGCCCTGGCCTGTGCTCTCGCCGGCCGCCGCGATCTTCTTGAGGACCGTCAGGCCGGACTTGGAAATAGTTCCGAACGGTGTGTAGCTGGCCGGCAGCTGACTGTCCTGGTACACGAGGAAGAACTGGCTGCCGCCGGTGTGCGCCGTGCCGGTGTTCGCCATGGCGACCGTGCCTGCCGGATACACGCCGCCCTTGAGGGTTTTGTCCTTCAGGTTCTCGTCCGGGATCGTGTACCCGGGACCGCCGCTGCCGGTGCCCTGCGGGTCACCGCACTGCAGCACGTAGATGCCGTTCGTGGTGAGCCGGTGGCACTTGGTGTGGTCGAAGAACCCCTTGCCCGCGAGGAAGCTGAACGAGTTCACGGTGTGCGGGGCCGCGGCCGTCTTCAGGGCGATGTCTATGTCGCCGCAGGTCGTGGCCATCTTCATCGTGTAGTCCGCGGACTTGTCGATGGTGACCGCCGGCTCCTTCTTCCAGCTCAGCGACTTCGCCGCGCCCTCGGCGGCCTTCTCGCACGGATCCGGTGCCGCGCTCGTCGCCGAAGCGCTCGGGGTCACCTCCGCGCCCGCGTTGGCCTTCTTGTCGTCGCCGTTGAACACCCCGGTCGCGTACGACACCACGCTGCCGACGACGACCACACCGAGGACCGATGCGATCACCGAGTTGCGCATGTTCGTCTTGCGCCGCGCGGCCGTACGCCGCTGCTGCTGCCGCAAGAACTTCTCCCGGGCGAGCTGACGTCGCCGCTGTTCCTGGGTGACCACCGGGTTATCTCCTCATGCGTCTCGTACGTCAAGTGGGACGCGTGCGTCTTGTGAGCCGACCGCCTGCGTGTGCCCCGTACCGTATATGGGTTCGCTGAGGAATCGGCAGCGCCGGTAGGCTCTGATCCACAGCCGCCCACCCCGTACGACACATCGCGTACGCCACCACGAAGGACGATCGTGCTCATTGCCGGGTTCCCCGCCGGGGCCTGGGGCACCAACTGTTACTTGGTCGCCCCCGCCGCGGGTGAGGAGTGCGTGATCATCGACCCGGGCCATCAGGCCGCCCAGGGAGTCGAGGACACGCTTCTGAAGCATCGGCTCAAGCCCGTCGCGGTCATCCTCACCCATGGCCACATCGACCATGTCGCCTCGGTCGTCCCGGTGTGCGGAGCGCACGACGTACCGGCCTGGATCCACCCCGAGGACCGGTACATGATGAGCGACCCGGAGCGGGCGCTCGGCCGGTCCATCGGGATGCCGCTGATGGGCGAGCTGACGGTGGGGGAGCCGGACGACGTGAAGACGCTCACCGACGGCGCGCGACTGGAACTCGCCGGCCTGGAGCTGTCCGTCGCGCACGCGCCCGGCCATACGAAGGGGTCGGTGGCCTTCCGGATGCCCGAGAGCGCGGACATCCCGTCCGTGTTCTTCTCCGGGGATCTGCTCTTCGCCGGCTCCATCGGACGCACCGACCTGCCCGGCGGTGACATGGACGAGATGCTCGGCTCGCTGGCCCGCGTGTGCCTGCCGCTCGACGACTCGACCGTGGTGCTGTCCGGCCACGGCCCCCAGACGACCATCGGCCAGGAGCGCGCCGCCAACCCGTATCTGCGGCAGGTGGCAGCCGGCCAGGGAGCTGATGTGAACACCGCTCCCCGACGAGGAATGTGACGAGACTTTCCGTGAGCACCTTCAAGGCCCCCAAGGGCACGTACGACCTGATTCCGCCGGAGAGCGCCAAGTACCTCGCCGTGCGTGAGGCGATCGCCGCCCCGCTGCGGAACTCCGGCTACGGCTACATCGAGACGCCCGGCTTCGAGAGCGCCGAGCTGTTCGCGCGCGGGGTCGGTGAGTCCACCGACATCGTGACCAAGGAGATGTACGCCTTCGAGACCAAGGGCGGCGACAAGCTGGCGCTGCGCCCCGAAGGCACCGCGTCCGTGCTGCGCGCGGCGCTCGAGGCCAATCTGCACAAGCTCGGCAATCTGCCGGTCAAGCTCTGGTACTCGGGCTCGTACTACCGCTACGAGCGCCCCCAGAAGGGCCGTTACCGCCACTTCTCGCAGGTCGGCGCCGAGGCGATCGGTGCGGAGGACCCGGCGCTCGACGCCGAGTTGATCATCCTGGCGGACCAGGCGTACCGCTCGCTCGGTCTGCGCGACTTCCGGATCCTGCTCAACTCGCTGGGCGACAAGGAGTGCCGTCCCGTCTACCGGGCTGCCCTCCAGGACTTCCTGCGTGGGCTGAGCCTGGACGAGGACACGCTGCGCCGCGCCGAGATCAACCCCTTGCGCGTCCTCGACGACAAGCGCGACGACGTACAAAAGCAGTTGGTCGGCGCGCCGCTGCTGCGCGACTACCTGTGTGACGGGTGCAAGGCGTACCACGAGGAGGTGCGCGAGCTGATCACCGCCGCGGGCGTCTCCTTCGAGGACGACCCGAAGCTGGTGCGCGGCCTCGACTACTACACCCGGACCACCTTCGAGTTCATCCACGACGGTCTGGGTTCCCAGTCCGCCGTGGGCGGCGGCGGGCGCTACGACGGGCTGTCCGAGATGATCGGCGGTCCTGCGCTGCCGTCCGTCGGCTGGGCACTGGGTGTCGACCGTACGGTTCTCGCGCTGGAGGCGGAGGGCGTCGAGCTCGAACTTCCCGCGGCCACCAGTGTGTTCGCGGTGCCGCTGGGTGAGGAGGCTCGGCGGGTGCTTTTCGCCAAGGTCACGGAGTTGCGGAGGCTGGGCGTTGCCGCGGACTTCTCGTACGGGGCGAAGGGGCTCAAGGGGGCGATGAAGAACGCGAACCGGTCGGGTGCGCGGTACACGATCGTCGCCGGGGAGCGGGATCTCGCCGAGGGTGTCGTGCAGCTCAAGGACATGGAGTCCGGTGAGCAGGTTGCGGTCGGGGTGAGCGAGATCGTGGCGGAGGTCGAGGCCCGACTGGGCTGAGGCCGGGCTTCCTCGCCCCCGCCTCTCCTACCCGTCCCATCCGTTCCTGAGGGCTTCGCCCCCCAGACCCCCGCCTTCGTCCGAAGGGCTCGTCCTCAAACGCCGGACAGGCTGACATACCCAGCCCGTCCGGCGTTTGAGGACGAGGCCGTCCAGGCGGAACGGGGGTCTGGGGGCGGAGCCCCCAGGGGATGGGAATGGGTAGGGGCGGCGGGGGCGAAAAAAAGGCCCTCAGCCCGGCGATGCCGACGTGTGGCCATGCCGATGAACCTCCCGCCGAAACCGAGCACTCCGGGACGACCGCGCGTACCTCCTTATGCCCATCGAACGGTGGGCACACATGCGCGTGCGGCACAATGTCGGTGCCCGCAGGCCCTTCGAAGCTACGGAAACGGCGTGATGAGCAAGACGACAGTCAAGGACGTCTCCACCGACCCGGAACGCGTCGACGGTCCCCGGACGGTCGGCGGCAGCCGTGCGCTCGCCCTGATGCTGGTGATCACCGGCGCGGCCGGGCTGCTCGCCGCGTGGGTCATCACGATCGACAAGTTCAAGCTGCTGGAGAACCCGAACTTCGTGCCGGGGTGCAGCCTGAACCCGGTCGTCTCCTGCGGCAACATCATGAAGAGCGACCAGGCCTCGGCCTTCGGGTTCCCGAACCCCATGCTGGGACTCGTCGCGTACGGCATGGTGATCTGCGTCGGCATGACCCTGCTCGCGCGGGCCACGTTCCCGCGCTGGTACTGGCTGACCTTCAACGCGGGCACGCTCTTCGGCGTCGGATTCTGCACCTGGCTGCAGTTCCAGTCGCTGTACCGCATCAACTCGCTGTGCCTGTGGTGCTGCCTCGCCTGGGTCGCCACGATCATCATGTTCTGGTACGTGACCTCGTCCAACGTCCGCAACGACTTCCTGCCCGCCCCGCGCTGGCTGAAGAGCTTCTTCGGCGAGTTCACCTGGGTCCTGCCGGTGCTGCACATCGGCATCATCGGGATGCTGATCCTGACCCGCTGGTGGGATTTCTGGACCAGCTGACAGCCCTGCGGGCAATGTCAGTGGCGTGACATAGGGTTTTGTACGTGGAGCCCGACTTGTTCACCGCCGCAGCAGAAGAACGCCAGGAGAAGGACCCGACCGGCAGCCCCCTGGCGGTACGGATGCGCCCGCGCACCCTCGATGAAGTCGTGGGCCAGCAGCATCTGTTGAAGCCGGGCTCGCCCCTGCGCAGACTCGTCGGCGAGGGGAACGGCGGCCCGGCGGGACCATCCTCGGTGATCCTCTGGGGCCCGCCCGGCACCGGCAAGACGACCCTCGCGTATGTCGTCTCCAAGGCCACCAACAAGCGCTTCGTGGAGCTCTCCGCGATCACCGCGGGCGTCAAGGAAGTGCGCGCGGTCATCGACGGTGCACGCCGCGCCACCGGCGGCTTCGGCAAGGAGACCGTTCTCTTCCTGGACGAGATCCACCGCTTCAGCAAGGCGCAGCAGGACTCCCTGCTCCCGGCCGTCGAGAACCGCTGGGTGACCCTGATCGCCGCGACCACCGAGAACCCGTACTTCTCGGTGATCTCCCCGCTGCTCTCCCGCTCCCTCCTCCTCACCCTCGAACCCCTCACCGACGACGACGTGCGCGGTCTCCTCAAGCGCGCGCTCACCGACGAGCGCGGCCTGCGGGAAGCCGTCACCCTCCCCGAGGACACCGAGCAGCACCTGCTGCGGATCGCCGGCGGTGACGCCCGCCGCGCCCTGACCGCCCTGGAGGCCGCCGCCGGGTCCGCGCTCGACAAGGGCGAGCCGGAGGTCACCCTCCAGACCCTGGAGGAGACCGTCGACCGCGCCGCCGTGAAGTACGACCGCGCCGGCGACCAGCACTACGACGTGGCGAGCGCCCTGATCAAGTCCATCCGCGGCTCGGACGTGGACGCCGCGCTGCACTACCTGGCCCGGATGATCGAGGCGGGCGAGGACCCCCGCTTCATCGCCCGCCGCCTGATGATCTCCGCCAGCGAGGACATCGGACTGGCCGATCCGAACGCGCTGCCCATAGCCGTGGCCGCCGCCCAGGCCGTCGCGATGATCGGCTTCCCCGAGGCCGCGCTGACCCTCAGCCACGCCACCATCGCCCTCGCCCTGGCACCGAAGTCCAATGCCGCGACGATGGCGATCGGCGCCGCCATGGAAGACGTACGCAAGGGACACGCGGGTCCGGTGCCGATGCACCTGCGCGACGGGCATTACAAGGGCGCGGCCAAGCTCGGGCACGCCCAGGGGTACGTGTATCCGCACGACCTGCCCGAGGGCATCGCCGCCCAGCAGTACGCCCCGGAGGAGCTCAAGGACCGGGAGTACTACGCGCCGACCCGGCACGGCGCCGAGGCGCGCTACGCGGACGCGGTGGAGTGGACCAGGAAGCACCTCGGTCGAGGGCGGCCCTGATCGGCCTGTAACATGTGTGGAAGCGCTGCGTCCCGTGTCCGGCTCCGGTCGGCACCACCAGAACGGGACATCCAGCCGGAGCCCCTGCCTCCACGGAGGGATTCCAGGAGCGTCGCGCACCGTCGAAGGTGTCGCGGGCAGCCCACCACCACCCGGTCTTCCGGGAACGGTCGGTGGGCCACTCGCGTGCTGCACGTATGTGCCCAGACCAGGGAGCGGCTGCCCAGCGGGTTCGACCGACCGGACCCGCGGGGTTTCCCAGGCTGCGGATGCGACCTCCTTTAACTCTGGTGAGCCGAAAACCAGGAAAGAGAAAAAGACAGTGGCGAATCAGTCCCGCCCCAAGGTCAAGAAGTCGCGTGCCCTCGGCATCGCGCTGACCCCGAAGGCCGTCAAGTACTTCGAGGCCCGCCCCTACCCGCCGGGCGAGCACGGCCGCGGCCGCAAGCAGAACTCGGACTACAAGGTCCGTCTGCTCGAGAAGCAGCGTCTGCGCGCGCAGTACGACGTGTCCGAGCGCCAGCTCGTCCGCGCCTACGAGCGTGCCTCCAAGGTTCAGGGCAAGACCGGTGAGGCCCTGATCATCGAGCTCGAGCGCCGTCTCGACGCGCTGGTCCTGCGTTCGGGCATCGCCCGCACGATCTACCAGGCCCGCCAGATGGTCGTCCACGGCCACATCGAGGTCAACGGTGGCAAGGTCGACAAGCCCTCGTTCCGTGTCCGTCCCGACGACGTCGTGATGGTCCGCGAGCGCAGCCGCAGCAAGACGCTGTTCGAGGTCTCCCGCGCGGGCGGGTTCGCCCCCGACGGCGAGACCCCGCGCTACCTCCAGGTGAACCTCGGCGCCCTGGCGTTCCGCCTGGACCGTGAGCCGAACCGCAAGGAGATCCCGGTGATCTGCGACGAGCAGCTCGTCGTCGAGTACTACGCCCGCTGATCTTCCAGCGGACGTAGCACCACCTGCGCGTCAGCGTCAGCCCGTCGTCTCCCCACCCTTCGAGGTGGGCGAGACGGCGGGCTTTTGCGTGTCCGGGGGCAGCCTGCGAGGCGACGGCACCGCGCCGAGCGGCCGGGCCCCGGCCCGCCCCAGCGCCCGCGCCACCGCCGCCTTCTGGCCGAGCCGTGCCCCCGCCCGTACGCACTCCTCGTACCGCTCATCGCCCAGCCGCTCCCGGGCCATGGCCTCGCACCGCTCGTGCGGGGCGTTGTAGTAGGCCGAGCCGAACAGCGGCAGGCCCACCGACGGCCACATCCGGGCCGCCGCCCCTTGCAGCAGCGCGGCCTCGGCCGGATCGCCCTGCACCGCCGTGACCAGCGCGAGGAGCTCGATCGAGAGGACCGTGCCGAGCAGATCGTGGAAGGCCGGCGCGATGCCGAGGCACTCCTGAAGGAGATCCCGGGTCCGCGCCGCATCGCCGTCGGCCAAGGCTTCGTACGCCAGTACGTACAGCGCGTACGTCAGCGCCCAGCGCTCCCCATGGTCCTCGCAGACCTGGCGGACGTCCTCGCACAACCGCACCGCGCCCGGCAGATCGCCCTGGAACGCCAGCGCCATCGCCAGCTCGACCTGGCCCATCAGTACATTGCTGTTCAGCTCGCCGATCTCGTGATATCGGCTCAGCGCCGAGCGCAGCAGGGTTTCCGCGCCCGCCATGTCGTCCGTGATCAGCGCCAGACAGCCGGTGCGGTGCTCGGCGTACGCGAACGCGATGGCGTTGCCGGTGCGCTCCGCCTCCTCGCGGCACTCCTGGAGCGCGGTCAGCGCGGGCACCGTGTCGCCCTGCAGGATCGCCACATAGCCGAGCACCCACAGGGCCTTCAGCCGCGACTGGTCACCATCGCCGTCGAGATCCACGGCGCGTTCCAGCCAGTGCCGTCCCTCCGACAGTCGGCCGCAGCCGACCCAGTGGAACCACAGGGTGCCCGCGAGGTACTGGCCCAGATGCGCCTCGCCCGGCTCGGTCAGGCAGTACTCCAGGGCGTGGCGCAGATTCGGCAGCTCCGTCTCGACGCGCCCGGCCACCTCACCCTGCCGCGGAGAGAACCAGTCCAGCTCGCACCAGGTGGCCAGGCCCAGATACCAGTCGCGGTGGCGACGGCGCAGCCTGCCCGCGTCGCCCACCGCCTCCAGCCAGTCCCCGCCGTACGCCCGGACCGTGTCCAGCATGCGGTAGCGCGGGCCCGCCGCCGTCTCCTCGCGGGACAGCACCGACTGCGCGAGCAACTCGCCCAGCAGGTCGAGGACGTCGTCGGCGTGCAGTCCGTCGCCGCTGCAGACGTACTCGGCGGCCTCCAGGTCGACATGTCCGGCGAACACCGAGAGCCGCGACCACAGCAGCCGCTCCTCGGGTGTGCACAGCTCATGGCTCCAGCCGACCGCCGTACGTAAGGTCTGGTGCCGGGGCAGTGCGTCGCGCCCGTCGCCGGTCAGCAGCCGGAAGCGGTCCTCGAAGCGGGACAGGAGCTGCGCGGGGGACAGGGCGCTCAGCCGCCCCGCCGCCAGCTCGACCGCGAGCGGGATCCCGTCCAGGCGCCGGCACAGCTCCCGGACGTCCGACCGGTTGCCGTCGTCGAGCGCGAACCCGGGCACCCGGGCCGCCGCCCTGTCCTCGAACAGCTCCGCGGCCTCCGACTCGGTCAGCGGCGCCAGCGGGAACAGCCGCTCGCCCTCGACCGCCAGCGGCCTGCGCCCCACGGCGAGCACCCGCAGCCCCGGCGTACGCCGCAGCAGCTCGCTGATCAGCGCGGCGCACGCGTCCACCAAATGCTCGAACCCGTCCACGACCAGCAGGAGTTGACGCTCGGCGAGATGGTCGAGGAGCACCTGGCGCGGTGGCCTCGACGTCTGATCCGTCAGACCGAGGGCCTCCACGAGCGCGTGGGCGACGAGGTCCGGATCGCGTACCGCGGCCAACTCCACCCGCCACGCCCCGCCGGGCCACCGCGCGCCCGCCGCGGCACGCGCCGCGAGGCGCGACTTGCCGACGCCACCCATGCCGGTCACCGTCACCAGCCGGGCCCTGCCCAGCTCCTCGGCCAGCTGCGCGAGTTCGGCCGAGCGGCCCACGAACGCGTTGAGTTCCAGGGGCAGATTGCCGTGCGGCGCACCATCGGAGCGCTGGGACCGGTGAAAGTGCTGCATGGACTGCGGAGCGTACTGACCCGTAAGCACTCCGTACAATCCTGTCGCGCAACTCCGGTCCCGTCGGGGCGGTAATGCGGTACGGAGCGGCGGCCCTGGCGCGATAGGCTCGGGGGACGACTTTTCGATGGTCAAGCACGATGTTCAAGCACGATGTTCAGGCGCGATGTTCAGGTCCGATATTCAGGCACGTACTTAGGGAGCGGGTGCGACAGTGTCCGGTGGAGAGGTGGCCGGGATCCTGGTGGCCGTCTTCTGGGCGATCCTGGTCTCCTTCCTCGCCGTCGCACTGGCGAGGCTGGCCCAGACGCTCAGGGCGACCACCAAGCTCGTGGCCGACGTGACCGACCAGGCCGTCCCCCTGCTGGCCGACGCCTCCACGGCGGTGCGCTCCGCACAGACCCAGATCGACCGGGTCGACGCCATCGCATCGGACGTCCAGGAGGTCACGTCGAACGCGTCGGCGCTCTCCACGACCGTCGCGTCCACCTTCGGCGGCCCGCTGGTGAAGGTCGCGGCGTTCGGCTACGGCGTCCGCCGGGCCCTCGGCGGCCGCCGAGAGAACGTGCCCCCCAAGGCGTCCCGGCGTACCGTGATCGTGGGCCGCACCGTCCCGTCCGCGCGACGGGGAAAGCGGAAGAAGGACTGACGCAGCGATGTTCCGCCGTACGTTCTGGTTCACCGCCGGCGCAGCCGCAGGTGTGTGGGCCACCACCAAGGTCAACCGCAAGCTCAAGCAGCTGACCCCCGAGAGCCTCGCGGCCCAGGCCACGAACAAGGCGATCGAGGCCGGGCACCGGCTCAAGGACTTCGCGCTCGACGTCCGCGACGGCATGGCCCAGCGGGAGGCCGAACTCGACGAGGTGCTCGGCCTGAACGCGCCCGTCGACCACGAGCTCCCCGGTCCGCGACGCCACACCGCGATCGAGAACCGCAACAATCCGAACTACAGCAAGAACCCGACGTACGTCGAGAGGTCGACGTACTCGCACAACCGGAATGAGGACCACTGATGGAGTCGGCCGAGATTCGCCGCCGCTGGTTGAGCTTCTACGAGGAGCGCGGTCACACCGTCGTCCCCTCGGCGTCGCTCATCGCGGACGACCCGACTCTGCTCCTGGTCCCCGCGGGCATGGTCCCTTTCAAGCCGTACTTCCTCGGTGAGGTCAAGCCGCCGTGGTCGCGCGCCACCAGCGTGCAGAAGTGCGTGCGCACGCCCGACATCGAAGAGGTCGGCAAGACCACCCGCCACGGCACGTTCTTCCAGATGTGCGGCAACTTCTCCTTCGGCGACTACTTCAAGGAAGGCGCCATCACCTACGCCTGGGAGCTGCTCACCTCGCCCCAGGACAAGGGTGGTTACGGGCTCGACCCCGAGCGTCTGTGGATCACGGTCTACCTCGACGACGACGAGGCCGAGTCCATCTGGCGCGACAAGATCGGCGTCCCGGCCGAGCGCATCCAGCGCCTCGGCAAGAAGGACAACTACTGGTCCATGGGCGTCCCCGGCCCCTGCGGCCCGTGTTCCGAGATCAACTACGACCGCGGCCCCGAGTTCGGCGTCGAGGGCGGCCCGGCCGTCAACGACGAGCGGTACGTGGAGATCTGGAACCTGGTCTTCATGCAGTACGAGCGCGGCGAGGGCACCTCGAAGGAGGACTTCGAGATCCTCGGCGACCTGCCCAGCAAGAACATCGACACCGGCCTCGGCATGGAACGCCTCGCCATGATTCTGCAGGGCGTGCAGAACATGTACGAGATCGACACCTCCATGGCCGTCATCAAGAAGGCCACCGAGCTGACGGGTGTCGAGTACGGCGCCGCCCACGACTCCGACGTCTCGCTGCGTGTCGTCACCGACCACATGCGCACGTCCGTGATGCTCATCGGCGACGGCGTGAGCCCCGGCAACGAGGGCCGCGGCTACGTCCTGCGCCGCATCATGCGCCGTGCCATCCGCAACATGCGTCTGCTCGGCGCCACCGGTCCGGTCGTCAAGGACCTCATCGACGTCGTGATCGAGATGATGGGCCAGCAGTACCCGGAGCTCGTCACCGACCGGCAGCGCATCGAGACCGTGGCCCTCGCCGAGGAGGCCGCCTTCCTCAAGACGCTGAAGGCCGGCACGAACATCCTCGACACGGCCATCACCGAGACCAAGGAGTCCGGCGGCGCCGTCCTCGCCGGCGACAAGGCGTTCCTGCTCCACGACACCTGGGGCTTCCCGATCGACCTCACCCTCGAAATGGCCGCCGAACAGGGCCTTTCCGTGGACGAGGACGGCTTCCGGCGCCTGATGAAGGAGCAGCGGGACAAGGCCAAGGCCGACGCCCGGGCCAAGAAGACCGGCCACGCCGACCTCGGTGCCTACCGTCAGATCGCCGACGCCGCCGGTGAGACCGACTTCATCGGCTACGACCGGACCGAGGGCGAGTCGCGCATCGTCGGCATCCTCGTCGACGGTGTGCCCTCACCCGCCGCCACCGAGGGCGACGAGGTCGAGATCGTCCTCGACCGCACCCCGTTCTACGCCGAGGGCGGCGGCCAGATCGGCGACACAGGCCGCATCAAGGTGGACACCGGCGCCGTCATCGAGGTCCGCGACTGCCAGAAGCCCGTTCCTGGCGTGTACGTCCACAAGGGCGTCGTCCAGGTCGGCGAGGTGACCGTCGGCGCGAGCGCCCAGGCCACCATCGACGCCCGCCGTCGCACGGCCATCGCCCGCGCCCACTCGGCCACGCACCTCACCCACCAGGCGCTGCGCGACGCCCTCGGCCCCACGGCCGCCCAGGCCGGTTCCGAGAACCAGCCGGGCCGCTTCCGCTTCGACTTCGGCTCCCCGGCGGCCGTGCCCACGGCCGTGATGACCGACGTCGAGCAGAAGATCAACGAGATCCTGACCCGCGAGCTGGACGTCCAGGCCGAGGTCATGTCCATCGACGAGGCCAAGAAGCAGGGCGCCATCGCCGAGTTCGGCGAGAAGTACGGCGAGCGGGTGCGCGTCGTCACCATCGGCGACTTCTCCAAGGAGCTGTGCGGCGGCACGCACGTCAACAACACCGCCCAGCTCGGCCTGGTCAAGCTGCTCGGCGAGTCGTCGATCGGCTCCGGTGTGCGCCGCATCGAGGCTCTGGTCGGCGTCGACGCCTACAACTTCCTCGCCAAGGAGCACACGGTCGTCGCCCAGCTCCAGGAGCTGATCAAGGGCCGCCCCGAGGAGCTCCCGGAGAAGGTCTCCGCCATGCTCGGCAAGCTGAAGGACGCCGAGAAGGAGATCGAGAAGTTCCGCGCGGAGAAGGTCCTCCAGGCCGCCGCCGGTCTCGCCGGGTCCGCCAAGGACGTACGCGGTGTCGCTCTCGTCACCGGCCAGGTCCCGGACGGCACGACCGCCGACGACCTGCGCAAGCTGGTCCTCGACGTGCGCGGCCGCATCCAGGGCGGCCGGGCCGTCGTCGTGGCCCTGTTCACCACAGTCAATGGCAAGCCGCTCACGGTCATCGCCACCAACGAAGCCGCCCGCGAGCGCGGCCTCAAGGCCGGCGACCTGGTCCGCACGGCCGCCAAGACCCTCGGTGGCGGCGGTGGCGGCAAGCCGGACGTCGCCCAGGGCGGCGGCCAGAACCCGGCCGCCATCGGCGAGGCCATCGACGCGGTCGAGCGGCTCGTCGCCGAGACGGCCAAGTGAGCGCGGACGGTCAGGAACAGGGCGGAGACGGCCCGGGCATGCGCCGCGGCCGTCGGCTCGCGATCGACGTCGGGGACGCCCGGATCGGGGTCGCCTCGTGCGACCCCGACGGGATCCTCGCGACCCCCGTCGAGACGGTGCCGGGACGCGATGTGCCCGCCGCCCAGCGCCGGTTGAGGCAACTCGTCGAGGAGTACGAGCCGATCGAGGTCGTCGTCGGGCTCCCTCGCTCCCTCAAGGGGGGCGAGGGCCCGGCCGCCGTCAAGGTCCGAGCCTTCGCGCAGACCCTCGCCCAGGGGATCGCGCCCGTTCCGGTGCGGCTCCTCGACGAGAGGATGACCACAGTGACGGCCAGTCAGGGGCTGCGTGCCTCGGGCGTGAAGTCCAAAAAGGGTAGGTCCGTCATCGATCAGGCGGCCGCCGTCATCATCCTGCAGCAGGCCCTGGAGTCCGAACGGGCGTCTGGAAAGGCACCGGGCGAGGGCGTCGAAGTGGTCATCTGATCGCGGTACGGTAACGTTCCGCGCGATGCGGCGGTGTGCGAACAGCCACTGCACAGCGAAGAGGCGGACGGGAGCCGAGCCACCAGCGCCAGCAGCCACCGCCTCGCGGCTCTAGGGGATCGATGACTGAGTATGGCCGGGGCCCAGGCTCCGAACCGTGGAATCCGGAGGACCCGTTGTACGGGGACGGCGGATGGGGAGGGCAGGCCGCCGACGGCCAGTCCCCCTACGGCGGCCAGCCGCAGCACTATCCGCAGCAGCCGCAACAGCAGCAGGCGCAGTACGGCGACTGGGGCAGTGGTCAGCAGGGCGCCTACGGCCAGGATCAGCAGCAGTATCACGACCAGGGCCAGCAGCACTTCCGCGAGCAGGGGCACCAGCAGTTCGCCGGCCAGGGCCAGCAGCAGTACGTGGACCAGACGCAGCAGCAGTACGTCGATCAGGGGCAGCAGCCCTACAACGGCCAGGCGCCGCAGGGTTACGACAACGGCGGCTGGGACAACGGGACGCAGCACCAGGTCGCTTACGCCGCCGACCCGGCCGACCCGTACGGGAACCAGACCGTCGCGTACGGCGGCGAGCAGCCCGACTTCTACGGCACCCCCGACGCCTACCCGCCGCCGGAGCCGCCCGCCCGCCGCCGTGCCGAGCCGGAGCCGCAGCCCGACTGGGATCCCGGTCCCGACCAGGGCGAGCACGCCTTCTTCGCGGGGGGCGGCGACGATGACGACGTCGACGACGACCCGAAGGCCGGCCGCGGCGGCCGGAAGGGCAAGGGCGGCAAGGAAAAGAAGCGTCGCAACGGCTGTGCCTGCCTGGTGGTCGTCCTGGTCTTCGGCGGTGGCATCGGCGGAGTCGGATACTTCGGGTACCAGTTCTACCAAAATCGTTTCGGCCCGGCTCCGGACTACGCGGGTAACGGTACGGGCCAGGTGGTGACCGTCGAGATCAAGAAGGGCGCGGGCGGTTATGAGATCGGGCAGGCGCTGAAGGCGGCCGGCGTCGTCAAGAGCGTCGACGCCTTCGTCTCGGCGCAGCAGCAGGACCCCGAGGGGACGACCATCCAGGCGGGCGCCTACCTGCTGGAAAAAGAGATGTCGGCCGCCAAGGCCATCGAGATGATGCTCGATCCCAAGAGCCAGAACAATGTGATAGTCGCTCCCGGGCAGCGCAACGTCGCCATTTACGCCGCGATCGACAAGAAACTGGAACTGTCCAGCGGTACCACCAGGAAAATCGCCGAGAAGGAATACAAGACCTTCGGGCTGCCGAAATGGGCGAACAACAACAAGGACATCAAGGATCCGCTCGAAGGTTTCCTCTATCCGGCGACCTATCCCGCTGCCAAGGGTATGAAGCCCGCGGCGATCCTGAAGCAGATGGTGACGCAGGCGGCGTCGAAGTACGCCACGTACGACCTCGAGGCCAAGGCCGAGGAGCTCAACCTGGACGACCCGCTGCAGGTCATCACGGTCGCGAGCCTTGTCCAGGCAGAGGGCAAGACCCATGACGACTTCCGTAAGATGGCTGAGGTGGTCTACAACCGTCTCAAGTCCACGAACACGGAGACCAACCAGCTGCTTCAGTTCGACTCCTCCTTCAACTACCTGAAGGGCGAGAGCAACATCAACATCAGCGAATCCGAGATCAACAGCAACCAGGACCCGTACAACACGTACACGCAAAAGGGTCTGCCGCCCGGGCCGATCGGTAATCCCGGTGACGACGCACTCAAGGCGGCGTTGGATCCGACCGACGACGGATGGATCTACTTCGTGGCGACCGACGGTGAGAACAAAACCGAATTCGCCGAGACCTATGCGGAATTCGAGCAACTCAAGGAAAAGTTCAATGAGAGCTCGGGCAACTGACGCCCACCGAGCCGCCGTACTCGGTTCCCCGATCGCCCATTCCCTCTCGCCGGTGCTGCACCGCGCCGCGTACCGGGCACTGGGACTCGACGACTGGTCGTACGACCGTTTCCAGGTCGACGAGGAGGGGCTGCCCGGGTTCTTCGGGGAGTTGGGGCCCGAGTGGGCGGGCCTGTCGCTGACCATGCCGCTCAAGCGGGCCGTGATGCCGCTGCTCGACGAGATCAGTGACACGGCGGCGTCGGTGGAAGCCGTGAACACCGTCGTGTTCACCGAGGACGGCCGTGTCGGTGACAACACCGACATTCCCGGGATGGTCGCCGCCCTGCGCGAGCGCGGCATCGAACAGGTGGACTCCGCCGCCATCCTCGGCGCGGGCGCCACCGCCTCCTCCGCGCTGGCCGCACTGGCACGGATCTGCACCGGCGAGGTCGTCGCGTATGTGCGCAGCTCCGAACGTGCCGCCGAGATGCGGCAGTGGGGCGAGCGGCTCGACGTGGAGGTGCGTACGCGGGACTGGGCGGACGCCCACCAGGCCCTGCGCGCCCCGCTCGTGATCGCCACGACCCCGGCGGGCACGACGGACGCGCTCGCCGCCGCGGTCCCGGAGCGGCCCGCGACCCTCTTCGACGTGCTGTACGAGCCGTGGCCCACCGATCTCGCGGCCCGCTGGTCGGCCTACGGCGGTGCCGTCGTCAGCGGACTCGACCTGCTCGTGCACCAAGCGGTGCTCCAGGTCGAGCAGATGACCGGGCGTTCTCCCGCGCCGCTCGACGCCATGCGCAAGGCGGGCGAGCAGGCGCTCGCGAGTCGCTGAGCGCTGCTCCTGCGGGTGCGGATCCGTCCGCCTGGTGGACCTGCGGCCGGACAACGACCCAGGACATGGGAGGATCGGAGGTGGCGGGCCAGGGCCGCGCACCCGGTCGCGCCGTCGCCGTACGCGAGGACGCGCGTACGCAGCAGCAGCACCAGGGCGCGAGCATGAGGAGCACCGTTGAGCAGGTTGCGCTGGCTGACCGCGGGGGAGTCCCACGGTCCCGCACTTGTCGCGACGCTGGAGGGCCTTCCCGCCGGCGTGCCGATCACCACGGAGATGGTGGCCGACCACCTGGCCCGGCGGCGCCTGGGCTATGGACGCGGTGCCCGGATGAAATTCGAACGCGACGAGGTCACCTTCCTGGGCGGCGTTCGCCACGGGCTCACGCTCGGTTCGCCGGTGGCCGTCATGGTCGGCAACACCGAGTGGCCCAAGTGGGAGCAGGTCATGGCGGCCGACCCGGTCGACCCGGCGATCCTCGCCGACGTGGCCCGCAACGCCCCGCTGACCCGGCCGCGGCCCGGTCACGCCGACCTCGCCGGCATGCAGAAGTACGGCTTCGACGAGGCCCGGCCGATCCTGGAGCGCGCCTCCGCCCGTGAGACCGCCGCCCGCGTGGCACTGGGCGCGGTGGCCCGGTCGTACCTGAAGGAGACGGCCGGGATCGAGATCGTCTCGCACGTCGTCGAGCTGGCCGCGACCAGGGCGCCGTACGGCGTCTACCCCAAGCCCTCCGACGTCGAGAAGCTCGACGCCGACCCGGTGCGCTGCCTGGACGCCGACACGTCGAAGGCGATGGTCGCCGAGATCGACCAGGCCCACAAGGACGGCGACACCCTCGGTGGTGTGGTCGAGGTGCTCGCGTACGGTGTGCCGGTGGGCCTCGGCTCGCACGTGCACTGGGACCGGCGGCTCGACGCCCGGCTCGCGGCCGCGCTGATGGGCATCCAGGCGATCAAGGGCGTCGAGGTCGGCGACGGCTTCGAGCTCGCCCGGGTGCCGGGCTCCAAGGCGCACGACGAGATCGTCCACACCGAGGACGGCATCCGGCGCACATCCGGCCGCTCCGGCGGCACCGAGGGCGGTCTCACCACCGGTGAGCTGCTGCGCGTGCGCGCCGCGATGAAGCCGATCGCGACGGTGCCGCGCGCCCTGGCCACCATCGACGTGGCCACCGGCGAGGCCGCCAAGGCGCACCACCAGCGCTCCGACGTCTGCGCGGTCCCGGCCGCCGGCATCGTCGCCGAGGCCATGGTCGCCCTCGTCCTGGCGGACGCGGTGGCCGAGAAGTTCGGTGGCGACAGCGTCCCGGAGACCCGCCGCAACGTGCGGTCGTACCTCGACAACCTGGTCGTGCGGTGACCGCTCCGCGCGTCGTCCTCGTCGGCCCGATGGGCGTCGGCAAGTCCACGGTGGGCGCGTTGGTCGCCGAGCGGCTCGGCTGCGCCTTCCGGGACACGGACGACGACATCGTGGCCGAGCAGGGCCGTTCCATCGCCGAGATCTTCGTCGACGAGGGCGAGACGGTCTTCCGTGCCATCGAGAAGCGGTCGGTCGGCCGGGCACTCGCCGAGCACGACGGCGTGCTGGCGCTCGGCGGTGGCGCGATCCTCGACGCGGACACCCGCGCGCTGCTCGCCGGACACACCGTCGTCTACCTCTCGATGGACGTCGAGGAGGCGGTCCAGCGCACCGGCCTGAACGTGGCCCGCCCGCTGCTCGCCGTCAACCCGCGCCGGCAGTGGCGCGAGCTGATGGAGGCGCGCCGTCACCTCTACACCGAAGTCGCCCGCGCGGTCGTGGCCACCGACGACCGCACCCCCGAAGAGGTCGCCCAAGCGGTCCTCGACGCACTGGAGTTGAAGGAAGCATGAGCGAGGCAGTGACCCGTATCCAGGTCGGCGGCACCGCGGGCACCGACCCCTACGAGGTCCTGGTCGGCCGTCAACTCCTCGGAGAACTGGGCGGATTGATCGGCGACAAGGTCAAGCGAGTCGCCGTGATCCACCCCGAGGCGCTCGCCGAGACCGGTGAGGCGCTCCGTGCCGACCTGGCCGGGCAGGGCTTCGAGGCCGTCGCCATCCAGGTGCCGAACGCGGAGGAGGCCAAGACCGCCGAGGTCGCCGCCTACTGCTGGAAGGCTCTTGGCCAGTCCGGCTTCACCCGCAGCGACATCATCGTCGGCGTGGGCGGCGGTTCCACCACCGACCTGGCCGGTTTCGTCGCCGCGACCTGGTTGCGCGGGGTGCGCTGGATCGCCATCCCCACCACCGTGCTGGCCATGGTGGACGCGGCGGTCGGCGGCAAGACCGGCATCAACACCGCCGAGGGCAAGAACCTCGTCGGCTCCTTCCACCCGCCCGCGGGCGTCCTGTGCGACCTGGCCGCGCTCGACTCGCTGCCCGTCCACGACTACGTCTCCGGCCTCGCCGAGATCATCAAGGCCGGCTTCATCGCCGATCCGACGATCCTGGAGCTCATCGAGGCCGACCCCGAGGCGGCCCGCACTCCCGCGGGCCCGCACACCGCCGAGCTCATCGAGCGGTCCATCAAGGTGAAGGCCGAGGTCGTCTCCGGCGACCTCAAGGAGTCGGGCCTCCGCGAGATCCTCAACTACGGCCACACCCTCGCGCACGCCATCGAGAAGAACGAGCGCTACCAGTGGCGGCACGGCGCGGCGGTCTCGGTGGGCATGCACTTCGCCGCCGAACTGGGCCGTCTGGCGGGCCGGTTGGACGACGCGACCGCCGACCGGCACCGCACGATCCTCGAATCCGTGGGTCTCCCGCTGAGCTACCGCTACGACCAGTGGCCCAAGCTCCTGGAGAACATGAAGGTCGACAAGAAGTCCCGCGGCGACCTGCTGCGCTTCATCGTCCTCGACGGGCTGGCCAAGCCGACCGTCCTGGAGGGCCCCGACCCGGCCGTTCTCCTCGCCGCCTACGGCGAAGTGGGGGAGTAACGCCCAACGGGCCCGCACTTGGCCCGATTTGCCCTTCGTCGGCGGGCACTTCATCCCTTCCCCGGCCGTTCACACAACGGCGGCCGGGGAAGGTACCGTTCGGTAGCGACGGGACCGAGGCCCCATTCGCCGGCGCCCATTGCCTGCCGCGAGTGAGACGCGTCCCGGAGGCGAACGAGCCAAGAGACACGAGACGGAGTGGCACCGGATGCAGCACGCAGTGGGGGCTCCGCTGCCGCCGCCCCACCAGCCGGGGCACGGACCGGCCACCGGCGGCTGGCCGCCGGCCGCGCAGCACCCGGGACACCCGGGCGGGCACCCCGGTCCGGCACCCTCGAGCCCGCCTGCCCCCGGCTTCGTCGGCCCTCCCCCGGGACATCCTCCGGCACCACCGTCACACCTGCCACAGCCCGCGCCTCCGCAGCACGCCCCCGCGCCGGACACCACGGGCCATGTGCAGCTGCCCCCGGGCGGCCCGGTCGGCATGCCGAGCGCGCCGCCCGCCACGGGCGTCTCCGATCTCACGTCGACCACGCTCGCGGTGCTGCTCATCGGCCCGGCGGGCGCGGGCAAGACCAGCGTCGCCAAGTACTGGGCGGACCACCGCCGGGTCCCGACGGCCCACATCAGCCTCGACGACGTACGCGAATGGGTGCGCTCGGGCTTTGCCGACCCCCAGTCGGGGTGGAACGACCATTCGGAGGCGCAGTACCGCCTGGCCCGCCGCACCTGCGGCTTCGCCGCGCGGAACTTCCTGGCCAACGGCATCTCCTGCATCCTCGACGACGCCGTCTTCCCGGACCGCCCGGTCGTCGGCCTCGGCGGCTGGAAGCGACACGTCGGGCCGGGTCTGCTGCCCGTCGTCCTGCTGCCCGGCCTGGAGATAGTCCTGGAGCGCAACGCCCAGCGCTCCGGAAACCGTCGCCTCGCCGACGAGGAAGTCGCCCGCATCCACGGCCGGATGGCCGGTTGGTACGGCTCGGGGCTGCCCATCATCGACAACTCGCAGCTCGACGTACCGGCCACGGCCCGCGTCCTGGACGACGTACTCGCCCGGTCGATCGCCAGCCCGCCGCAGTGGTAGTCCGCCTGCGGCAATAGACCTGCGGCAATAAACCTGTGGCCAATGCACCTGTGACCAATGCACCTGCGGTCAATGCACGTGCGGTCAATGCACGTGCGGTCAATGCACGTGCGGTCAATGCACGTGCGGTAGTGCATGCGCCCCTGCCGCCCATCCGGCCCTCAACCGCCCGTCCGGCCCCGCTGAACCGGCGCAATTCGGTCAGCGCTCGTAGGCTCGATTCATGTCAGAGGTGTACGGGGCCCGCCGCGAGCGGCTACGAGAGCGCTGTACCGCGGGCGGCAGCGCGGCCGCGCTTGTCACCCGCCCGGCCAACGTGAGGTATCTCGCCGGGGCGGCCCCGCGGGGTGCCGTCCTCCTGCTGGGCAGGGCTGAGGATGTGTTGCTCTGCGGAGGCCCGCCGAGGGGCGAGGCCGACGAAGGGCGGCCCGATGACGCGCTGCGCGTTCAGGTGCTGTCCAGGCCCGGCGGGGACCCCGCTGTCGCCGCGGCCGACGTCGCCGCAGGTCAGGGCGCCGAGTCCGTCGCGGTCGAGGAACACCACCTGACCGTGAGCCGGCATCGGGCCATGGGCTCGGTGGCGCCGCGGCTGCGGCTCACCGACCTGGGCGGTGCGGTGGAGCAGCTGCGGTTGACCAAGGACGAGGAGGAGATCTCCTGTCTGCGGATCGGCGCCGAAATCGCCGACCAAGCGCTGGGTGAACTGCTCGAATCCATCCTCGTCGGCCGTACGGAGCGCCATCTCGCCCTGGAGCTGGAGCGCCGTCTCGTCGATCACGGCGCCGACGGGCCCGCCTTCGCGACCTCGGTCGGCACCGGGCCGAACTCCGGGCGGCGCGGTCACCAGCCCACCGACCGACGGGTCGAGGAGGGCGATTTCCTGTCCGTCTGTCTCGGCGCGACCTACCGGGGCTACCGATGCGAGATCGGCCGTACCTTTGTGATCGGTACCTCTCCAGCCGACTGGCAGATCGAGCTGTACGACCTCGTCTTCGCCGCCCAGCGTGCCGGACGCGAGGCGCTGGCGCCCGGCGCCGCCTACCGTGACGTGGACCGCGCGGCCCGCCAGGTGCTCGACTCCGCGGGGTACACGGAAGGCCTTCCTCCGCTGATCGGGCACGGTGTCGGGCTCGAAATCGACGAGGACCCGCAGCTGGCCCCCGCGGCCATGGGTAAACTGGACGCTTGCGTGCCGGTCACCGTCGAACCGGGGGTCCACCTCCCGGGCCGGGGCGGTGTCCGGATCGATGACACGCTCGTCGTACGCCCCGAGGCGGACGGCGGACCCGAGCTACTCACCATCACGACCAAGGAACTGCTCGCGCTCTAGCTTCTTCGAGCTACGCGCGTGTCCCGGGGTCGTCCACGTCAGTCCAGGAGATTCCGCAACCGTGGCTTCCACGAACGACCTCAAGAACGGCCTGGTGCTCAAGCTCGACGGAGGCCAGCTCTGGTCCGTCGTCGAGTTCCAGCACGTCAAGCCCGGCAAGGGCCCGGCCTTCGTGCGCACCAAGCTGAAGAACGTGCTCTCCGGCAAGGTCGTCGACAAGACGTTCAACGCCGGCGTCAAGGTCGAGACGGCCACGATCGACAAGCGCGACATGCAGTTCTCGTACATGGACGGCGAGTACTTCGTCTTCATGGACATGGACACGTACGACCAGCTCATGGTCGACCGCAAGTCCGTCGGCGACGCCGCCAACTTCCTGATCGAGGGCTTCACCGCCACCGTCGCGCAGCACGAGGGCGAGGTGCTCTTCGTCGAGCTGCCGGCCGCCGTCGAGCTCGTCATCCAGGAGACCGAGCCGGGTGTCCAGGGCGACCGCTCCACCGGTGGCACCAAGCCCGCCACCCTGGAGACCGGCCACCAGATCCAGGTCCCGCTCTTCATCACCACCGGTGAGAAGATCAAGGTCGACACCCGTACGAGCGACTACCTCGGCCGGGTGAACAGCTAACCGTGGCTGCCCGCAACACGGCCCGCAAGCGCGCCTTCCAGATCCTCTTCGAGGGTGACCAGCGCGACGTGGACGTCCTGACGGTTCTCGCGGACTGGATCCGGCACTCCCGGACCGACACCCGGCAGCCGCCGGTGAGCGAGTACACGATGCAGCTGGTCGAGGGCTACGCCACGAAGGCGAGGCGGATCGACGAGCTCATCGCGACGTACGCCGTCGACTGGACACTGGACAGGATGCCGGTCGTCGACCGCAACATCCTGCGTCTCGGTGCCTACGAGCTGATCTGGGTCGACGCGACCCCGGACGCCGTGGTGCTCGACGAGGCGGTGCAGCTGGCGAAGGAGTTCTCCACGGACGAGTCGCCCTCGTTCGTGAACGGCCTGCTGGGCCGGCTGAAGGACCTGAAGCCGTCGCTCCGCCGGGACGAGGACTAGACGTACGCGACGTACGTGAAAGCTACGAGAACGCCGGAGGGCCCGCAGCGGATGCTGCGGGCCCTCCGGCGTTCCGGTCCGGTGATGCCTCGCCGGGTACCCATGAGGCTCCCGAGGCCCGCAGAAAGCCGCCGGGGTGGCCGGAACCTGTTGGTCCCGGCCACCCCGGCGGCACGTTTCTGCACAGCTGTCCGAAGGGGTCAGCCCTCGTCGTGGGTGACGGCGCGGCGCGCGTCCGCGTCCAGGACGCCCCAGCTGATCAGCTGCTCGGTGAGGACCGAGGGCGACTGGTCGTAGATGACGGCGAGCGTGCGCAGGTCGTCCTGGCGGATCGACAGCACCTTGCCGTTGTAGTCACCGCGCTGCGACTGGATCGTCGCCGCGTAGCGCTGCAGGGGACCCGCCTTCTCCGCCGGCACATGCGCCAGGCGCTCCAGGTCCAGGACGAGCTTGGGCGGCGGCTCGGCGGCCCCGCCCGGGGTGGTGCCCGGCAGCAGCTCCTGCACGGGGACCCCGTAGAAATCCGCCAGCTCGGCAAGGCGCTGCACGGTGACGGCGCGGTCGCCGCGCTCGTACGAACCGACCACGACCGCCTTCCAACGTCCCTGGGACTTCTCCTCGACGCCGTGGAGGGAAAGGCCCTGCTGGGTGCGGATGGCCCGGAGCTTGGCCCCGAGCTGTTTGGCGTATTCGCTGGACATATAGCTCCCCGGACGCTGTATCAACGTGCGGCTCGGCCGCGCGGCTGGTGACTCTGGTGACTCACTGTGAGGTTACGCAGCGTTACTCTCCCCCGTCAAGCCGAACGGTCCGGGCCGACCCTTCCGTGGGAGTCACCGGCGGTGGCCCGAAGGGGGGTGATCAGGCACGTTTCCGGACTGGTACCGTGGGTGGCGCAATTCCGACGTCCTTTAATGATCCGTCCCGTGAGGCGGAGAAGGAGGTCCGTTTCGTATGGACACAGAGCAGAACCAACAGCAGTACGCGTCCGATGCGCGGCCCGTTCTCGAAGGCCCCGACATCGCCCGGGTGCTGACCCGCATCGCCCACGAGATCGTCGAGCGCGCCAAGGGTGCCGACGACGTGGTGCTCCTCGGCATTCCGACCCGAGGCGTCTTCCTCGCCCAGCGGCTCGCCGCCAAGCTCGAGGAGATCACCGACCGCAAGATCCCGGTCGGCTCGCTCGACATCACCATGTACCGCGACGACCTGCGCATGCACCCGCCGCGTGCGCTGGCCCGCACCGAGATCCCCGCCGACGGCATCGACGGCCGACTGGTCGTCCTCGTCGACGACGTGCTCTTCTCCGGTCGCACCATCCGCGCCGCGCTCGACGCGCTGAACGACATCGGACGCCCGCGCGCCGTTCAACTCGCGGTCCTCGTCGACCGGGGCCACCGCGAACTGCCCATCCGTGCCGACTATGTCGGCAAGAACCTCCCCACGTCGTTGCGGGAGACGGTCAAGGTCCAGCTCGCCGAGGAGGACGGTCGCGACACCGTGCTGCTCGGTGCGAAGCGGACCTCCCCGGGCGGGGAGTAGCAGCCACTCGCGGGCGTGCGCCTCTGACGTACGCCTCCTGAGTGCACTCCATGCACGCCCACGCGCCTGGCTGCGCCCTCTGGGGACACCCCCAGACCTCCGCCTCCCGAACCGAACTGCCTTACGGAGCCTGACAGATGCAGCGTCATCTCATCTCGGCCGCCGACCTCACCCGCGACGACGCCGTCCTGATCCTCGACACCGCCGAGGAGATGGCCCGGGTCGCCGACCGGCCGATCAAGAAGCTACCGACCCTGCGCGGCCGCACCGTCGTCAACCTCTTCTTCGAGGACTCGACCCGCACCCGGATCTCCTTCGAAGCCGCCGAGAAGCGCCTCTCCGCGGACGTCATCAACTTCACCGCCAAGGGTTCCTCGGTGTCGAAGGGCGAGTCCCTCAAGGACACCGCCCAGACCCTGGAGGCGATGGGTGTCGACGCCGTCGTCATCCGCCACGGCGCCTCCGGAGCCCCGTACCGGCTCGCCACCTCCGGCTGGATCGACGCCGTCGTCATCAACGCCGGTGACGGCACCCACCAGCACCCCACGCAGGCCCTGCTCGACGCCTTCACCATGCGCCGCCGTCTGGTCGGCCGGGACGCGGGGATAGGGCAGGACCTGTCCGGCAAGCGCATCACGATCGTCGGCGACGTGCTGCACAGCCGGGTCGCCCGCTCCAACGTCGACCTGCTGCACACCCTCGGCGCAGAGGTCACGCTTGTCGCCCCGCCGACCCTGGTGCCGGTCGGCGTCGAGACCTGGCCCTGCGAGATCTCGTACGACCTCGACAGCACGCTCTCCAAGTCCGACGCGGTGATGATGCTGCGCGTGCAGCGCGAGCGGATGAACGCCGCGTTCTTCCCGACCGAGCGCGAGTACTCGCGGCGCTACGGCCTCGACGGCGACCGCATGGCGCGGATGCCCGAGCACGCCATCGTGATGCACCCCGGCCCGATGGTCCGCGGCATGGAGATCACCGCCGAGGTCGCCGACTCCGACCGCTGCACCGTCGTCGAGCAGGTCGCCAACGGGGTCTCGATCCGCATGGCCGTGCTCTACCTGCTCCTTGGCGGCAATGAGCCCGCCGTCACCCACACCCGTACCGAGGAGAAGTAAGAACATGAGCAAGATCCTGATCCGCGGTGCGAAGGTGCTCGGCGGCGAGCAGCAGGACGTACTCATCGACGGCGCCGTCATCGAGGCGGTCGGCACCGGGCTCTCCGAAGAAGGTGCCGAGGTCGTCGAAGCCGACGGCAAGGTGCTGCTCCCGGGGCTCGTCGACCTGCACACCCATCTGCGTGAGCCGGGCCGTGAGGACTCGGAGACCGTGCTGACCGGTACCCGGGCGGCGGCCTCCGGCGGTTACACGGCCGTGTTCGCCATGGCCAACACCTTCCCGGTCGCCGACACCGCCGGTGTCGTCGAGCAGGTCTACCGGCTCGGCCAGGAGCACGGCTACTGCGACGTACAGCCCATCGGCGCCGTCACCGTGGGCCTGGAGGGCAAGAAGCTCGCCGAACTGGGCGCGATGCACGAGTCCGCCGCCGGGGTCACGGTCTTCTCGGACGACGGCAAGTGTGTGGACGACGCGGTGATCATGCGCCGGGCGCTGGAGTACGTGAAGGCCTTCGGCGGCGTCGTCGCACAGCACGCGCAGGAGCCCCGCCTCACCGAGGGCGCCCAGATGAACGAGGGCGTCGTCTCCGCCGAGCTGGGGCTCGGGGGATGGCCGGCGGTGGCCGAAGAATCGATCATCGCCCGAGATGTCCTGCTCGCCGAGCATGTCGGCTCGCGCGTCCACATCTGCCACCTCTCGACCGCGGGATCGGTCGAGATCGTGCGCTGGGCCAAGTCCCGCGGTATCGACGTCACCGCCGAGGTCACCCCGCACCACCTCCTCCTCACCGACGAGCTCGTGCGGACGTACAACCCGGTCTTCAAGGTCAACCCTCCGCTGCGCACCGAGCGTGACGTCATGGCCCTGCGCGAGGCGCTCGCCGACGGCACCATCGACATCGTCGCCACCGATCACGCGCCGCACCCGCACGAGGACAAGGACTGCGAGTGGGCCGCCGCGGCCATGGGCATGGTCGGCCTGGAGACCGCGTTGTCAGTGGTCCAGGAGACGATGGTCGACACCGGGCTCCTCGACTGGGCCGGGGTCGCCGACCGTATGTCCGTCAAGCCCGCGCAGATCGGGCAGGCAGACGGGCACGGCCGTCCCGTCTCGGCTGGTGAGCCCGCGAACCTCACGCTCGTCGACACGCAATACCGTGGGTCCGTGGACCCCGCGGGTTTCGCCTCGCGCAGCCGCAACACCCCGTACGAGGGACGTGAGCTGCCGGGTCGTGTGACACACACGTGGCTCCGGGGCAAGGCCACGCTCGTCGACGGGAAGCTCACGTGACACCTGCAACTCTGCTCGCAGTGGAACAGAAATCGGCCGAAGTGACCGACTGGGCCGCCCGGATCGGCTGGCTCGTCGGCCTCGCCCTCTTCGTCGCGCTCGTCTACTGGCTGATGCGCGAGGGCTGGAAGTGGCGCGGCACCCTCCAGAGTGACCTGCCCGAGCTGCCCACCGCGCCGGAAGACCTCGGTCCGGCGAAACTGAGCATGAGCGGCCGCTATCACGGCTCCACCACCGCCGGGCAGTGGCTGGACCGCATCGTGGCGCACGGCCTGGGCACCCGCAGCCGGGTCGAGCTCACGCTGACGGACGCGGGACTGGACGTCGTACGCCCCGGGGCCACCGACTTCTTCATCCCGGCCGAAGCACTGCGCGAGGCCCTGCTCGGCAAGGGCATCGCCGGAAAGGTCCTCAGCGAGGGCGGTCTGCTCGTCGTCACCTGGGCGCACGGCGACAAGCTGATCGACTCCGGCTTCCGCTCCGACCGTGCGGCCGAGCACAACGAGTGGGTCGACACCCTGAACAGCATGATCAACAAGAGCATCGACACGATCGACACGGAAGGCGCACGATGACGACCTCCACCAGGGGAGCCGCGAAGGTTCCCGCCGTACTCGTCCTGGAGGACGGCCGGATCTTCCGCGGCCGCGCCTACGGGGCCGTGGGGGAGACCTTCGGCGAAGCGGTGTTCTCCACCGGCATGACCGGCTACCAGGAGACCCTCACCGACCCGTCGTACCACCGCCAGGTCGTCGTGATGACCGCCCCGCACGTCGGCAACACCGGCGTCAACGACGAGGACTCCGAGTCGAAGCGCATCTGGGTCTCCGGCTACGTCGTACGCGACCCCGCGCGCGTGCCGTCCAACTGGCGCGCCCAGCGCTCGCTGGACGAGGAGCTGCGCAACCAGGGTGTCGTGGGCATTTCCGGTATCGACACGCGTGCTTTGACGAGGCACCTGCGCGAGCGCGGCGCCATGCGCGTCGGCATCTTCTCGGGCAACGCACTGCCCGACGAGGGCACCATGCTCGCCGAGGTGCGTCAGGCGCCTGAGATGGTCGGCGCCAGCCTCTCCCAGGAGGTCGCCACCACGGAGGCGTACGTCGTCCCCGCGATCGGGGAGAAGCGTTTCACCGTCGCCGCCCTCGACCTGGGGATCAAGGGCATGACCCCGCACCGGATGGCCGAGCGCGGCATCGAGGTGCACGTGTTGCCCGCGACCGCCACGGTCGAGGACGTGTACGCGGTCAACCCGGACGGCTTCTTCCTGTCCAATGGCCCCGGCGACCCGTCCACCGTGGACCTGACCGTGGTCAAGGCGGTGCTGGAGCGCAAGACCCCCCTCTTCGGCATCTGCTTCGGCAACCAGATCCTGGGCCGCGCCCTCGGCTTCGGCACCTACAAGCTGAAGTACGGCCACCGCGGCATCAACCAGCCCGTGCAGGACCGTACGACCGGCAAGGTCGAGGTCACCGCGCACAACCACGGCTTCGCCGTCGACGCCCCGCTCGACAAGGTGTCCGAGACCCCCTACGGGCGTGCCGAGGTCTCGCACGTCTGCCTGAACGACCAGGTCGTCGAGGGGCTCCAGCTCCTCGACCAGCCGGCCTTCAGCGTCCAGTACCACCCCGAAGCGGCAGCGGGCCCGCACGACGCCGCCTACCTGTTCGACCGCTTCGTATCCCTGATGGAGGGCCAGCGTGCCTAAGCGCACCGATATCCAGTCCGTCCTGGTCATCGGCTCCGGCCCGATCGTCATCGGCCAGGCCGCCGAGTTCGACTACTCCGGCACCCAGGCGTGCCGCATCCTGCGCGCCGAGGGCCTGCGGGTCATCCTGGTCAACTCCAACCCGGCGACGATCATGACCGACCCGGAGATCGCCGACGCCACGTACGTCGAGCCGATCACCCCCGAGTTCGTCGAGAAGATCATCGCCAAGGAGCGCCCGGACGCGCTCCTGCCCACCCTCGGTGGCCAGACGGCCCTCAACACGGCCATCTCGCTGCACGAGGCCGGGACCCTCGACAAGTACGGCGTCGAGCTCATCGGCGCCAACGTCGAGGCGATCAACAAGGGCGAGGACCGCGATCTCTTCAAGGGCGTCGTGGAGGCGGTGAACGCGAAGATCGGGTACGGCGAGTCCGCCCGGTCGGTCATCTGCCACTCCCTGGACGACGTCCTGAACGGCGTCGAGACCCTCGGCGGCTACCCCGTCGTCGTCCGGCCCTCCTTCACCATGGGCGGCGCCGGCTCCGGCTTCGCACACGACGAGGAGGAACTGCGCCGCATTGCGGGTCAGGGCCTGACCCTGTCTCCCACCACCGAGGTGCTCCTGGAGGAGTCCATCCTCGGCTGGAAGGAGTACGAGCTGGAGCTGATGCGCGACAAGCACGACAACGTCGTGGTCGTCTGCTCCATCGAGAACTTCGACCCGATGGGCGTGCACACCGGTGACTCGATCACCGTCGCCCCGTCGATGACGCTCACCGACCGCGAGTACCAGATCCTGCGCGACATCGGCATCGCCGTCATCCGCGAGGTCGGCGTCGACACCGGCGGCTGCAACATCCAGTTCGCGGTGAACCCCGAGGACGGCCGGGTCATCGTCATCGAGATGAACCCGCGCGTGTCCCGCTCCTCGGCCCTCGCCTCCAAGGCGACCGGCTTTCCGATCGCCAAGATCGCCGCGAAGCTCGCCGTCGGCTACACGCTCGACGAGATCCCGAACGACATCACCGAGCAGACGCCGGCGTCCTTCGAGCCGACCCTCGACTACGTGGTCGTGAAGGCCCCGCGCTTCGCCTTCGAGAAGTTCCCGAGCGCCGACTCGACCCTGACCACGACCATGAAGTCGGTCGGCGAGGCCATGGCGATCGGCCGCAACTTCACCGAGGCGCTGCAGAAGGCGCTGCGGTCGCTGGAGAAGAAGGGCTCGCAGTTCACGTTCGTGGGCGACCCGGGCGAGAAGGGTGAGCTGCTGGCCGAGGCGGTCCGTCCGACCGACGGTCGTATCAACACCGTCATGCAGGCCATCCGCGCGGGCGCCACCCCCGAAGAGGTCTTCGAGGCGACCAAGATCGACCCGTGGTTCGTCGACCAGCTGTTCCTGATCAAGGAGATCGCGGACGAGCTGGCCGCCGCCGACAAGCTGGACCCGGAGCTGCTCGCCGAGTCCAAGCGGCACGGGTTCTCCGACGCGCAGATCGCCGAGATCCGTGGTCTGCGCGAGGACGTCGTGCGCGAGGTGCGGCACGCGCTGGGCGTGCGCCCGGTGTACAAGACGGTCGACACCTGCGCCGCCGAGTTCGCGGCGAAGACGCCGTACTTCTACTCCTCCTACGACGAGGAGTCGGAGGTCGCGCAGCGTGAGAAGCCCGCGGTGATCATCCTGGGCTCCGGCCCGAACCGCATCGGCCAGGGCATCGAGTTCGACTACTCCTGCGTCCACGCCTCCTTCGCGCTCAGCGACGCGGGCTACGAGACCGTGATGGTCAACTGCAACCCCGAGACCGTCTCCACGGACTACGACACCTCCGACCGCCTGTACTTCGAGCCGCTGACGCTCGAGGACGTGCTGGAGATCGTCCACGCGGAGTCGCTGGCCGGTCCGATCGCGGGTGTGATCGTGCAGCTCGGCGGACAGACCCCCCTGGGTCTGTCGCAGGCGCTCAAGGACAACGGCGTGCCGGTCGTCGGTACGCCCCCCGAGGCGATCCACGCCGCCGAGGACCGCGGCGCCTTCGGGCGGGTCCTGGCCGAGGCCGGTCTCCCGGCCCCCAAGCACGGCACGGCCACCACTTTCGCCGAGGCCAAGGCCATCGCAGACGAGATCGGCTACCCCGTCCTCGTACGGCCGTCGTACGTGCTCGGCGGGCGCGGCATGGAGATCGTGTACGACGAGACGCGGCTGTCCTCGTACATCGCCGAGTCGACCGAGATCAGCCCTTCCCGGCCCGTCCTGGTCGACCGGTTCCTCGACGACGCGATCGAGATCGACGTCGACGCGCTGTACGACGGTGAGGAGCTCTACCTCGGCGGCGTCATGGAGCACATCGAGGAGGCCGGTATCCACTCCGGCGACTCGGCGTGCGCGCTGCCGCCGATCACCCTCGGCGGGTTCGACATCAAGCGGCTGCGGGCGTCCACCGAGGCCATTGCGAAGGGCGTCGGGGTTCGCGGACTGATCAACATCCAGTTCGCCATGGCGGGCGACATCCTGTACGTCCTCGAAGCCAACCCGCGTGCCTCGCGCACCGTCCCCTTCACGTCGAAGGCGACCGCGGTGCCGCTGGCGAAGGCCGCCGCCCGGATCTCGCTGGGCGCGACCGTTGCCGAACTGCGGGCGGAGGGGCTGCTTCCGGCCACCAGTGACGGCGGTGAGCTGCCGTTCGACGCGCCGATCTCCGTCAAGGAGGCCGTCATGCCCTGGTCGCGGTTCCGCGACATCCACGGACGTGGCGTCGACACGGTGCTGGGCCCGGAGATGCGCTCGACCGGTGAAGTCATGGGCATCGACTCGGTGTTCGGGACGGCGTACGCCAAGTCCCAGGCGGGGGCGTACGGTCCGCTGCCGACGAAGGGCCGTGCCTTCATCTCCGTCGCCAACCGCGACAAGCGCTCGATGATCTTCCCGGCGCGTGAACTCGTCGCTCATGGCTTCGAGTTGCTCGCCACCTCCGGCACCGCCGAGGTGCTCAAGCGCAACGGCATCAACGCGACGGTCGTGCGCAAGCAGAGCGAGGGCGAGGGCCCGAACGGCGAGAAGACCATCGTCCAGCTCATCCACGACGGCCAGGTCGACCTCATCGTCAACACGCCGTACGGTACCGGCGGCCGACTCGACGGCTACGAGATCCGTACGGCGGCCGTGGCGCGGTCCGTCCCGTGCCTGACGACGGTGCAGGCGCTCGCCGCCGCCGTCCAGGGCATCGACGCGCTCAACCACGGTGACGTGGGCGTGCGTTCGCTCCAGGAACACGCCGAGCATCTGACCGCGGCCCGCGACTAGCAGCCCTGAGGGGGACATCGGAAACGGTGTCCCCCTCTTCGTGAGGACTCCATGTCTTCGTGAGGACACCATGTACAAGATCTTTTTCAACCTCGTCTTCCAGCGGATGGACCCCGAGCAGGCCCATCACCTCGCCTTCCGCTGGATCCGCCTCGCCGCCCGCATCCCGGTCCTGCGCACATTCGTCGCCGCCGCGCTCGCACCCCGCCACAAGGAGCTGCGCACGGAGGCGTTCGGGCTGCGGATGCACGGCCCGTTCGGACTCGCGGCGGGCTTCGACAAGAACGCCGTCGCGATCGACGGGATGTCGATGCTCGGCTTCGACCACATCGAGATCGGCACGGTCACGGGGGAGCCGCAGCCCGGCAACCCCAAGAAGCGGCTGTTCCGGCTTGTGCCGGACCGCGCGCTGATCAACCGCATGGGGTTCAACAACGAGGGCTCCGAGGCCGTCTCCGAGCGCCTGGCGGCCCGTACGCCCGTGTTCAGGACCGTCGTGGGTGTCAACATCGGCAAGACCAAGGTCGTTCCCGAGGCGGAGGCCGTCGGCGACTACGTGAAGTCGACGGAGCGACTGGCCCGGCACGCCGACTATCTCGTGGTCAACGTGAGCTCGCCGAACACGCCCGGTCTGCGCAATCTGCAGGCCACCGACGCGCTGCGGCCCCTTCTGAGCGCCGTCCGCGAAGCCGCCGACGGTGCGGTCACCGACCGGCGCGTGCCGCTGCTCGTCAAGATCGCTCCCGACCTCGCCGACGAGGACATCGACGCGGTCGCCGACCTCGCCGTCGAGCTGGGCCTGGACGGGATCATCGCCACGAACACCACCATCGCGCGCGAGGAACTCGGTTTGAAGTCCGAACCCTCCGTGGTCAAGGAGACCGGCGGACTCTCCGGCGCGCCGCTCAAAGCACGCTCCCTGGAGGTGCTGCGCCGCCTCTACGCGCGCGTAGGCGACCGGATCACCCTCGTGGGCGTCGGCGGCATCGAGAACGCCGAGGACGCCTGGCAGCGCATCCTGGCCGGCGCCACGCTGGTCCAGGGCTACAGCGCCTTCATCTACGAGGGGCCCTTCTGGGGTCGCGCCATCCACAAGGGGCTCGCCGCGCGCCTGCGCACAAGCCCGTACGCCACTCTCGCCGACGCGGTCGGCGCCGATGTGAAGAAGGCAGCATGAGCGAGGCAGGCGGCATGAGTGAGGAAGGCAGCATGAGCCCGGAACCCTTCGGCGCCCGGCTGCGCCGCGCCATGGACGACCGGGGCCCCCTGTGCGTGGGCATCGACCCGCACGCCTCGCTGCTCACCGACTGGGGCCTGGGCGACGACCTCGCGGGCCTGGAGCGATTCAGCCGCACCGTCGTCGAGGCGCTGGCCGAGCGGGTCGCGGTCCTCAAGCCGCAGAGCGCGTTCTTCGAGCGCTTCGGGTCGCGCGGCATCGCCGTCCTGGAGAAGTCGGTCGAACAGGCGCGAGCGGCCGGGGCGCTGGTCGTGATGGACGCCAAGCGCGGCGACATCGGGTCGACCATGGCCGCGTACGCGGAGACCTTCCTGTGCAAGGACGCGCCGCTGTTCTCGGACGCGCTGACCGTGTCGCCGTATCTGGGCTATGGCTCCCTGAAGCCCGCGGTGGAGCTGGCGCGCGAGAGTGGCACCGGGCTGTTCGTGCTCGCCCTTACCTCCAACCCGGAGGGCGCCGAAGTGCAGCACGCGGTCCGCGGGGACGGACGCAACGTCGGAGCGGCCATGCTCGGGCATCTGGCCGCCGAGAACGCCGGGGAGACGCCCCTGGGGTCCTTCGGTGCCGTCGTCGGTGCCACGCTGGGCGATCTCTCCTCCTACGACCTGGACATCAACGGACCGCTCCTCGCGCCCGGAATCGGCGCCCAGGGGGCCACGGCGGCCGATCTCGCGGGTGTCTTCGGTGCGGCGGTGCGCAATGTCGTCCCGAACGTCAGCCGGGGTGTTCTTCGTCACGGACCCGATGTCCTCGCGCTGCGGGAGTCCGCGGATCGCTTCGCGGAGGAGATCAGGGCCGCTGTGGCGGCCGCCTGAGTGCTCGGACGGCCGCGCGACAGTCCTCCGATGAGTGTCTCCGGAGCGGCCCGAGTCTGAATACATCCTCAAATCCAGGGCAGTATGTCGTAAATGCCCGGCTCTAGGGAGGCTGACCAGGACTTTTCCTCTGTTCTCGCTGACTCTGGCGCACTTGCCCGCTAGTCTCCGTCGAGTGGGGGCACCTCCCACGCCCCTCAAGGCAGTGGGGGAGAACGGGCAAGCGTGTTGCTCGTAGCTCCCCAGGTGTGGGGCGACTAGGTTCCTCACCGGTCCGTATCCGACAGTTCGACATCCGAGGTGACGTAGGCGTGGCTCTTCCGCCCCTTACCCCTGAACAGCGCGCAGCCGCGCTCGAAAAGGCCGCCGCGGCTCGCCGGGAGCGGGCCGAGGTCAAGAATCGACTCAAGCACTCCGGCGCCTCCCTGCATGAGGTCATCAAGCAGGGTCAAGAGAACGACGTCATCGGCAAGATGAAGGTCTCCGCCCTGCTCGAGTCCCTGCCGGGCGTGGGCAAGGTCCGCGCCAAGCAGATCATGGAGCGACTCGGGATCTCCGAGAGCCGCCGCGTGCGCGGCCTCGGCTCGAACCAGATCGCCTCCCTGGAGCGCGAGTTCGGCGGCTCTGGCGCTTGAGTCCTGGGCACACCGGGATTGCTGGAATAATCGCTGCATGAGTGAACGTCCGCGGCTGACCGTGCTCTCCGGCCCCTCAGGGGTCGGCAAGAGCACGGTCGTCGCTCATATGCGCAAGGAACACCCCGAGGTCTGGCTCTCGGTGTCGGCGACGACCCGCAGGCCACGCCCCGGTGAGAAGCACGGAGTCCACTACTTCTTCGTCTCCGACGAGGAGATGGACAAGTTGATCGCCAACGGCGAACTGCTGGAGTGGGCCGAATTCGCCGGCAACCGCTACGGGACGCCCCGCGCGGCCGTCCTCGAGCACCTGGAGGCGGGCGTGCCGGTCCTCCTGGAGATCGACCTCCAGGGGGCCCGACAGGTTCGCGAGTCCATGCCGGAGGCCCTGCTCGTGTTCCTGGCTCCGCCCTCCTGGGAGGAGCTGGTGCGCAGGCTCACCGGGCGGGGCACCGAGCCGCCCGAGGTGATCGAGCGCCGTCTGGAGGCCGCCAAGATCGAACTGGCGGCCGAGCCCGAGTTCGATGTCACCCTGGTCAACACCTCCGTCGAGGACGTGGCGCGTGAGCTGCTAGCCTTGATGGAAGTTGTTTGATCTTTAGGTCACCTTCAGGTCAATTTCCACCTTTCGGAAGGCAGAGCGTGTCCTCTTCCATCACTGCTCCCGAGGGCATCATCAACCCTCCGATCGACGAGCTCCTCGAGGCCACCGACTCGAAGTACAGCCTCGTGATCTACGCGGCCAAGCGTGCCCGTCAGATCAACGCGTACTACTCGCAGCTCGGCGAGGGTCTCCTCGAGTACGTCGGTCCGCTCGTCGACACCCACGTCCACGAGAAGCCGCTCTCGATCGCCCTGCGCGAGATCAACGCGGGTCTGCTGACGTCGGAGGCCGTCGAGGGCCCCGCGCAGTAATCATTTCTTGCTCATCGCAGGCCCGGCAGCTCATCTGTCGGGCCTGTGGTCTGCTCGGGGGCGCGGGGGTCGTCCCCCGCCGTGATGCAGCATGGGGTTGTACGTTTTCGAGTGTGGGGAGGCCCGGTGGACAAGCCGAAGGTCGTGCTGGGAGTCAGCGGTGGCATCGCCGCGTACAAGGCCTGCGAGCTGCTGCGCAGGCTGACGGAGTCGGGCCACGACGTACGCGTCGTACCCACCGCGTCCGCACTGCACTTCGTCGGCGCCGCCACCTGGTCCGCGCTCTCCGGCCACCCCGTGTCCACCGAGGTCTGGTCGGACGTCCACGAGGTCCCGCACGTCCGCATCGGGCAGGACGCGGACCTGGTGGTCGTGGCCCCGGCGACGGCCGACATGCTCGCCAAAGCGGCCCATGGCCTGGCCGACGACCTCCTCACGAACACCCTGCTCACCGCCCGCTGTCCGGTCGTCTTCGCGCCCGCCATGCACACCGAGATGTGGGAGCACCCGGCGACCCAGGAGAACGTGGCGACGCTGCGCCGCCGCGGCGCCGTGGTCATCGAGCCCGCGGTGGGGCGCCTCACCGGTGTGGACACCGGCAAGGGGCGACTGCCCGACCCCGCGGAGATCTTCGAGGTCTGTCGCCGCGTGCTCGCCCGGGGCGTGACCGAGCCGGATCTCGCCGGCCGTCACGTCGTCGTGAGCGCGGGCGGCACCCGCGAGCCCCTCGACCCGGTCCGCTTCCTCGGCAACCGCTCCTCCGGCAAGCAGGGGTACGCCCTGGCGCGCACGGCGATCGCGCGGGGCGCCCGGGTCACGCTGATCGCCGCGAACACCGGGCTGCCGGACCCCGCGGGCGTGGACGTCGTCCAGGTCGGGACGGCCGTGCAGCTGCGCGAGGCGGTATTGAAGGCGGCCTCGGACGCCGACGCCGTGGTGATGGCGGCGGCGGTGGCGGACTTCCGCCCGGGCACGTACGCGGCCGGGAAAATCAAGAAGAAGGACGGCCAGGAGCCGGAGCCGATCGTTCTGGTCCGGAATCCGGACATCCTCGCGGAGATCTCCGCGGACCGTCCGCGCCCCGACCAGGTGGTCGTCGGCTTCGCCGCCGAGACGGACGACGTCCTCGCCAACGGTCGTACGAAGCTGGAGCGCAAGGGGTGTGATCTCCTCGTCGTGAACGAGGTGGGGGAGCGCAAGACCTTCGGTTCCGAGGAGAACGAGGCGGTGGTTCTCGGGGCCGACGGCAGCGAGACTCCGGTGCCGTACGGGCCCAAGGAGGCTCTGGCCGAGACCGTGTGGGATCTGGTGACACTCCGCCTGCGGTGAATGTCTCATTCGCCTCAACGGATGCCTCCATCCGCGCGAAATCTGGCGTGACGGCACTGGTGGAGACCGGTCGTCATGGCGCAGAATGCGCGTGCCGCAGGTCACAGCGCTTCCGAGAAGCGAGACAAGAGGACCTGCGGGCGAGCGTGACCGATAAACTGTTCTCGGACGATGCCGGGCGCAGCTCCCGTCCCGTCCGCCAATGATCAGCCAGCAGCCGCTGCAACCACAGGGAGCGTTGTGTCCCGTCGCCTGTTCACCTCGGAGTCCGTGACCGAGGGTCACCCCGACAAGATCGCTGACCAGATCAGCGACACCATTCTCGATGCGCTTCTGCGCGAGGACCCGAACTCCCGGGTCGCCGTGGAGACGCTGATCACGACCGGCCTGGTGCACGTGGCCGGAGAGGTCACGACCAAGGCGTACGCGCCGATCGCCCAGCTGGTCCGCGACAAGATCCTGGAGATCGGCTACGACTCGTCGAAGAAGGGCTTCGACGGAGCGTCCTGCGGCGTGTCCGTGTCGATCGGCTCGCAGTCTCCGGACATCGCGCAGGGCGTCGACACGGCGTACGAGCAGCGTGTCGAGGGGGCCGCCGCAGGTGAAGAAGGGGACGAGCTGGACAAGCAGGGCGCCGGCGACCAGGGCCTGATGTTCGGGTATGCGACGGACGAGACCCCGGAGCTGATGCCGCTCCCGATCCACCTCGCGCACCGCCTCTCCCGCCGCCTCTCCGAGGTCCGCAAGAACGGGACCATCCCGTACCTGCGCCCCGACGGCAAGACCCAGGTCACCATCGAGTACGACGGCGACAAGGCGGTCCGCCTGGACACGGTCGTCGTCTCCTCGCAGCACGCGAGCGACATCGACCTTGAGTCCCTGCTCGCGCCCGACATCCGCGAGTTCGTGGTCGAGCCGGAGCTGAAGGCCCTCCTCGACGACGGCATCAAGCTGGAGACCGAGGGCTACCGCCTCCTCGTCAACCCGACCGGCCGCTTCGAGATCGGCGGCCCCATGGGCGACGCCGGCCTCACCGGCCGCAAGATCATCATCGACACGTACGGCGGCATGGCCCGCCACGGCGGCGGTGCCTTCTCCGGCAAGGACCCGTCCAAGGTCGACCGCTCCGCCGCCTACGCGATGCGCTGGGTCGCGAAGAACGTCGTCGCCGCGGGCCTCGCCTCCCGCTGCGAGGTCCAGGTCGCCTACGCCATCGGCAAGGCCGAGCCGGTCGGTCTCTTCGTCGAGACCTTCGGCACCGCCAAGGTCGACGCCGAGAAGATCGAGACCGCCATCGCCGAGGTCTTCGACCTTCGCCCGGCGGCCATCATCCGCGACCTCGACCTGCTGCGCCCGATCTACTCCCAGACGGCCGCGTACGGCCACTTCGGGCGGCCGCTGCCCGACTTCACGTGGGAGCGGACGGACCGCGTGGAGGCGCTGCGCAAGGCTGTCGGCCTGTAGTTCTTCCGGCTTTGTGGTGAGGCCCGGTGCCCCCCTCGGGGGTGCCGGGCCTCACTGTGTCACCTGCCGTGCCTCTCGCCGTCCTCAGCAAGACGGAACCTCGCCGCCCCCGCCAGAACCCCACGGTCAGCGCGATCAGGCTCGTCGTGGGCCGGATCCCGCACGGGGGATCGCGCTGGATCTCGGGCGCGCGGCGGTGTCAGTGCGCTCTGGTAGGAATGTTGGTGTGAGCAGCGTGAATGGGCGGGGCGAGGGCGGTGCGGAGGGTGCGCCGCCCGAGCAGCTTGCGTTGATTCGAGAGGGTGTGCGGCAGGCCAGGGCGCCCAAGGCGAAGCCGCGGACCTGGCGGGGCGCGGCACTCGCCAAGGAATTGCCTGTCGCGCGCGTGCTCGTCGACAAGGGTGTGCTGCATCTTGATCGGTACTTCGATTACGCCGTGCCCGAGGAGCTTGACGCCGATGCGCAGCCGGGCGTCCGCGTCCGAGTGCGGTTCGGAGCCGGGCGGCATCGGGTGCGGGACGGGCGGCGTGAGGGTGGCGGGCTGATCGACGGGTTTCTCGTCGAGCGGCTGGCCGAGTCCGACTACTCGGGCCCGCTCGCCGCGCTGGCCCAGGTGGTGTCTCCCGAACCCGTGCTCGGGCCCGAGCTGCTGGGGCTCGCGCGGGCCGTCGCCGATCGGTACGCGGGCAGTCTCGCCGATGTGCTGCAGCTCGCCCTGCCGCCGCGCAGCGCGCGAGCAGAGGGGAAGCCCTCGCCTCCACCGCTTCCTCCTCCCGGCGTGCCCGCGGTCGGGTCCTGGGTGCGGTACGGGCGGGGGGCGGCCTTTCTGGAATCCCTCGCCGCGGGCGGGGCGCCGCGGGCCGTGTGGAACGCGCTGCCGGGTCCCGGTTGGGCCGAGGAACTGGCGCGGGCCGTGGCCGCGACGCTCGCCTCGGGGCGCGGCGCGCTCGTCGTCGTACCGGACGGTCGGGCCGTGTCTCGCGTGGACGCCGCGCTGACCTCGTTGCTGGGGGAGGGGCGGCACGCGGTGCTCACCGCCGAGGCCGGGCCCGAGAAGCGGTATCGGGAGTGGCTCGCCGTGCGCCGTGGGTCCGTACGGGCCGTGGTGGGGACCCGGGCCGCCATGTTCGCGCCCGTGCGGGATCTGGGGCTGGTCGCCATCTGGGACGACGGGGACGACAGCCACAGTGAGCCGCACGCGCCGCAGCCGCATGCGCGGGAAGTGCTGCTGCTGCGGGCGGCCCATGACAAGTGCGCCTTCCTGCTGGGCAGTTGGGGCTGCACCGTCGAGGCCGCGCAGCTGGTCGAGAGCGGGTGGGCGCTGCCGCTGATCGCGGACCGGGAGCAGGTGCGGGGGGCGGCGCCGCTCGTGCGGACCGTGGGGGACGGGGATCTCGCCCGGGACGAGGCCGCGCGGGCCGCCCGGCTGCCGACGATGGCTTGGCAGGTGGTGCGAGAGGGGCTGCGGCACGGGCCGGTACTGGTGCAGGTGCCGCGGCGTGGCTACGTACCGCGGTTGGCCTGTGCGCAGTGCCGGGCGCCCGCGCGCTGTCGGCACTGCGCCGGGCCGCTGGAGGCGCCGGACGCCGGGGTGCCGCGGTGTACGTGGTGCGGACGGGACGAGGCGGCCTGGCACTGCCCCGAGTGCGGCGGGTTCCGGCTGCGGGCGCAGGTCGTGGGCGCCCGGCGGACCGCGGAGGAGCTGGGCCGGGCGTTTCCGGCCGTGCCCGTGCGAACGTCGGGGCGGGAGCAGGTGCTCGACACCGTGCCCGGGGCGCCCGCGCTCGTCGTGAGCACTCCGGGGGCCGAGCCCGTCGCCGAGGGCGGGTACGCCGCCGCGCTGCTCCTCGACGGCTGGGCGATGCTGTCGCGGCCCGATCTGCGGGCCGGCGAGGACGCGCTGCGGCGGTGGATCGGAGCGGCGTCGCTCGTGCGCGGACAGGGAGAGGGGGGCACGGTGGTGGTCGTGGCCGAGCCGACCTTGCGGCCCGTGCAGGCGCTCGTACGGTGGGATCCTGTCGGGCACGCGGTGCGGGAGCTCGCCGAGCGGGCCGAGTTGGGGTTTCCGCCGGTGTCACGGATGGCGGCCGTGTCGGGGACGGTGGAGGCTGTCAGCGGGTTTCTCGCCGTGGTTGAACTTCCTGGTGACGCCGAGGTGTTGGGGCCCGTGCCGTTGCCTGTCACGGATGCCGGGCGGCCGCGTCGGGTGGGGGCGCCGCCTCCGGGAGAGCACTGGGAGCGGGCGCTCGTTCGGGTGCCCCCGGGCAGTGGCGCGGCGCTGGCGGCCGCGTTGAAGGCCGCGCAGGCGGCGCGGATGGCGCGGGGGGGGAGCGAGCCCGTACGGATTCGGATCGATCCGCCGGACATTGGGTGACGCCGGAGCATGAGCGGGGGCGTGAGCAAGGGGCTGCCTCCCGGGGCTTGGTGGCTCCGAGAGGCAGGCCGAAAGTGGGTCAGCCGTTGCGGGGGCCCGGGAACGCCGTGGGCCTGACCTCGTCGCGGAGCGTGGGGCTGCCCGCCGTCGGCTGGGTCGGCATGGAGCGGGCCGCGGGGACCGTCGGGACGGTGGGAATGCCGGTGTTGACGGTTACAGCGCCGGTGCCCGACGTCTCCGTGGCGCGCTCGGCATCGGCGGCGGCCTGGGCGGCGGCGCGGCGGGCGCCGTAACGGCGGTGCACCGCCTGCTTGGTGACCCCGAGTGCCGAGCCCACCGCGTCCCACGAGAAGCCCAGTGAGCGATCGAAGTCCACGGCGGCCGTGACCAGGGTCTCGACGCTGTCCCGCAGCTCCTGGGCGAGGCGGACGGTCGGGGCGGGGGCGCGTCCGTAGACGACGAAGCCCGTGGAGGGGCCGGAGCGGCGCGGGCGATAGACGTTGCCCAGTTGGGCGGTGAGCGTGCGCAGTGCGTCCACCTGCCGGCGGACCCGCTCGATGTCCCGCACCAGCAAGTGCAGGCTGGCCCGAGCCTGGGCGTCGTGGGTTGCGTGGTCGGCCATGAACAAGCCTCTCGAACCGGCGTTGAAAAGGATCGGGCCGCGATTGCGGCCCCTTGTGGTCAACTCTCTCTTGACCAACGCATTTCCGGGTGAGTGGTCACGCTGCGGGGGCGTAAGGGCATATGCACGGGGCGCGATCGGGGGCGTACGCCCCCGGTGCGGCCTTGACTCGCGTCGCCTTCGGCCTTGGCTCGGGTGTTCCCACCCGGATCGCCCGTGCGAGTGCGTTGTCGGGTGCGGAGTGTCCTGCGGGGGTGTGCCGCCGACGGCGGGTGCAGGTGACACGGAAGTGTGACGAGCTTCGTGGTGTGGGCCGTGGAAGCCCGCGCGGGTCGTCCGGACGTGGCGCGCGCAGAGCGCCCGAGCGCCGAGACACGAGCCCCTGAGCGGCGAGGCACGGGCCCCTGAGCGGTGAGACACGGGCCCCTGAGCGGCGAGCCCCTGAGCGCCCGAGTCGCGAGCCCTCGAGGCCCACGCCCTCGAGGCCCACGCCCTCGAGGCCCACGCCCTCGAGCCCCAACGCCCGCACGCCGCATACACCCCACGCCGCATAGACTGGTGCGCTGTCCGCACCCCGCCTCCACCGGCACGTGTGCGGGGTCTGAAGAGCTCCCGTCCGAGAGGCCAACCGCCACCCATGAAGCTTGTCTTCGCAGGTACCCCCGAGGTCGCCGTTCCGGCTCTGGACGCCCTGATCGCCTCCGGGCGGCATGAGGTGGCCGCCGTTGTCACCCGGCCCGATGCGCCGGCCGGGCGGGGACGGCGGCTCGTCGCGAGTCCGGTCGCCGAGCGGGCGGAGGAGGCCGGGATCGAAGTGCTGAAGCCGGTCAAGCCGCGGGACGAGGAATTCCTGGCGCGGCTGCGGGAGATCGGACCCGATTGCTGCCCTGTGGTGGCGTACGGTGCGCTGCTGCCTCGGGTCGCCCTCGACGTTCCCGTCCACGGGTGGGTCAATCTCCACTTCTCGCTGCTTCCCGCCTGGCGCGGCGCCGCCCCCGTCCAGCACGCGATCATGGCGGGGGACGAGATCACCGGTGCTTCCACCTTCCTCATCGAGGAAGGGCTCGACTCGGGGCCCGTGTACGGAACCGTCACCGAGGAGATCCGGCACACCGACACCAGCGGGGACCTGCTCACCCGGCTCGCCTTCGCCGGTTCCGGGCTGCTCGTCGCGACGATGGACGGCATTGAGGACGGCGCCCTGAAGGCCGTACCGCAGCCGGCCGACGGCGTCACCCTCGCGCCGAAGATCACCGTCGAGAACGCGCACATCGACTGGTCCGCACCGGCGCTGCGGGTCGATCGGGTCGTGCGCGGCTGCACCCCCGCGCCCGGCGCGTGGACCGTCTTCCGCGGCGAGCGGCTCAAGCTCATCCACGCCGCGCCCGTGCCCGAGCGCACCGACCTCGCCCCGGGCGAGCTGTCCGTCGGCAAGAACAACGTGTACGTCGGGACCGGTTCGTACGCCGTCGAACTGCTCTGGGTCCAGGCCCAGGGCAAGAAGCCGATGCGCGCCGCGGACTGGGCGCGCGGGGTGCGCATCGGCTCCGGGGAGCGCCTCGGGGCCTGAACCACCGCCTGCCCCGACACCGTCACCGCCGGGCACAAACCTCGCGGCGTACGCTGATAGACGCACCTTTTTTCCTGGATCCGGAGCACCTTTTTCGTGAGTGAGCAGTCCCGTCGGCCGCACAAGCCCGGCAAGCCCTACCGCCGTCCTCAGAAGGACCCGGTCCGCATGCTCGCCTTCGAGGCGCTGCGGGCCGTGGACGAGCGGGACGCGTACGCGAACCTCGTCCTGCCGCCGCTGCTGCGCAAGGCGCGCGAGAAGGGCGACTTCGACGGACGGGACGCGGCGCTGGCGACCGAGCTGGTGTACGGGACGCTGCGCCGCCAGGGCACGTACGACGCCGTCATCTCGGCCTGTGTCGACCGGCCGCTGCGCGAGGTCGACCCGCCGGTGCTGGATGTGCTCAGCCTGGGCGTCCATCAGCTGCTCGGGACGCGCATCCCGACCCACGCCGCCGTCTCCGCTTCCGTGGAACTCGCCCGGGTCGTGCTCGGCGACGGGCGTGCCAAGTTCGTCAACGCCGTGCTGCGCAAGGTCGCACAACACGACCTGGACGGCTGGCTGGAACAGGTCGCGCCGCCCTACGACGAGGACCCGGAGGACCATCTCGCCGTCGTGCACTCGCATCCGCGGTGGGTCGTCTCCGCGCTGTGGGACTCGCTGGGCGGCGGGCGGGCCGGGATCGAGGATCTGCTGGAGGCCGACAACGAGCGGCCCGAGGTGACGCTCGTCGCCCGGCCCGGTCGCTCCACCGCCGACGAACTGCTCGACGTACTCGGGGACGAGTCCGCGCTGCCCGGTCGCTGGTCACCGTACGCCGTGCGGCTGACCGAGGGCGGCGAGCCGGGTGCCATCGACGCCGTACGGGAGGGCCGTGCGGGCGTCCAGGACGAGGGCAGCCAGCTGGTGGCGCTCGCCCTCGCGAACGCGCCGCTCGACGGACCCGACAAGGCGTGGCTGGACGGCTGCGCCGGACCCGGCGGCAAGGCCGCCATGCTGGCCGGGCTCGCCGCCGAACGCGGCGCCGTGCTGCTCGCCTCCGAGAAGCAGCCGCACCGGGCCGGGCTCGTTGCCAAGGCGCTCGCCGGGAACCCCGGGCCGTACCAGGTCATCGCCGCCGACGGCACCCGTCCGCCGTGGCTGCCCGGCACCTTCGACCGGGTGCTCATGGATGTGCCCTGTACGGGGCTGGGCGCGCTGCGCCGTCGTCCCGAGGCCCGCTGGCGGCGCCGCCCCGAGGATCTGGCAGGCTTCGCACCGCTGCAGCGCGGGCTGCTGCGCACGGCGCTCGACTCGGTGCGGGTCGGCGGTGTCGTCGGGTACGCGACCTGCTCGCCGCACCTCGCCGAGACCCGCGCGGTCGTCGACGATGTGCTCAAGCACTACGACGGTGACGCCGAGCTGCTGGACGCCCGCCCGCTCCTGCCGGACGTACCGGCGCTGGGCGACGGCCCCGACGTACAGCTGTGGCCGCATCTGCACGGGACGGACGCCATGTACCTGGCGCTGATCCGGCGGACCGCCTGATTTCCAGCCGGCGAAGACGGCGAAGACGGCGAAGGCGGCTGAGGGGCTGAGGGGCCGAGGGGGATGCGGCTTGGGGGAAGCGGTCCGAGCTGACGCTTCACCGGGTTCTCGTCCATGTGATCGCCGAGGCCGATCGGCATGCCGGGCACGCCGACAGCGTCCGGGAACTCGTCGACGGGGCCGTGGGACTGCGGGTCGGGGACGGCACCAGGGCGCCAGGGGAGTGGGCCTGGTGGGAGAACCATCGCAGCCGAGGGGAGCGTGCGGCTCAGGAAGCCGACCGAAAGACGGCCGCGGGAAACCGGCCGCGGCGTCGAGCCGGCCGAGCCCGTACGTCCGCAGAACCCCGAGCCCGTACCTCCGTGGAACGGCCCAGTCCTGGACCGAGGAGAGCAACCGGTCCGGGACATGGCAGGCTTGGGGCATGGCCGTGCAGATCAACCCCAGCATCCTGTCCGCCGACTTCGCCCGTCTTGCCGAGGAGGCAAGTGCGGTAGAAGGGGCGGACTGGCTCCATGTCGACGTCATGGACAACCATTTCGTACCGAACCTCACGCTCGGTGTGCCGGTCGTAGAGTCCCTGGCCCGTGCGACGGACACACCGCTGGACTGCCATCTGATGATTGCGGACCCCGATCGGTGGGCGCCCCAGTACGTGGAAGCGGGTGCCGGTTCCGTCACCTTCCACGCCGAGGCCGCCGCCGCGCCGGTGCGGCTCGCCCGCGAGATCCGGGCCAAGGGCGCCCGCGCCTCCATGGCCCTCAAGCCCGCGACCCCCATCGAGCCGTACGAGGATCTGCTCCCCGAGCTCGACATGCTGCTGATCATGACGGTCGAGCCCGGTTTCGGCGGCCAGGCGTTTCTCGACATCATGCTGCCGAAGATCCGCCGCACCCGTGAGTTGATCGGCAAGCACGGTCTTGAGCTGTGGCTCCAGGTCGACGGCGGTGTGTCGGCCTCCACCATCGAGCGGTGCGCGGAAGCGGGCGCGGACGTTTTTGTCGCCGGTTCGGCGGTGTACGGCGCCGCGGACCCGACCCAGGCGGTACGTGCATTGCGCACCCAGGCTCAGGCCGCGACGGCATCGGCGGCGTGGGCGTGCGACCACTGAGCCAAGGGAACGTGAACGCCGCCCATCAGGGCTGATCAAGTACGCCGGATCTGCAAGGATGAACGGCGAACCCAGAGTGTGAACAGAAGTGAGGAGATCGCCGTGTCGGGTATGTCGGCGGGCCGGTCAGCCATGCGGATGGGACCCGCTGAGCTGGTGCAGGCGGCGGCCATGGCCCGCCGCTTCTACCTCGAGGGCAAATCCAAGATCCAGATCGCCGAGGAGTTCGGCGTCAGCCGCTTCAAAGTGGCCCGGGTCCTGGAAACCGCTCTCGAGCGTGATCTCGTGCGGATCGAGATCCGTGTGCCGGCCGAGCTGGACGCGGAGCGCTCCGACGCGTTGCGCGCCCGCTACGGCCTTCGGCACGCTGTGGTGGTCGAGTCCCCGGCCGAGGCCGAGGAGACGTCGCCCGACCCCGAGAACCTCGGCGAAGTGGCCGCCGACCTGCTTGGTGAGCTGGTCAACGAGGGAGATGTGCTCGGCCTGGCCTGGGGCCGCTCCACCATTCACATGGCGGCGGCCCTCGACCGGCTCCCGCCGTGCACGGTGGTGCAGCTGACGGGTGTGTACGACGCCGGGACCGCCGAGCGCGGCTCGGTGGAGGCGGTGCGGCGGGCCGCCCAGGTGTCGGGCGGGGACGCCCACCCCATCTACGCGCCGATGCTGCTGCCCGACGCGGCCACCGCGGCCGCGCTGCGCAACCAGACAGGGATCGCCCGCGCCTTCGAGTACTTCGACAAGGTGACCGTCGCCTGTGTGTCCATCGGCTCCTGGGAGCCCGGCATCTCGACGGTGCACGACATGCTCACCGAGGATGAGCGCGCCCACTACGCGACCCTCGGCGTGGCCGCCGAGATGTCCGCGCACCTCTTCGACGCCGAGGGCCGACGCGTCGGCAGGGACCTGGGCGAGCGCTGCATCACGGTCGAGGCGGACCGGCTGCGGCGCATCCCCGAGGTCGTCGCGATCGCGGGCGGACAGCGCAAGGCGGCCGCCATCGACGCGGTGCTGCGGTCCGGGCTCGTGACGAGCCTGGTGACGGACACGTCGGCGGCGGACTACCTGATGGCGGCGGGCCCGGCGCCGCGCCCCGCACTGAACCGGGCGGACCCGGACGGGCCGTGAGGGTTGCGCACGACGCGTCGTGAGGGGTTCCTGTACGGCACGTCGTGAGGGCTTTGCACCCGGCGTGTCGTGAGGGCTTTGTACGGCGCGCCGTGAGGGTTTTGTACGGCGCGCCGTGAGGGTTTTGTACGGCGCGCCGTGTGGGGACGGGCGTGGCAGCATCGGCGTCATGTTGCTGCGGTCCGGCCCCCGCCTACTCGCGGGCCTTCTCGTCGTCTGTCTGGCGGTCCTGCTGGCGGGCTGCTCGTCGACGGATCCCAGTAACCCCAACACCCCTTCAGCCACGGCTTCGGCCGTGTCGACCCCGTCCTGGGTGGGCGGCATGCGGACGGTCACCGCGGCCCGGCTTCCCGCCGAAGCCCGCAAGACCCTCTCCCTCATCGACAAGGGCGGCCCCTTCCCGTACGCCAGGGACGGCGCCGTCTTCGGCAACTTCGAGCGACTGCTGCCGAAGCACCCACGCGGCTATTACCGCGAGTACACGGTCAAAACGCCCGGCGAGCGCGATCGCGGAGCCCGGCGCATTGTCACCGGGCAGGGCGGTGAGATCTACTACACCGACGATCACTACAACTCGTTCAGGGCGGTGTTGAGATGACGCAAGACCCGGCGGACCGGTACACGGTCACGCTGGACCTCGACGGGGTCACGGACAAGGCGGGCCTGATGGACCGCTGCGCCCGTGCCCTTCAGCTGCCCGACTGGTTCGGCCGCAACTGGGACGCGCTCGCCGACTCCCTGAGCGACCACTCCGTCTGGCCCGAAGGCGCCGTCGAGCAGGGACTGCTGGTCGTCGTACGGGGCTGGCGGCCGTATGCGAAGGCGCGGCCGGACGAGTGGGGGATCGCGCAGGACGTGTTCGCCGAGGCGGTGGACCGGACGGAGACGCTCACAGTGGTGCTCGTACTCGGGGGCGCGGCCCGCTAGCGGGCGCCTGCAGAGAGGCCGGGGGCTGCCCGCCGCCTGGGCTCAGGCGCTCCCCAGAGTCGTCAGTACTCCCCAGCCCCGGTCGCACCAGTGGCCGGGGGCGGCCCATGCGTCCACCGTCACTGGACCGGGATGGTTCCCGGCTCGCGGGCCGCGCACCTACTCGGGTAACGTTTCGACGTAAGGCAGGTTCCCTGCCGGCACCGGAGCCCCCGCACCTCCGCTTTGGAGGACCACACGACGGCGGGGGTCTTTTGTTGTGTCTCTGTGGGAGTGACCTGCATCGTTTCGCGTGAAAATGTGAGACTCATGCGTTTTCTTGAGCCCGGTACGGGACGGCCCGTAGATTCAGCTCCGGTCCCCTATGACCTGACGTACGACGACGTCTTCATGATTCCCAGCCGCTCCGCGGTCGGCTCGCGGCAGAGTGTGGACCTCGCCGCCCCGGACGGCACCGGCACCACGATCCCGCTGGTCGTCGCCAACATGACCGCGATCGCGGGCCGACGGATGGCCGAGACCATCGCCCGCCGAGGTGGCCTCGTCGTCATCCCGCAGGACATCCCGATCGAGGTCGTCACCGAGGTCATCTCCTGGGTCAAGGGACGCCATCTGGTCCTCGACACCCCGATCGTCCTCGCCCCCCACCAGACCGTCGCCGACGCGCTGGCACTGCTGCCCAAGCGCGCGCACAACGCGGGCGTCGTCGTGGACGAGGGCGGCCGCCCGGTCGGCGTGGTCACCGACGCCGACCTCACCGGCGTGGACCGCTTCACGCAGCTGACCGAGGTCATGTCCCGGGACCTGCTGCTGCTCGACGCGGACATCGAGCCGCGCGAGGCCTTCAACCAGCTCGACCACGCCAACCGCCGCTACGCCCCCGCCGTCGACAAGGACGGCAAGCTCGCCGGCATCCTCACCCGCAAGGGCGCCCTGCGGGCCACGCTCTACACCCCGGCCACCGACGCCGACGGCAAGCTGCGTATCGCCGCGGCCGTCGGCATCAACGGCGATGTCGCGAGCAAGGCCAAGCAGCTGCTCGACGCGGGAGCCGACACGCTCGTCATCGACACGGCGCACGGCCACCAGGAGTCGATGATCAGCGCGATCAGGACCGTGCGCGCGCTGGACCCGCAGGTCCCGATCGTCGCGGGCAACATCGTCGCGGCGGAAGGCGTCCGCGACCTCGTCGAGGCGGGCGCGGACATCATCAAGGTCGGGGTCGGCCCCGGCGCCATGTGCACCACCCGCATGATGACCGGCGTCGGCCGACCGCAGTTCTCCGCCGTCCTGGAATGCGCCGCCGAGGCCAGGAAGTACGGCAAGCACGTGTGGGCCGACGGCGGTGTCCGCCACCCGCGCGACGTCGCCATGGCGCTGGCCGCGGGCGCCTCCAACGTCATGATCGGCTCCTGGTTCGCCGGGACGTACGAGTCCCCCGGCGACCTCCATCAGGACGCCGACGGGCGCCTGTACAAGGAGTCGTACGGCATGGCGTCCGCGCGCGCGGTCCGCAACCGCACGAGCGAGGAGTCGGCGTACGACCGCGCCCGCAAGGCCCTCTTCGAGGAGGGCATCTCCACCTCCCGCATGTTCCTGGACCCGGCTCGCCCGGGCGTCGAGGACCTGATCGACTCGATCATCGCGGGCGTCCGCTCCTCCTGCACCTACGCCGGTGCGGGCTCCCTCGAGGAGTTCGCCGAGAAGGCGGTCGTCGGCATCCAGAGCGCTGCGGGCTACGCCGAGGGCAAGCCGCTGCACGCCAGTTGGAGCTGACGCAACACTCTTGGGTACGGCCCCCGTTGTCCCGCCCGCCGGGAGAACCGGGGGCCGTGTGCTCTACGGCCAGACCCGCATCCTCTTCGCGATGTCCAGAGACGGCCTGGTGCCCAGGGCGCTCGGCAAGGTGCCCCCGAAGACCGGCGCGCCCCGCCTCGACGGGCCGGCTCTGCCCGTCCCGGGCTTCGGTTTCTGCGCGTACAACATGTTCAGCCTCGACACCGTGACCTGGGTCGTCTTCGGGTGCTGGATGGCCGCGGGTCTCGTGTTCTACTTCCTGTACGGCTATCGCCGTTCCCGCCTCGCTGTAGCAGCCGTATCAGAAGTGAAGTGAACCACCCGCAGTGCTGAACGATCTCGACGAACGCATCGTGCACGCCCTCGCCGAGGACGCCCGCCGCTCCTACGCGGACATCGGGCAACTGGTCGGCCTGTCCGCGCCCGCCGTGAAACGGCGCGTGGACCGGCTGCGCGCCACCGGAGCCATCACCGGCTTCACCGTACGGGTCGACCCGGCGGCGCTCGGTTGGGAAACCGAGGGGTTCGTCGAGATCTACTGTCGGCGCAAGACCTCGCCGGAGACCATCCAGCGGGGCCTGGAGCGCTACCAGGAGGTCGTGGCCGCGTCCACCGTCACGGGTGAAGCGGATGCGGTCGTTCAAGTGTTCGCGTCTGATATGCGACATTTCGAGCGGGTGCTGGAGCGGATTGCGGGGGAGCCGTTCGTGGAGCGGACCAAGTCCGTGCTGGTGCTGTCGCCGTTGCTGCGGAGGTTTTCTTCCGGGTCGCCTACGTAGGCGGCGCTCTATCGGGCGGGCGCACAACGAATCGCTGTCAGGGCCGCGGTGGACGCAATGAATCGTTCGTTGGCGCGCAACGGGTGCTTCTTGTCCGGTCGTGGCTGCCGACCGTACCGTCTATCTGGCCCCCACACCCCTCCGTACCGGTGAGGAACACGCATGCGCACAGCCCTGCTCCAGAGCTCCGGCCGCCCCGGCTCGATCGTCGAGAACCTCAAGGTCCTCGACGAGGCCGCGGGCCGTGCCGCCGCCGCGGGGGCCGGGCTGCTGGCGGCGCCGGAGATGTTCCTCACCGGGTACGCGATCGGCGACGACATCGCCCGCCTCGCCGAGCCCGCCGACGGAGACTCGGCGGACGCGATCGCCGAGATCGCCACCCGCCACGGCATCGCGGTCGCCTACGGCTACCCCGAGCGCTCCGGCGAGCTGGTCCACAACTCCGCGCAGCTCATCTCCGCCGACGGCAGCCGGCTCGCGAACTACCGCAAGACCCACCTCTTCGGCTGCTTCGAGCGCGACCACTTCACCCCCGGGGATCAGCCGGTCGTCCAGACCGAGCTGAACGGCCTCCGCGTCGGCCTGATGATCTGCTACGACGTCGAGTTCCCGGAGAACGTCCGGGCGCACGCCCTCGCCGGCACCGACCTCCTCCTCGTGCCGACCGCGCAGATGCACCCCTTCCAGTTCGTCGCCGAGTCCGTCGTCCCGGTGCGCGCCTTCGAGAACCAGATGTACGTCGCGTACGTCAACCGGGTCGGCCCGGAAGGGGAGTTCGAGTTCGTCGGGCTGTCCACGCTGGCCGGGCCCGACGGGGTCGCCCGCACCCGGGCCGGACGCGCCGAGGAGCTCGTCCTCGCCGACGCGGACCCCGTCCTCCTCGCGGCCTCCCGTGCGGCGAACCCGTATCTGCAGGACCGCCGCCCCGGCCTCTACGGCTCGCTGGTCTGAACCCCCCTGTCTTTGAATTTCGCGCAAGGAGTCCGTACCCCATGACGTCCACGGTGCCCACCGCCGTCCAGCACGCCGACGCAACTCAGCCGCCGATCACCATGTTCGGCCCTGACTTCCCGTACGCGTACGACGACTTCCTCGCGCACCCCGCGGGCCTCGGCCAGATACCCGCGACCGAGCTCGGCACCGAGGTCGCGGTCGTCGGCGGTGGTCTGTCCGGCATCGTGGCCGCGTACGAACTGATGAAGATGGGTCTCAAGCCCGTCGTGTACGAGGCCGACCAGATCGGCGGACGGCTGCGGACAGTCGGCTTCGACGGGTGCGACCCCTCGCTCACCGCCGAGATGGGCGCCATGCGCTTCCCCCCGTCCTCCACCGCCCTCCAGCACTACATCGACCTGGTGGGCCTGGAGACCCGGCCGTTCCCCAACCCCCTCGCCGAGTCCACGCCCTCCACGGTCGTGGACCTCAAGGGCGAGTCGCACTACGCGACCACCGTCGACGACCTGCCGCAGGTCTATCGCGACGTGATGAACGCCTGGAACGCCTGCCTCGAAGACGGCGCCGACTTCTCCGACATGAACCAGGCCATGCGCGAGCGCGACATCCCGCGCATCCGCGAGATCTGGGCGAAGCTCGTCGAGAAGCTCGACAACCAGACCTTCTACGGTTTCCTCTGCGAGTCGGATTCCTTCAAGTCCTTCCGGCACCGTGAGATCTTCGGCCAGGTCGGCTTCGGCACGGGAGGCTGGGACACCGACTTCCCGAACTCGATCCTCGAAATCCTGCGCGTCGTCTACACCGAGGCCGACGACCACCACCGCGGCATCGTCGGCGGCTCCCAGCAGCTGCCGCTGCGGCTGTGGGAGCGCGAGCCGGAGAAGATCGTGCACTGGGCGTACGGGACCTCGCTGGCCACGCTGCACGACGGGGACCCGAGGCCCGCCGTGACCCGCCTCCACCGCACCGCGGGCAACCGGATCACGGTGACGGACGCGAACGGCGACATCCGCACCTACAAGGCGGCGATCTTCACCGCCCAGTCCTGGATGCTGCTGTCGAAGATCGCCTGCGACGACTCGCTCTTCCCGATCGACCACTGGACGGCGATCGAGCGGACCCACTACATGGAGAGCTCGAAGCTGTTCGTGCCTGTCGACCGGCCTTTCTGGCTCGACAAGGCCGTCGACGACAGGGGAAATCCGACCGGCCGTGACGTCATGTCGATGACGCTCACCGACCGGATGACCCGCGGCACCTACCTCCTGGACGACGGCCCGGACAGGCCCGCCGTCATCTGCCTCTCCTACACCTGGTGCGACGACAGCCTGAAGTGGCTGCCGCTCTCCGCGAACGAGCGGATGGAGGTCATGCTGAAGTCGCTCGGTGAGATCTATCCGAAGGTCGACATCAGGAAGCACATCATCGGCAACCCGGTGACCGTTTCCTGGGAGAACGAGCCCTACTTCATGGGCGCGTTCAAGGCCAACCTGCCCGGCCACTACCGCTACCAGCGCCGCCTGTTCACCCACTTCATGCAGGATGCGCTGCCCGAGGACAAGCGGGGCATCTTCCTCGCGGGCGACGACATCTCCTGGACGGCCGGCTGGGCCGAGGGCGCCGTGCAGACCGCGCTGAACGCGGTCTGGGGGGTCATGCACCAGCTGGGTGGGGCGACCGACCCGACCAACCCCGGGCCCGGCGACGTCTACGACGAGATCGCGCCGGTGGAACTGCCCGAGGACTGAGGCCGGGCCGGTCCGTCAGCGGATCACACTCCGGCAGCTCGCGCCGCCGAGTACACCTCGGCGGCCAGGTCCTTGAGCTCCTCGGCGTCCCGCGGGGCGTCGAGGAAGTCGAGGAAGAACTCGTCGAGGCCGACCTCGGCGTGCGCCGCGAGGTCCGTCACGATCTGGTCGATGTTGCCCTGGAAGGGCTGGCGGTCCGTGCCGTCGTACGCCTTGGCCGTGTATTGCAGGTTGATCCGCCCCACCGACTGGAGCGGCTCGGTGCGCCCGCGCTCGGCCGCGAAGTCCTGCACCTGCTGCCACTGCGTGGCGAGTTGGTCGACGCCCATGACCACCGGCATCCAGCCGTCGCCGCGCTCGACGAGCCGGGTCATCGCCTTCTTGCTGAAGGCGGGCAGCAGGATCGGGATCGGCCGGGCGGGCTTGGGGGCGACGACCGCCGATGCGATCTTGGTCAGGCGGCCCTCGTACGACACCGGGTCCGGGCCCCACACCGCGTGGCACACGTCGAGGACCTCGTCCAGGACCTGGCCGCGCTCCTCGAACGGCGCCACCCCCGCGGCGGCGTACTCGTCGAGCGACCAGCCCGTGCCGAGGCCCGCCACGACCCGGCCACCGCTCGCCGCGTCCAGCGTGCCGAGGGTCCTGGCCAGCTGGAACGGGCCGTGCAGCGGGGCGACCAGGACACTGGTGCCGAGCCGGGCCCGCCGGGTGGCCGCCGCGGCCAGGGTCAGCGTCACCAGCGGTTCGGCGAGGCCGCGGTACGCATCGGGCCAGGGCAGGTTCGGCACGTTGTACAGCCCCTGGGTCGCGGGCTCGGGGAACAGGGCGCGCTCGAACACCCACAGGCTCTCGTAGCCGATCTCCTCGGCCACGCGCGCCACGTCCGGCACATCACGTCCGATGTCGTACTGCCGCGTTTGAGGAAGACTCAGACCCAGTCGAGCAGCCATGCTTGTGCTCCTTTGCATCAGGCATTTGAATCGTCAACGTATCGCGTACGGCGTCGAGTTCTGTGCCCTACGCGGTGGTTTGGCCGGATCTGTGCCGTAGGGGCGTGAGCAGTATCCGGCCCGCCAGGCCCACCGCGGCATCGAGGCCCTCGCCGAACTCCTGAGCGAGTTCGGGGAGTCCGCGCAGCGCCCACAGTGCCCGCGCCGCCGACCAGGTGGCGTCGCGCGCCCGCTCCAGGCTCCAGGAGCCGAGCAGATGGGTGAGCGGATCGGCGATCTGGAGCAGATCGGGGCCCGGCATCAGATCTTCGCGGATGCGCTCCTCCAGCGAGACGAGGAGGTCGCCCACGCGGTCGAACTCATCCTCCAGATCGGCCGGTTCGCAGCCCAGCGTACGACAGGTGTCCACGACGGCCAGGGCCAGATCGTGTCCGATGTGCGCATTGATGCCCGCGAGCGCGAACTGCAGCGGGCGTACTCCGGGATGGCGCCGGAACTGCAGCAGCGGCCGCCAGCAGGCGGGCGGGCGCCCCTCCTCGGCCACCCTCAGATAGCGCTCGGCGAAACGTACATCCAGCGTGATCGCGGCCTCGGTGTCGGGGAATTCCCCGGTGTCCAGGCGCCGGTCGAACTCCTCGGTGACGGCGAGGTAGACGCGGTTGAAGACCGCGACCCCGTCCCGCTCCGGCAGGGTCGCCGCCAGCACGCGCATACGGGCGACGACTGCGTCCACGGTGTTCACGGGATGGGCGAACTGTTCCAACTGCGCCATGGGGGCAGGGTCCCAGTCCTAGGCTGACTCGAGTGCCGCCGGGCCGGACACTTCCCCGGAATGGGGGAACGCGGTCGTGGCGGGAGGGTGGGAGTGGGGGGATCAGTACGTGTCAGGCTTACGTGGTCAGCGCCTGGCCGCACGCAGGGCCGAGCGCAGGCGTGCCGCCCGGCGCGGTGCCATGGTCGTGGCCGCCTCGGTCGTCGCGGCGGTCGGCGCGGTGACGGGGATGATGTCCGCGCTCGACGACGGGCGTCCCTCCGACGACGCCAAACCGCTGGTGACCCGATCGCCCAGCCTGCTGCTGCCGCTGCCCGACGTACCGACTCCGTCGCCCACGCCGACGTCGGCCTCGCCGTCCCCGTCGAAGTCCGCTGCCGTGAAGCGGAGCCCGACGCCCGCCAGGAGCGAACCGAAGCAGGAGACCGTGGCCGCCCCCGTCCGTCTCTACCGCCACCCCGAGTCCCAGGTCCTCGACTGGGTCGCGTCCCATCCCGGCGACTCCCGGCGCGCGGTCATCGAGTCCCGCATAGCCGACCGCCCGGCCGCCGTCTGGTTCGCGGACTTCACACCGGCCACCATCACCGCGCGGGTCAGGGCGGTGACGGCGGGCGCCGCGGCCGGGGGCCGGGTCCCGGTCGTCGTGCCGTACGCCATCCCGCAGCGCGACTGCGGCGGCGCCTCCCAGGGCGGGGCGAGTGACCTCGCCGCGTACGACGGGTGGATCGACAACTTCGCGGCGGGCCTCGGCTCCGACGAGGTCGTCGTCATCCTGGAGCCCGACTCGATCGCCCAGGCCGACTGCCTCTCGGCGGGCGCGCGGGCCGACCGCTTCGCCTCGCTGGCCCGCGCCGGCCGCGTCCTCAAGGCCGCCAACCCCAAGGCCCGGGTCTACTACGACGCGGGCCACTCCGGATGGAAACCGGCCCCTGCCCAGGCCGCGTTCCTCAAGCAGGCGGGCGCCGCCTCGGCCGTCTCCTCCAACGGCATCTTCACCAACGTGTCCAATTTCCACCGTACGAGCGCGGAGACCGCGTACGCCCGGCAGGTGCTGTCCGCGCTGGGCGGCCCCGCGAGCCTGGGCGCCGTCATCGACACCAGCCGCAACGGCAACGGCGCCCCGGCCGACGGCGAGTGGTGCGATCCCGCGGGCCGGAAGATCGGAGAGGCGCCGACCCTGAACACCGGGGAGGCCAGGATCGACGCCTATCTGTGGGTGAAGCTGCCGGGGGAGTCCGACGGGTGCAAGGGCACGCCGGGGACCTTCTCGGCCGACTACGCCTATGAGCTGGCGCGCTGAGAGTCCTCGTCGTACGAGGAGGTGCCCTCGTCCAGCAGTGGCTCCTGCGTCTTGAGGTGGGCCGGGGCCATCGCGCGCAGCGCGTGGTACCCGGTGATCACGACGAGCGTGCCCAGCGCGATGCCGCTCAGGGAGAAGTTGTCCGTGAACTCCAGCGTGACGCCGCCGACGCCGATGATGATGCCCGCGGCGGCCGGTACCAGGTTCAGCGGGTTGCGCAGATCGACCCTGCCGTTGAGCCAGATCTGGGCACCGAGCAGGCCGATCATGCCGTACAGGATGACGGTGATGCCGCCGAGCACACCGCCGGGGATCGCCGCCACGACCGCGCCGAACTTGGGGCAGAGGCCGAACAGGAGCGCGAAGCCCGCGGCGGCCCAGTAGGCGGCCGTGGAGTAGACGCGGGTCGCCGCCATCACGCCGATGTTCTCGGAGTACGTGGTGTTGGGCGGCCCGCCGAGCGCCGTGGAGAGCATCGAGGCCACGCCGTCCGCGGAGATCGCGGTGCCCAGCTTGTCGTCCAGCCGTTCCCCGGTCATCTCGCCGACCGCCTTCACATGCCCCGCGTTCTCGGCGACCAGCGCGATCACGACCGGCAGCGCGACGAGGATCGCCGACCACTGGAAGGACGGGCCGTGGAAGGACGGCAGACCGATCCAGTCGGCCTTGCCGACGCCGGAGAGGTCCAGGCGCCAGTGGTCCGTCACCTTGCCGCTCGCGTCCACCGAATGGATCTTGCCGAAGATCCCGTCGAAGGCCCACGAGATCCCGTACCCGAAGACCAGCCCCAGGAAGATCGCGATCCGTGACCAGAAACCGCGCAGGCACACCACGGCCAAACCGGTGAACAGCATGGTGAGCAGGGCCGTCCACTGGTCCTGCGGCCAGTACGTGGACGCGGTCACCGGCGCCAGGTTGAAGCCGATCAGCATGACGACCGCGCCGGTCACGATCGGCGGCATCGTGGCGTGGATGATCCGCGCCCCGAACCGCTGCACGGCGAGGCCCACCAGGAACAGTGCGACGCCGACCACGAAGACCGCGCCCGTCACCGTCGCGCTGCTGCCGCCCTGGGCGCGGATCACCGCCGCGACGCCCACGAAGGACAGCGAGCAGCCGAGGTAGCTGGGCACCCTGCCGCGGGTGGCGAGCAGGAAGATGACGGTCGCGAAGCCCGACATCATGATCGCGAGATTCGGGTCGAGGCCCATCAGTACAGGCGCCACGAAGGACGCCCCGAACATCGCCACCACGTGCTGGGCGCCGAGCCCGGCCGTGCGTGGCCAGGAGAGGCGTTCGTCGGGGCGGACGACCGCTCCGGGGGCGGGGGTACGCCCGTCGCCGTGCAGTTTCCAGCGCACGCCGAGGTCCATGGTGAGGCTTCGCTTTCTTAGTACGTCCATCTGTCCGGACCATTGTCGCGGGCTGACCAGGACCTTTCGACCGCGGGTGGAGTGAGCCCGCGGAGCATGGCGTCCTGAGCGTTTGCTTAGGATGGGTGTTGTTTTGAGCCAAGCGATTCTCGTCCCGTACGCCCAGGAGCCCCGCCCGTGACCGCCGAAGCATCACTCGCCGCCCCCGCCCTCGGCTACGGCCGGCTGGTCCCCGTCACCGTTCACTTCGACGACCTGGACGCGCTCGGGCTGCTCCACAACGCCCGCTACCCGGTGATGGTGGAGCGCGCCTGGGCCACGCTGTGGAACGAGCACGGCTTCGGCTTCGAGGGCGACTGGGAGGCGGCCGGCGACTTCTGCAACGCCGTCAAGGAACTGCGGATCAGCTACGACGCCCCGGTCGACCGGCCCGGTGGGTACGCCGTCCATCTCTGGCTGGAGCGGCTCGGGAACACCGGACTGACGTACGGCTTCCGCTTCTGCTCGGCCGACAGCGCGGTCACGTACGCCCAGGGCACGCGGGTCCTCGTCCGGCTGGACGCCGGAACGCTGCGCCCGACGCCGTGGAGCGACCGCTTCAGGGCCGTGGGTCGGGAACTTCTGCGCTCGCGGGGCTGACCCGCGGGCGGTCGCGGTCGCCCGCGCGCAGCACACCCGCGAACGCGGCGAGTCCGCCCGCCAGGACCGTGACCAGCCCGAACGACACCACAAGGCTTGTCGCCTGGGCCAGCGCGCCGATCGCGCTCGGCGCGATCAGGCCCGAGGTGTACGTGATGGTGGCGACGCCCGCGATGGCCTGGCTGGGGTTGGGACCGCTGTGACCCGCCGCCGCGAAACAGAGCGGGACGACGACCGCGATGCCGAGACCCAGGAGGCCGAAGCCGCTCATCGCGACCGCGGGGCTGTCCGCGACGACGATGAGCAGCCCGCCGAGCACGGCCAGCACACCGCCCACCCGTACGGTGCGCACCGCGCCGAAGCGGTTCACGACGGAGTCGCCCACGAGCCGGGCCAGCGCCATGGTCAGCATGAAGCCGGTCGTCGACGCCGCCGCGAGGCCGGCCGACGTGCCCAGCTCGTCCCGCAGATAGAGGGCCGACCAGTCCAGGCTCGCGCCCTCCGCGAACACCGCACAGAACCCGACCGCGCCGATCAGCAGCGCGGACCTGGGCGGCAGCGCGAACCTCGGCGGCGGCTCCTCGTCCTCGGTCGGCTGCAGATCGAGGACCCAGCGGCAGGCGACCACTCCGAGGAGGGTGAGGCTCGTGGCCGCCAGCGCGTGGTGCAGGCGCGCGTCCGAACCCAGATGCGCGGCGAGGGTGCCCGCCGCCGAGCCGATCAGGGCGCCCGCGCTCCACATGCCGTGCAGTCCGGAAATGATCGACTTGCCGAGCCGGCGCTCGACTTCGACGCCCAGCGCGTTCATCGCGACATCCGCCATGCCCGCCGTGGCGCCGTAGGTGAACATCGCCAGGCACAGGGTGAGCAGGTTGGGCGCCAGGGACGGGAGGATCAGGGACAGAGTCCACAGGGCGATCAGGCCGCGCAGTGCGGAGCGGGACCCGAAGCGGTGGCTGATGCGTCCCGCCAGCGGCATCGAGACGGAGGCGCCGAACGCCGTGAAGGCGAGCGCGAACCCGAGCTGGCCCGCGCTCACCGAGGCGTGGTCCTGGATCCATGGGACGCGGGTCGCGAAGGACCCGGTGACCGCGCCGTGCACCGCGAACACGGCGGCCACGGCGTACCGTGCGCGCTTCAACTCGCGCATGTCGTCGACCATTTCCACCGCTTTGCCCATTTCACCCATGGTGCCGCTGCCCCTCCCTGGATGTCCTCCCTGCGCTGCCGCCGTAAACTATCAGGAAGCCTGCCTGATAAATAGACGTTTGAGAGCCGGGGGTGGCCGGGCGGCATGTGCCCCACGCGTCCGGGAGGAACCCGTGATCTGGGAGGATCCCGCCATGCCCGCATCACCGAGCACCGCCCGGGCCATCAACGACCGGCTCGCCCTGCGCCTGCTCCAGCAGGAAGGTCCCTTGACGGCAGGGCAACTGAAGCAGCTCACCGGACTGTCCCGGCCCACCGTCGCCGACCTCGTCGAACGCCTCGCGGCCGCCGGGCTGATCTCGGTCGTGGGGGAATCGGGGGAGCAGCGGCGCGGTCCGAACGCGCGGCTGTACGGCATCGTCGCCGACCGCGCGCAGCTGGCCGCTCTCGACGTCCGTACCGAGGGCGTCTCCGTCGTTGTCGCCGACCTGCTCGGCACGGAACTTGCGCGCGCGTCCGTGCCCATCACGGACGACACGGGAACCGGCTCCGCCGTCGAACAGGCGGTCGCCCTGGTGGAGCGCGCGGCGAAGGAGGCCGGGGCCGAGCGGCTGCACACCGTGGGCATCGGCGCGCCCGGCCTGATCGACCCCGCCACCGGCGAACTCCGCAACTCCTCGGGCCTGCCCGAGTGGCACCGCCGCCTCGTCGCCGCCCTCCAGGAACGGCTCCCGGCCCGCGTGATCGTCGAGAACGAGACGAACCTCGCCGCCCTCGCCGAACAGCGCGAAGGCGCCGCCCACGACCGCGACACGTTCGTCCTGCTCTGGCTCGGCCACGGCACCGGCGCGGCCGTCGTCCTCGACGGCAGGCTCCGCCGCGGTGCCTCCGGCGGCACCGGCGAGATCGGCTTCCTGCCCGTCCCCGGCACCGGCACACTGCCGTCGGCGACGGACTGCGAAGGGGGCTTCCACTCCCTGGCGGGGGCCGCCGCTGTCGCGGAACTCGCGGCGAGGTACGGGGTGGTGGCGCCGGCGTCCCCCGGTGAACCGCAGGCGGCGGCGATGGTGCGGGCGGCGGTGGCGGCCCGGGGCGAAGGTGTGACGGCCGCGGACGGTTTCCTCGACGCGCTCGCCGATCGTCTCGCCATCGGTGCCGCTTCCGTTGTGGCCGTTCTCGATCCCGGCTGTGTGGTGCTGGCCGGTGAGGTCGGGCAGGCGGGCGGGGACGTGCTCGCCGCGCGGGTCGAGCGGCGGCTGGTCCGGATGTCGCCGTTGCCCGTGGAGGTGCGGGCGAGTGGGCTGGGTGGGGGTGCGGTGTTGCGCGGTGCGCTCCTGACCGCGCGCGACGGCGCCCAGGACGAACTCTTCGCCCCTCCGCCGCGCTAGCCCCTCGACCGGTCTCTCGCCCGCGCCGCCCCTACCGTCCCCAAGCTCTCGGCTTCGCTCGAGCAGGGGGGCTCCGCCCCCAGGCCCCCAGGGGGGGGCTCGGCGAGGCTCGTCGTCACGGCTCAAGCCCGGCAGAGACCGGGGTGGAGACCCGGCGGCGGGGCAAGGGCCTCCGTCACCGCCGCCGGGTCGCTCGTGGGCGGGTTCGACTCCCGCACACCTCGGGTTGCACACCTCGGCTGCAACGACACATCGAGCGCCCGACTTTAAAAGGACTAGACCAGGGCGGTCAATGGGTATGGACCAATGAGTGGATCACTGTCAAGGATGAAAGGTCCCGGGGGAGTTGGCTTCCGGGGGTGTCGCCGCAGAAGTCCATCCGGATCGCCTGTGAGGCAACCCACAGGCATTCACTCGCATGGGTGTGGATCGGGCGTGGCACACTGATTGCTGTACCAGAAGCAGCGCACTCCGGGGTCGGTGAAAGTCCGAACCGGCGGTTACAGTCCGCGACCCGGTCGCTTCCAGCGGCCGGTTGACCAGGTGAAATTCCTGGACCGACGGTTAAAGTCCGGATGGGAGGCAGTGCGCGGCGGGCGGGCATTCGTGCGCGCTGCCGTTTGTTTCGACGCGTCCTTCGGGATGTGTCCCATACGGCTCGCTCCCGATGTCGCGGTCCGTTCATTCTGTCGTCATCGACAGGCCCCGGAGTCCGTGCCCTATGAGGCAGGAGGACCCGGGAAGTGTTCACCGGAATCGTCGAAGAGCTGGGTGAGGTCACCGCCGTCGAGAATCTCGACGACGCCTCCCGCTTCCGTCTGCGCGGCCCCGTCGTCACGCAGGGCGCACAGCACGGCGACTCCATCGCCGTGAACGGAGTCTGTCTCACGGTCGTCGAACACGAGGACGACTGGTTCACCGCCGATGTCATGGCCGAAACCCTGGACCGCTCCAGCCTCGGCGCCCTGACCGTCGGTTCCCGTGTGAACCTGGAGCGCCCCATGGCCGTGGGCGAGCGCCTCGGCGGGCACATCGTCCAGGGCCACGTCGACGGCACCGGCGCGATCATCGAGCGCAAGCCGTCGGAGAACTGGGAGATCGTGAAGGTCTCGCTTCCCGCGGACCTCTCCCGCTACGTGGTCGAGAAGGGTTCCATCACCGTCGACGGCATCAGCCTCACCGTCGTCGACGCGGGCCCCGATTACTTCACCGTCAGCCTCATCCCGACCACCCTCGACCTGACCACGCTCGGCCGCAAGCAGCCCGGCGACCCGGTCAACCTCGAGGTCGACGTCATCGCCAAGTACGTCGAGCGGCTGCTCGGCGCGCGTGGCGAGCAGCCGGTCGCGCTGCCGGACACCCAGGGGAGCGCGCAGTGAACTGGCTCAACTCCGAGGCGTTCACGCTCTTCGGACAGCACATCAAGTGGTCCGACATGATCGGCAACACGTTCGGTCTGATCGCCCTCGCGCTCGGCTGGCGGCGCTCCCTATGGAGCTGGCCCGTGCAACTCCTGTCCGGCGTCATCCTCTTCGCGGCCTTCGCCAACAGTCACCTCTCCGGCAGCGCCGGCAAGCAAGTCGTGGTCATCGTCGTCGCCCTGTGGGGCTGGTGGCAGTGGAACCTCGGCAAGGGTGAGGGCCAGGACGGCTCCATCGCCGTACGGTTCGCCACCTGGCGCGAACGCGCTTACCTGGTGGGCGCCGCCGCGCTCGGCACCCTCGTGGTGGGTGGTCTGTTCAAGGCGTTCCCGACCCTCTCCTGGGACCCCTGGCCGGACGCCTACATCTTCGTCGGCACGATCGTCGCCATGTACGCGCAGGCACGCGGCATGGTCGAGTTCTGGTTCGCCTGGCTGCTGGTCGACGTCGTGGGCGTCCCGCTCAACTTCGCCAACGGCTACGCCTTCTCCGGTTTCGTCTACGTCGTCTACGGCGCGCTCGTCCTGTGGGGCATGCGCGACTGGTGGCTGCGCTCCCGCAAGGCCGGGCAGCCCGCCCTGGAAGGAGCCCTGGTATGACCACCACCCCCGTCTGGTACAGCACCGACAACATCGAGGACTTCGCGCTCGACCCGGTCGAGAAGGCCATCGCCGACATCGCGGCAGGCCGCCCGATCGTGGTCGTCGACGACGAGGACCGGGAGAACGAGGGCGACCTCGTCATCGCCGCGGAGAAGGCGACCCCCGAGATCATCGCCTTCATGATGAGCGAGTGCCGTGGGCTGATCTGCGCGCCCATGGAGGGCGACGAACTGGACCGGCTCCGGCTCCCGCAGATGGTCGACGACAACACCGAGTCGATGAAAACCGCGTTCACGGTGTCGGTGGACGCATCCGCGGCTCACGGTGTGAGCACCGGCATCTCGGCATCCGACCGTGCCACCACGCTTCGGCTCCTCGCGGACGGCAGTGCCCAGGCGGACGACTTCGTCCGCCCCGGCCACATCTTCCCGCTGCGCGCCAAGTCAGGCGGCGTCCTCGCCCGCAACGGCCACACCGAGGCCGCCGTCGACCTCGCCCGCCTCGCCGGACTGCGCCCCGCGGGCGCGATCGTCGAGATCGCCGGTGAGGACGGCCGGATGCTACGGCTGCCCGAGCTGATCCCGTTCGCCCGCAAGCACGGCCTGACGATCATCTCCATCGAGGACCTGATCGCCTACCGCCGTACCGCCGAGCCCACCGTCCGCCGCGAGGCCAAGACCCAACTGCCCACCGGTTTCGGTGAGTTCACGGCGTACGGCTATCGCTCCACTGTCGACGGGGTCGAGCACATCGCCCTCGTCCACGGGGAGATCGGCGACGGCGAGGACATCGTCGTGCGCGTCCACTCCGAATGCCTGACCGGCGACATCTTCCACTCCCTGCGGTGCGACTGCGGTCCCCAGCTCCAGACATCCATGGAGCGCATCCAGACCGAGGGCCGGGGCATCGTGGTCTACCTGCGCGGGCACGAAGGGCGCGGCATCGGTCTGATGTCCAAGCTGCGCGCGTACGAGCTCCAGGAGCGCGGCCGGGACACCCTCGACGCCAACCTCGAGCTCGGTCTGCCCGCCGACGCCCGGGACTACGGCGCGAGCGCCCAGATCCTCAAGGACCTCGGTGTCCACAGCCTGCGCCTGATGACCAACAATCCCGACAAGACCGACGCGCTCGTCCGGCACGGCCTCAAGGTCAGCGGCCGGGAGCCGATGCCCGTACAGGCGGGCGAGCACAACCTCCGCTACCTGCGCACCAAGCGGGACCGGATGGGGCACGACCTGCCCTGGCTGGACACGACCACCGTGTCGGCCTGCGGCAACCAGTAACAGAGAACTGAGGAGAGACGTGAGCGGCAAGGGTGCACCCGAACTGTCCGTACGCAACTGCGGCGACCTGCGCGTCGCGGTCATCGCGGCACAGTGGCACGAAAAGGTGATGGACGGTCTCGTCGACGGCGCGCTGCGCGCCCTGCACGAGCTGGGAATCGACGAACCGACCCTGCTCAGGGTCCCGGGCAGCTTCGAGCTGCCGGTCGTCGCCAAGGTCCTCGCGGGGCGCGGTTACGACGCGATCGTCGCGCTCGGCGTCGTCATCCGCGGCGGCACCCCCCATTTCGAGTACGTGTGCCAGGGCGTCACCCAGGGCCTCACCCAGGTCTCCATCGACACCGGAGTCCCCATCGGGTTCGGCGTGCTGACCTGCGACACCGAGGAGCAGGCGCTCGACCGCGCGGGCATCGAGGGTTCCAACGAGGACAAGGGGCACGAGGCGGTGACGGCTGCCGTGGCGACGGCGGCCACCCTCCGCTCAGTATCTGAACCGTGGCGTTAGGTCGGCCGGCACAACGCGTAAAGTGGGCGCCACCATGTCCAAGAAGACGTTCGAGGAGCTCTTCACCGAGCTCCAGCAGAAGGCCGCCAACGGCGATCCCGCCACCTCACGCACCGCCGAGCTCGTCGGCAAGGGCGTCCATGCCATCGGCAAGAAGGTCGTCGAAGAGGCCGCCGAGGTCTGGATGGCCGCCGAGTACGAGGGCAAGGAAGCCGCCGCCGAGGAGATCTCGCAGCTCCTGTACCACGTCCAGGTGATGATGGTGGCGCGCGGGATCTCCCTCGACGACGTGTACGCCCACCTCTGAGCCGTAACCGCAACGCCCACACCGTACGAACGAACAACCGTACGCACGAACAAAGGAAGCCGACCTCATGCTGCGCATCGCCGTCCCCAACAAGGGTTCCCTGTCAGGCCCTGCGGCGGAGATGCTGCATGAGGCCGGCTACCAGCAGCGCCGGGAGGCCAAGGAGCTCAGGATCGTCGACCCGGAGAACGAGGTCGAGTTCTTCTACCTCCGCCCCCGCGACATCGCGATCTACGTCTCCTCGGGCCGCCTCGACATCGGCGTCACCGGCCGCGACCTGCTCATCGATTCCGGGGCCAAGGCGGAGGAGATCCTGCCGCTCGGTTTCGCCCGCTCCACCTTCCGTTTCGCCGGCAAGCCCGGCACCGCGAAGGGCATCGAGGACCTCGCCGGGATGACCGTCGCCACCTCGTACGAGGGCATTGTCGCGGGGCACCTCGCCGACCGCGGCATCGATGCCTCCGTCGTGCACCTCGACGGCGCCGTCGAGACCGCCATTGAGCTGGGCGTCGCCGAGGTCATCGCCGACGTCGTCGAGACCGGCACCTCGCTGCGCAACGCGGGCCTGGAGGTCTTCGGCGACCCGATCATGAAGTCCGAGGCCGTCGTCATCCGCCGTGTCGGAGCCGACACCTCCGAGGACGCCGAGCCCAAGGTGCAGCAGTTCCTGCGCCGCCTCCAGGGCGTCCTGGTCGCACGGACGTACGTGATGATGGACTACGACTGCCGCGCCGAGCACCTGGAGAAGGCCGTCGCCCTCACCCCGGGCCTGGAGTCGCCGACCATCTCGCCGCTGCACAACGAGGGCTGGGTCGCCGTCCGCGCCATGGTTCCCGCCAAGGAGGCCCAGCGGATCATGGACGACCTGTACGCACTCGGCGCACGGGCCATCCTGACCACGGCCATCCACGCCTGCCGCCTCTGAGGATTCTCCGAGCCATGTCCGACCTTCCCGAACTTCCCGTCACTTTTCGGCCGGGCCGCACCCGGGCCGTCCTGCTCACCGCGGGCGCCGCGATCTTCGTGGTCATCACGGTGGTCGCGATGCTTCTGGAGCAACTCAGCCCGGGGGAGCGCCTCAGCTTCGTCTTCACCGCGGCGCTGCTCTTCGGCGTGCTCCTCATGCTCTCCCGGCCCAAGGTCGTCGCCGACGAGAACGGCGTCACCGTCGTCAACATCACCAGCAGGCGCCATCTGGACTGGGCGGAGATCCTCCAGGTCAACCTGCGCCCCGGCGACCCCTGGGTGTTCCTCAACCTCAGCGACGGCACCAGCCTGCCCGCCCTCGGCATCCAGCCGGGCATCGCCAAACAGCGCGCCATCGACGACGCCCGCACCCTGCGCGCGCTCGCCGAAGCCCGCTCCATCCGTGACCCCGAGCAACATCACGGCTGACTCGCGGCCTTCCAACCTGCCGCACTGGCCCATGTCTTGATTAATCTGTTGGCGGAGGCGTTTCTTTGCGCCTCCGCCACTGATGTGCCACCCGGCATTCAGAGGCCCCCTGCTACCCGAGGAGTGACTCCCTCCAGCGATGGACGGATCGTCCTGTAGTACCTGCGCCGCCCCCTCCCGACATATCGAGGCGGCGGCATGACCATCCCCCTGCTGCTCCTTGGGGCGGCGTTCCTGCTGATTCTCGCCAACGGCTTCTTCGTGGCGGCGGAGTTCGGCCTTGTCACGGTCGAGCGGCCCGACGCCGAGAAGGCCGCGGCCGACGGCGACCGACGGGCCGGTACGGTCGTCGAATCGCTCAAGGAGCTGTCCTTCCAGCTCTCCGGCACCCAGCTCGGCATCACCATCACCTCGCTCGTCGTCGGCATGCTCGCCGAACCGGCGCTCGCCGAACTGCTGCACGGACCCTTCACCGCGACCGGACTGCCCGAGGGCGCCGTGTCCGGCGTCGCCGTGGTGGTCGGCATGCTGCTCGCCGCGGCCGTGCAGATGGTCGTCGGCGAACTCGTGCCCAAGAACTGGGCGGTGTCCAAGCCGCTGCAGGTCGCCCGCTTCGTCGCCGGCCCGCAGCATGTCTTCTCCAGCCTGTTCCGCCCGGTGATCGCCGCGCTCAACACGGTCGCCAACCGGCTCGTCCGCGCCCTCGGCGTCGAGCCCACCGAGGAGCTGGCCTCCGCCCGCACCCCCGGCGAACTCGTCTCCCTGGCCCGGCACTCGGCACAGGCCGGAACCCTGGAGCAGGACACCGCGGATCTCTTCGTACGGACCATCTCCCTGGCCGACCTGACCGCGCAGCACGTCATGACCCCGCGCGTGAAGGTCAGCGCGCTCCAGTCGTCGGCGACGGCCGAGGACGTCGTCAACCTCACCCGCGCCACCGGCCTGTCCCGCTTCCCCGTCTACCGGGAGCGGATCGACGAAATCGTCGGCATGGTGCACCTCAAGGACGCCCTCGCGATCCCTTCGCACGACCGGCTGCGCACCCCCGTCGGCCGGATCGCGCAGGCGCCGCTGCTCGTCCCGGAGACGCTGCCCGTGCAGCCCCTCCTGGAGCAGCTGCGCAACCAGCAGCCCATCGCCGTGGTTGTCGACGAGTACGGTGGCACGGCCGGTGTCGTCACCCTGGAGGACATCGTCGAGGAACTCGTCGGCGAGGTCCGCGACGAGCACGACGGTCAGGACCTGCCGGAACTCGCCGCCGCGCCGAGCGAGGACGGGCGACCCGCGTGGGACGCCGACGGCAGCTGCCGGGTGGATGTCCTGCAGCGCATAGGCCTCGACGTGCCCGAGGGGCCGTACGAGACCGTGGCGGGCCTCGTCGCCGATCTGCTCGGGCGGATCCCGGCCCCCGGCGACAAGGCCGAACTCCCGGGCTGGCGGCTTTCGGTGCGCCAGGTCGGGCACTACCGCGCCGAACGGGTACGTCTCGTGCGGACCGCGCCGGTCGCGGAGGCCGTCCGATGAGCGTGCTTCAACTCCTGTTCGCCGTCCTGCTGGTGCTCGCCAACGGCTTCTTCGTCGGCGCCGAGTTCGCGCTCGTCTCCGTGCGGCGCAGCCAGATCGAACCACTGGAGTCCGCGCGGGCCCGGCAGGTCCTGTATGGCCTGGAGCGGCTGCCGCAGATGATGGCCGCGGCCCAGTTCGGCATCACCATCTGCTCGCTGACGCTCGGCGCGGTCGCGGAGCCGACCGTCGCCCAGCTGCTCGAGCCCGTCTTCGAAGCGGTCCATCTGCCGCACGGGGTGATCCACCCCCTCGGGTACGTCATCGCGCTCGCGGCCGTCGTCTTCTTCCACCTCGTCATCGGCGAGATGGTGCCGAAGAACCTCGCGATGGCCGCGCCGGAGAAGACGGCACTGTGGCTGAGCCCCGGTCTGGTCGCCTTCGCGCGCCTGTGCCGGCCGGTCACGGTGGCGCTGGGCGCGTGCGCGCGGCTGATCCTGAAGCTGTTTCGCGTGGAGCCCAAGGACGAGGTCGAGGCGGTCTTCACCAGCGAGCAGCTCAACCGTCTGGTCGAGGACTCGGGCCAGGCGGGCCTGCTGGACCCCAAGGAGCAGGAACGGTTGGAGGACGCCCTCGAACTGGGCTCCCGCCCGGTCACGGACGTCCTCCTGGACCGCGACTCGCTGGTGACCGTCGGCCTCTCCGTCACGCCGGGCCAGGTCGTCGCGCTCACCGCCCGCACCGGGTACTCCCGGTTCCCCGTGGTCGCGGAGAACGGCGCGTTCATGGGATACCTGCACGTGAAGGACGTACTCGATCTGGAGGAGTCCGAGCGGGCGGTGCCCCAGCACATCTGGCGCCCCATGACGACCCTGCGCTGCGAACTTCCGCTGGACGACGCCCTGACGGTGATGCGCCGTGCCGCGACGCATCTCGCCCAGGTCGCCGACGCGTCGGGCCGGGTGCTGGGCCTGGTGGCGCTGGAGGACGTACTGGAACTGCTCGTCGGTGAGGTGCGGGACCCGGCACACCGGGACGCGGCACCGGCGCGGGTCACGGAGGCCCGCCCCAGCGAAACACCGGAACAGGCGCTGGCGAGCTGACAGCGAAACCCCGGGTCCCCTCGGCTGCCGTACGGCCGAGGGGACCCGGGTTTTTGTCATGATGTGTCACATTGCTGACGGATCCTGCGGTCCCCGCCCCGACAGCACCTCGCCGTACGCCTGCATCAGGTCAGGCAGCCGCAGGGTCGACAGGTCGTCGCGGGACGGTGTGCTCGGGTAGCCGGAGAGCCGCAGATCGCGGTACGCGCAGCTCTTCTCGTAGAGGGTGCGCAGGAAGCGGCCGTTGCCGAGTTCGTCGATCCAGCCCTGGTCGACGACGTGGCCGTTGATGGAGCGGAGTTCGTCGAGGGCCTCCTCGTCCCAGATGTCGCCGTTCTCGGCGGCCAACACCTCGCCGATGGAGGTGAGTTCGAGGGGGCGGTAGGAGGGGAAGTCGACGCGGGTGGTGAAGCGGGAGGAGAGACCGGGGTTGGCGGCCAGCAGACGGTCCATGCCCTCCGGGTAGCCGGCCAGGATCACGACCAGGTGGTCGCGGTTGTCCTCGGCCCGCTTCAGCAGGACTTGCAGGGCCTCGTCGCCGTACGCGTCGCCCTTGCCGTAACCGGAGTTGGACAACGAATAGGCCTCGTCCACGAAGAGGACTCCGCCGATCGCGGAGTCGATCAGTTCGTTGGCCTTCACGGCGGTCTGGCCGAGGTATTCGCCCACCAGGTCCGCCCGTTGGGCTTCCACCAGATGGTCGCCGCCGAGCAGCCCGAGCGCGTAGAAGACCCGGCCGAGAATGCGGGCCACCGTGGTCTTGCCGGTGCCCGAGGGGCCGGAGAAGACGAAGTGCCGCTTCGGCGGCTGGACCGGCAGGCCCTGCCCGGCCCGCAGCCGCGCCATGTTCAACTGCGCCGACAACGCCTTCACTTGGCGCTTGACGGGCTCCAGACCCACCATGCGTTCCAGCTCGGCGAGCGCCTCTTCCAGTAATGCCGGGTCGGTCGGCCCGGCGGGCAGCGGCTGCACCGGCACCACGGCCTTCTCGCGCACCATGTCGGTCTCGGGAGGCAGCGCACCCGGCGGCAGCGGATCGGGCTCCGACAGCTTGAGGTCGCGGCCCTCGGCGCCGAACAGCGGATCGATGCCGTCCGGGCCCTCCATCACGTCCTGCCCGACCCCGGCGAGCGTGATCGCCGCCAGGTCGGCGGCGGCATCGTCGTACCCGTCGCCCTCGGAGATCGCCGCGAGCCGCGCCGAGGTGTCCATGAAGGCCGGGTCGACCCGGTGCACAGCCCGGTACAGGGGCAGCGCGGCTGCCGACCGTCCGGTGCCCTCGTGCGCCCGCGCCAGCCAGTACCGCAGCTCCTTGCGCTGCGGCTGCTCACTGCGGCAGCGCATCAGCGCGGACGACAGCAGCGGTTCCGCCTGCCCGAACATCTCCAGCCTGACCCGGGCCATGCCGCCGAAGAGGCCGGCCTCTATGCCCAGCATCGGATCGTCGATCAGCGGATCCGTGTGCCGGACCAACTGGTCCCAGTCCTTGACCAGATAGGCGCGGCAGGCGTGCAGGAACCGCACCTGCGCGTCGGCATCGACCGGCGGCAGACCCGCCAACGCCCGGTCCAGCTCGGGGACATGGCGTCCGTCCAGCCAGTGCGAGGCGTGCGCGAGCAGCAGATCGCGCGGGCTCTCCAACACCGGTTGCACCCACCAGCCCAACCAGTACCAGGAGTTGAGCCTGCGCCGATGGCGCGAGCGCTGCTCCCCGAAGCGGTCCCGGTGCCGGAACATCCGCAGCAGCGCGGTCGTCGTTTCCACGCGTAGCGCGTGCAGTCCGAGCCAGCCGTCCGCCATGCCCGGGTCCATCCGGACCGCGGCCCGGAACTCCTCCTCCGCCTGCGGGTAGGCGCCCATCGTGTAGGCGTCCACACCTCGCAACCAGGCGAGGTCGGCCGGGGCCTCGGGGCCCTGCGTGCCGAAGTCCATCACGTCCCCCACAAACCGTGCCCCCGATGGTCGGGGGTGTCTTGTGGATCAAGACGCCCCCTTGCCGCCGGGCGGTGCCCGTCGGCAGCCTTGGCCGAACCACTGTGCCGCGGACGGGAGTTGCATCGGTGCACTGAGCAGCCGTCCGAAGGTCGCACCGAGAGGCATCGTACCTGCGGTGCCTACGCGGGCCGAAGGGTGCCGCACGCCCCGTTCCACGAGGTGGGAGCAGATGGGGCGCACAGCACACGGTGACCGAGCGTGAGCGAACCGCGGCGCGCGGCGCCCGGAAAGAGAGGGTGTGGGCAGAACGAAGCCCCCGATCACGGGGGAACAACCGGGGGCTTCGCGTCTGAGGGCGGCTTCGAAAGGCCGCACATTCAGAACGTAAGACCTGTACGGCCCCCCGGTCAAGCCGAGTTGAAGCACTGACGCAACTTCTCCCGCAAGGGTCTTCACGAGTTCAGCACATTGCGGATGGGTCGTCACCGTGAGTGATGGGCTGGTCTGGTCCAGAGGTTTCAGCCGGCTTCGAAAGCACCTCGTACCCCTCAGAACTCTGTCGCACCAGAAGATCGGCGAAGGGTCTCGAGGGATCCTGGAGGAAGTGCCGACGCTCCGCGGAGACCCACCCGGCCCAGAACTCGCCCAGCGCCTCGCCGTCCCGCCGCCGCCCGCGCGTCCAGGCCTCGTCGTGCGGCAACTCCATCCACAGCAGCCGCGCGAGATACGGGCGCAGCGCGCGCCGGCCCGCGCCGACGCCCTCGAGCAGGATGACCGGCGCGGGCGGCAGTTCGCGGAGGGGCCCGAAGCCGCGGGCGGTCCAGTCGTACGGGGCATAGCGCGCGGCCTCGCCGCGGCGCAGCGGCTCGACCACCTGGTCCAGCAGCCGCCCCGTCCAGGCGAAGAGCTCCCCATGCGTCGCGATGTCGTCGAGGTGCAGCACGGGCGCGCCGCCCAGTGCCGCGGCCAGCCGTCCGGCGAAGGTCGACTTTCCGGAGCCCGCGTGTCCGTCGACGCCGATCAGGCGGACGGGGCCGCAGGAGGGCGGCAACCGGCGCAGGCGGGAGGCGAGGTCGTGCAGCACGATTTCGGAGGGGTGGTGAGGTGAGGGCACGTGTCCAGGAAACACCCTTGTCGCGGGGACGATCGGCCAGGGTCGGCGCGCCCGCGTGCGTCGCAGGTCATGTCAGTGGTCCCGACCAATATTGGTGGGCGCGGCACAGGCCGAAGTGCTGGCAGGAGCCGCCTCGCGCCGTCCATAGTGGGGGACCGCCGCTTCCGGACGAACTGGGGGTCCCCACCCATGACCAGAGCTTCAGAGCCGTCCCGCAGATCCCTCCTGGCCGTGGCGGTCGCCGCGGCGGCGGCCGGCACCGCGGGTCCCGCGGCCGCGGCCACCCCGGCCAGGTCGGTGGGAGCGCCCTCAAGCTTCGTGGACAACCGCGCCTGGACCTCGTACGCCGACTGGCGGACCGGTACCGCGAAGGGCACACGGGCCGTGGCGGGCGTCCGTCCAGGCCTGGTGATCGCCACCCCGGCCGGCACCGCGGACTACACCGATCCGCACACCGGCAAGACCGCCACCTGGGAGTACGCGACCTGGACCACCCCGGTCCACCAGCTCACCGTCCCCGCCACCGAGGCCATCGTCTCCTGGAACGCGCACACCCCGGCGGGCAGTTGGCTCCAGGTCGAGCTGGCGGGCACCTACTCCGACGGCACCGCCACCCCCTGGTACGTGATGGGCCGCTGGGCGGCCGGTGACCAGGACATCAAGCGGACCTCGGTCGACGACCAGAAAGACGGCAGAAGCAGCGTCTGGACGGACACGTTCTCCCTCGACGACGCGGCCTCGGGCCTGCGCCTCGTCTCGTACCGGCTGCGACTGACCCTGTACCGCACCCCGGGCACCAGGATCACGCCCACGGTGTGGCGGCTCGGCGCGATGGGCTCCGACATCCCCGACCGCTTCACCGTCCCCGCCTCCACCCCCGGCCTGGCCCAGGAGCTGAACGTCCCGCGCTACTCCCAGGAGATCCACGCGGGCCAGTACCCCGAGTACGACAACGGCGGCGAGGCCTGGTGCAGCCCCACCTCCTCGCAGATGATCACCGAGTACTGGGGGCGCAGGCCGACGGCGGGGCAACTGGCCTGGGTCGACCCGGACTACGCCGACCCGCAGGTGTGCCACGCGGCCCGCTACACCTACGACTACCAGTACGGCGGCTGCGGCAACTGGCCCTTCAATTCCGCGTACGCGGCGACGTACAAGGACCTCCAGGGTGTGGTGACCCGGCTCGGCTCGCTCACCGACCTGGAGACGCTGATCGCCGCCGGCGTCCCGGCCATAACGTCCCAGTCGTTCCTCGAGTCCGAACTGACGGGGGCGGGTTACGGCACCTCGGGCCACCTCATGACCGTCATCGGCTTCACCGCGGACGGCGATGTGATCGCCAACGATCCGGCGTCGTCGAGCAACGACGCGGTGCGCCGCGTCTACAAGCGGCGCGAATGGGAAAACATCTGGCTCCGTACGAAGCGGTACAACGCCTCCGGGAAGGTCGTCTCCGGAACGGGCGGAGTCTGTTATCTGTACTTCCCGGCGCAGCTGTCGGCGCGGCAGCGCACGGCGCTCGCGGCGGTGGGCGTGCGGTGAGAAAGGGGCGGCCCGGTGGGGCCGCCCCGCCGGACTCGGCCGGACTCGGCCGGACTCGGCCGGACTCGGCCGGACTCGGCCGGACTCGGCCGGACTCGGCCGGACTCGGCCGGACTCGGCCGGACTCGGCCGGACTCGGCCGGACTCAGCTCTGGACCGGATTGACCACCCAGTCCGGGTGGTTGGGCATCGGCGGGGTCTTCGCGCCGTACAGCCACGGGTGCAGGAAGCCGTCGAGGTCCGTGCCCGCGACCTTCGACGCCAGATCGATGTAGTCCCGCGTACTGGCCGTCCTGCCGCGGTACGTGCTGACCCAGGCCCGCTCGATCTTCCCGAACGTCTCCTGGCCGACCTTCTCGCGCAGCGCGTACAGGACGAGCGTCGAGCCGTCGTACCGCATCCGCTTGAAGAGATTCGGCTCGGTCGGCTCGGCCGGGGCGCCGAAGTCGTGGCGCGACTGATCGTGGTTCTCGTACGCCGTCTTCATCGTGCCCTCGAAGCTCACGCCGCCGTGCGCCTCCGAGTACAGCCACTCGTAGAACCGCGCGTGGCCCTCGCTCACCCACAGGTCGGACCAGGTCTTCATGCCGACGCTGTCGCCGAGCCACTGACGTGCACCAGGTTTCGCTCGGCGCTGACCTGGTCGCCGAGCAGATCGGCCTTCGGAATCAGGGAGAGCGTCTGCGTCTCCAGGGCCACCTCCAGGTCCGTGTCACCGACGAGGAGGCCGTACCGGTCGAAGGGATACGGGCCGAGCCGCTCCTCGAGCCAGGCGATGTGGTCGGCGGTGAGCTTGCGGTACTGCTGTTGTGTGAGGAGACGCACACGCGCGGAGCACCGTTGCGGAGAACAGAGGCATTCGACGGTGGTCGAAGCGATCGGCGTGACCAAGGTCTCTACCGCTGCAACCCGATCCGGTGGCAAGGTGGTCGAGTCGGTGGGGAGCCGACGGGAGGTGGGGGAACTGCACCGCACCATTCCGTCAGCTACGTCAGTGAGAAGCCATGACCGCGACCTCCGCCACCGCCAGCCGTGTCCGCGCCCGCACCGGCGGCCCCAAGGACGACGGCCCCAAGATCCTCGAACACATCGCGGGCTGGACCTTTGTCGTGGTCCTGGCGATGCTCGTCACACAGCTCGGCCTGCTGTGAGCTGAGGTCTCGCAGGAGGGACGGAGGACGGCCCTCCAGAAGTCGGCCCTGGCAGTCGATCGGACTCGAACGAGCAGGTGGCGTCGGTCTGCCATACTGCGAGCGTCCCGCTGACAGTCGGAGACTAGGGCCGGAATTGAATCATAGTCAACAGAGCGCTGTCGACCGCCCCAGGGTGCGCGGCACCGATCGCTCACTGGCGCGTCGCGCCGAACTCATCGCCATCGGACGGAAGTTGTTCGCCGACACGTCGTACGACGCGCTGTCGATGGATGACATCGCGCGACAGGCGCGCGTCGCCAAAGGGCTGATCTACTACTACTTCAAGTCCAAGCGCGGCTACTACCTCGCCATCGTCGAGGACTCCGTCGCCGACCTGGTCTCCCGCGCGGCCGGCGGCCTCGAACTGCCCCCGGTGGAACGGGTCCATCGCTCCATCGACGGCTATCTGCGCTACGCCGAGCACAACCAGGCCGCGTACCGCACCATCATCACCGGTGGAGTCGGCTTCGACACCGAGGTGCAGGCCATCCGGGAGGGCGTGCGCGAGGTCATCGTCCAGACCATTGCCGAAGGTGCCTACGGCAGGCGCAAGATCGCGCCGCTGCCCCGGATGGCTCTGCTCGGCTGGCTCTGCAGCGTCGAGGGTGCGACGCTCGACTGGATCGGCCATCAGGAACTGCCGCGCGACACCATGCGCGAGCTGCTGGTGAAGATGCTGGGCGGCGCGATGCGTGCGGTCGAGGAGATCGACCCCTCCTATCCGGCCCCGGGGCCCGCTCGCCGGGACACCTGAGCGAGGGCGGGGATCACTCGCCCCGCCCCGACTCGGTTCGGACCCCCTTTCCCTTTCTTTTAATAAGCGGTCGTTAACTGGTGACTCGATGCCTCCGATCGGGCATACTCACAGCGCCACGGTCGCTGGTCAGGTCGTTCTCCACCCCGGAACGGCAGCATCGGCTGGGCCACGTAAGACCCGGCGGAAGGCGCCCCACCCCATAGGCCCGTCCGCCCGTGCCCGACAGGGAGGAGAGCGTCGCCATGCCCGACCGCGCCCCGCAGCCGGTGGACCGGCCATTGCCCACGGACGAGGCCCGGGATCTGATCTCGCTCGTCCGGGACATCGCACAGCGCGAGATCGCCCCCAAGGCGGCCGAGGAGGAGGACGCCGGGCACTTCCCGCGCGATGTCTTCCGCCTGCTGTCCGAGTCGGGCCTGCTCGGACTGCCCTACGACTCGGAATACGGCGGCGGCGACCAGCCGTACGAGGTCTACCTCCAGGTCCTCGAAGAGCTCGCCGCGGCCCGCCTCACCGTCGGTCTCGGCGTCAGCGTGCACTCCCTCTCCTGTCACGCCCTGGCGAACTACGGCACCAAGGAACAGCAGGTCGAGCACCTGCCCGCGATGATCGGCGGCGGCCTTCTCGGCGCGTACTGCCTCTCCGAGCCGTCCTCCGGTTCGGACGCCGCCTCCCTGCGCACCAAGGCCGTGCGGGACGATGAGGGCTGGGTGATCACGGGCACCAAGGCCTGGATCACACACGGTGGAGTCGCCGACTTCTACACCGTGCTCGCGCGCAGCGGAGGCGAGGGCGCGCGCGGAATCACCGCCTTCCTGGTGCCGGGCGACGCCGAAGGGCTGAGCGCCGCGCCGCCCGAGAAGAAGATGGGCATGAAGGGATCGCCCACCGCCCAGGTCCACTTCGACGGTGTGCGGGTCGACGACGACCGGCGCATCGGCGACGAGGGCCAGGGCTTCGCGATCGCCCTGTCCGCGCTCGACTCCGGGCGGCTGGGCATCGCGGCCTGCGCGATCGGCGTGGCCCAGGCGGCGCTGGACGAGGCGGTCGCGTACGCCACCGGGCGCGAGCAGTTCGGGCGGCCGATCTCCGACTTCCAGGGACTGCGCTTCATGCTCGCCGACATGGCGACGCAGATCGAGGCGGGCCGGGCGCTCTATCTGGCGGCGGCACGGCTGCGCGACGCGGGCCGACCGTTCTCCAAGCAGGCGGCCATGGCCAAGCTCCTGTGCACGGACACCGCGATGAGGGTCACCACGGACGCCGTCCAGGTGCTCGGCGGTTACGGCTACACCGCGGACTTCCCGGCCGAGCGCTATATGCGCGAGGCCAAGGTGCTGCAGATCGTCGAGGGCACCAACCAGATCCAGCGGATGGTCATCGCCCGTCACCTCGCGGGTCCCGACTCGCGCTGAACTGGTTCAGGCCGACCGGGGGCGCCGTCAGCCGGACCCACTCCGGGTCGTGGCGCCCCGGCAGGGTGCGACCGCGATCGGCCCAAGTGCGGATCAGGGCGCGGTAGATGGGGGGATCCTGGGGGGACGCCGGCGCCTGCTGAACCGATTCTGCCGGAGCTGGGACGAGGACCCGATGCCGACGCCCGGTCGTTGAATATGTGGGGGTCATACCGAGGCAACGCGCGGGCGGGCGGGCAGGTCACCGATCATCGGAATCGGCTGTGAGTTCGCGACGGGCCCGTACGGGGGTTTCGTCCGAGGCGCGAAATCCGGCTCCGGGTCGTCATCCGATGCACCGTCAACGGTGCTGCGCGGACGGCCGCACTCCTCAGGTGTCAACGTCAACCGCCGTGCGCACAGGGAGACCTGCTGTGCCCGGCGATCGCCCGGATGCCTTCGTCGAGTACGTCGACGCCTCGACGTGCAGCCGATGTCCCCGACGAGCACCCCGTGCGGTCACCGTCCCGCCACCGGATCCGGACATGCCGACCCCGCACCACGGCAGCCTGCGAGCCATGGTGCAGGGCAGCTACTGAAAGGGGCCGGGTGCCGGTCGCTGAGCGCTCAGTGGGCGCTCGGTGAGCGCTCGGTGAGCGCGAAGGCCGGTCAGGCGGCCTGGCGGCGCATCCCGGGGACGCGCATCGGGCGCGAGCCCGGGCCGCCGACGTGCGAGAACGGCTGGGTCCGCCAGTCGAGGCCCTGAGGGAGCGTCAACAGGAGGGCCGTGTCCTGCTCCTGAAGTTCCGTGGACTCGTCCGCGGGGCGGGCGTCGGCCGCGGCGCGGCCGGTGCCGGCGCAGACCGTGAGCCCGAACGGGTTCCACGGCGAGGCGCACAGCGCGTGCTCGGGCAGGACCTGCTCGTCCGCCAGGAGCGCGATGGGCTGGGCGCAGTCCGGGCAGATCACCCGGTACATCTCGAAGGTGTCGTAGGCGTCGAACTCCTCACCGTCGACGGCGTCCGGTTCGACGCCCTCCGGCTCGGGCTCGACGACCGACTGCGGCCGCTTGGATGCGGTACGACCAGGACGCTTAAGACTCTGCATGGGTTTCTCCCCCTCGGGTGGGCCGACAAGGCACTGCGACCTCGACCACAGCAAGCACTTCCCGTCCCGTCTCTGCGGTAATCACGAGAACATCACGGACCCGGTTGTGGCACTGTGTCGTTCGTCACATGCCGCCCGCAGGTGCCCGGCGCGGTGCATTTGTCCCCCGGGCGGCTCACAACCCGCTCCAGGCCACATCACAAACCGGGTATGACCTGCGCCGCTGAGGTATCCGGTGGGTTCAAGGGCCCTGTAGGTTCTTGCGTCATGGAGGAGCTGGACCGACAAATTGTGCAGCTGCTCGTCGCAGACGGGCGGATGAGTTACACCGACCTGGGCAAGGCCACGGGCCTGTCCACGTCCGCCGTGCATCAGCGGGTGCGCCGACTGGAGCAGCGCGGGGTCATCCGCGGCTATGCCGCGGTCGTGGACCCGGAAGCCGTCGGGCTGCCCCTGACCGCCTTCATCTCGGTGAAACCGTTCGACCCCAGCGCCCCCGACGACATCGCGGAACGCCTCGCGGGCGTGCCCGAGCTCGAGGCCTGCCACAGCGTCGCGGGCGACGAGAACTACATCCTCAAGGTGAGGGTCTCGACCCCGCACGAACTGGAGGAGCTCCTCGCCCGCCTCCGTACCCTGGCGGGCGTGTCGACGCGTACCACCGTGGTGCTGTCCACGCCGTACGAGGCGCGGCCGCCCCGGATCTGACCGCCCCGGGCATCGACCGGTCGTCGGCAGGCGCGAGACTGTTCCCCATGAGTGAGAGCACCGCCTCGTCGGACACCGTGCTGCTGCGCGGTGGAGAAGTCCACAGTCCCGCCGATCCCTTCGCCACCGCGATGGTCGTCGAACGCGGGCAGATCGCCTGGGTCGGATCGGAAGGCGCGGCAGACGCCTTCGCGGACGGGGTCGCCGAGGTCGTGGACCTCGAAGGCGCGCTGGTCACCCCGGCGTTCACCGACGCTCACGTGCACACCACCGCTACCGGGCTCGCCCTCACCGGCCTCGACCTCTCCGACGCGCCCTCCCTGGACGCGGCCCTCGCTCTCGTACGCGACTTCGCCGCCGCCCGTCCCACCGACCGGGTGCTGCTCGGGCACGGCTGGGACGCGGCCCGCTGGCCCGGCGGACGCCCCCCGACCCGCGCCGAACTCGACGCGGCGACCGGCGGACGCCCGCTGTACCTCTCCCGCATCGACGTGCACTCCGCCGCGGTCACCACCGCGCTCCTGGACCTGGTGCCGGGAGTCACGGCACGAACCGGGTACGCGCCAGACGCCCCGCTGACCCGCGACGCCCACCACGCCGTCCGCGCCGCCGCCCTCGGTGCCGTTTCCCGGGAGCAGCGCACCGAGGCCCAGCGTGCCGCGCTCGCCCACGCCGCCTCGCTCGGCATCGGATCCGTGCACGAGTGCGCGGGCCCGGACATCTCCTCCGAGGACGACTTCACCGGACTGCTGCGGCTCGCCGCCGAGGAGCCGGGCCCCCGGGTCGTGGGCTACTGGGCCGAGCGGGCCGAAGAGGGCGTCGAGAAGGCCCGGGCGCTGGGCGCGGTCGGCGCCGCGGGCGACCTCTTCGTCGACGGCTCCCTCGGCTCCTACACCGCCTGTCTGCACCAGCCGTACGCCGACGCCGACCACACCGGCACCGCCTACCTGGACGCGGCCGAGGTCGCCGCGCATGTGGTGGCATGCACCGAGGCGGGCCTCCAGGGGGGCTTCCACGCCATCGGGGACGCCGCGGTGACCACCGTGGTCGAGGGGGTGCGCGCCGCCGCCGAGAAGGTCGGCCTGGCCCGCGTCCGCGCCGCCCGGCACCGCGTCGAGCACGCCGAGATGCTCACCCCCGAGACCATCGCCGCCTTCGCCGAACTCGGCCTCACCGCCTCCGTGCAGCCCGCCTTCGACGCGCTGTGGGGCGGCGAGGACGGCATGTACGCCCAGCGCCTGGGCGCCGAGCGGGCCCGCGCCCTCAATCCCTTCGCGGGCCTGCTGCGGGCCGGTGTCCCGCTCGCCCTGGGTTCCGACAGCCCCGTCACGCCCCTCGACCCGTGGGGCACCGTCCGCGCCGCCGCCTTCCATCGCACGCCGGAGCACCGGGTGTCCGTGCGCGCCGCGTTCACGGCGCATACGCGTGGCGGCTGGCGGGCGATCGGACGGGACGACGCGGGTGTCCTGGTGCCGGGGGCGCCCGCCGACTACGCCCTGTGGCGCACCGCCGAGCTCGTCGTGCAGGCGCCGGACGACCGGGTCGCCCGCTGGTCCACCGACCCCCGCTCCGGCACCCCCGGGCTGCCGGATCTGAGCCCCGGTGGCGACCTGCCCGTGTGTCTGCGCACCGTCGTCGGCGGTCGGACGGTTTTCGTACGGCCGGGCGAGTGATCTCCCAGGGCGGCGCGGTGGTGATCGACCACCGCCGCCGCGTCGCGCGACCTGCGAATCCCCCGGGCTGACCAGCTGAGAGGCGAGGAAGTCGCAGGTCGGACGGCTGTTGACAGTTGGCCGCGGGTGGCCGGTAGGTTCGGCCGGGTCCACCACCGGACGTCCGACCGGAGAACTTCCAGGCAGTCGCCGGAGTGCCGCTGGGTCAGGGGTGGTGTGCCGCACCGGCGCACCACCACTGGGAGCCAGGCTCAGCGCTCGCGCCACGGCGAGGGAACGTTCGTGCCTGTCGGCAGGGTGTGACCCGGGTGGGGCCCGGACGTCCAGTAGACAACGGCTTTCGGTCGACCCGCAGCCAGCGGGTCCCTGGTCGGCCCGAAGGGCGCCGGGCCCCGATCCGCAGCGCGGTGCGCCGCCGCGGGAAGCACGCTCCTACCCGGCTCTTGGCGATTCGACACCCTCTTACTCCTGCGCCGACGCGTCAGCGCAGGCTGCGGCCACTATGGTGGACCCCTGCGTACGGACATGAAGGGGCAGTAGTGAACGACGGCGACGGGACCCTCGCGGCAGGAGCCCAGGGGAGGCGGTTCGGCCCGCTCGGCACGGCCTTGGTGATCATCCCGACCTATAACGAGGCGGAGAACATCAAGAAGATCGTCCGCCGGGTACGTGCCTCGGTGCCCGATGCACACGTTCTTGTGGCGGACGACAACAGCCCCGACGGCACGGGCAAGCTCGCCGACGAACTGGCGGTCGAGGACGACCACGTCCAGGTGCTGCACCGCAAGGGCAAGGAAGGCCTGGGTGCCGCGTATCTCGCGGGCTTCCGCTGGGGCCTGGAGCACGGCTACGGCGTCCTCGTCGAGATGGACGCCGACGGCTCGCACCAGCCGGAGGAGCTGCCCCGGCTGCTGACCGCCCTCAAGGGCGCCGACCTCGTGCTGGGTTCGCGCTGGGTGCCGGGCGGACGCGTCGTGAACTGGCCCAAGTCCCGCGAGTTCATCTCACGCGGCGGCAGCCTCTACTCGCGTCTCATGCTCGACGTACCGATCCGGGACGTCACGGGTGGCTACCGCGCCTTCCGCCGCGAGACCCTGGAGGGGCTAGGCCTCGGCGAGGTCGCCTCCCAGGGGTACTGCTTCCAGGTGGACCTGGCTCGGCGCGCGGTCAAGGCGGGCTGTCACGTGGTCGAAGTCCCCATCACGTTCGTCGAGCGGGAATTCGGCGACTCCAAGATGAGCCGCGACATCCTCGTGGAGGCCCTGTGGCGGGTCACCACATGGGGCGTGGGGGAGCGGGTGGGCCGGATCGGCGGGCGGAGGCCCTCCTGACCCGGGGTTTTCGTTCCAGCCGACACAGGGACTTCGATCCACAGCTGCTGTTGATCATCCGCTTATCCCGTACTGAGGCGCACCCAGGCACACTGGGTGCATGACGACTGGCGCACCGACTCCCACGTACCCCGCCCGGCCGCGGCGTTCCCGGCTGCGCACCTTCCTGCCGCTCGGCATCGCCGCCTGGCTGGTGCTGGAGATCTGGCTGTTGACCGTGGTCGCGGCTGCGGCGGGCGGCGGCGCCGTGTTTCTTCTGATCGTCGCCGGGTTCGTGCTGGGCGCCGTGGTCATCAAGCGGGCCGGCCGACGGGCCTTCCGCAACCTCAGCGAGACGCTGCAACAGCAGCAGAACGGCGTGACCCCGACGAGCGGGGGCGGCAATGGCAACGGGCTGATGATGCTCGGCGGCCTCCTCCTGATGCTCCCCGGGCTCATCTCGGACGCCCTGGGCCTGCTCCTGCTGGTCCCGCCGCTCCAGAAGGCCCTGAGCCGCTACACCGAGCGCACCATCGAACGCAAGATCCGCGAGGCCGCCCCCGGCACCGTCGGCGGCGTCTTCCAGCAGACCCGCATCCACCGCCCCGACGGCAAGGTGGTTCAGGGCGAGGTCATCAGGGACGAGGGCCCGCAGGCCCCGAACGCGCAGCCGGGCCCGCACCCACCGCTGACCCACTGATCGCTGGGGCGGGCTCGGACATCCAGCCCGTCCGGCGCTCGAGGACGAGCCCGCCAGGGCGAAGCGGGGTCTGGGGCGGCGGCCCCAGGACGGGCCGCCCCACCATCCCGCACCCGCACGCACCACCGCCGCGCGATTCCGCACCACCGCCGCCGCGCACCACGCACAAAGCCGCAGACCTCGTACCCAGAAGGTACGGCGCCTGCGGCTCCGTGCGTGGTATGCCACCCAACCCCCGGAGGGGTTACGCGGACTTGCGGCTGTCCCGCGGATGCACCGCGATGTTCATCGCGCCGGAGCGCAGGACGGCCAGGCGCTCCTCGAGGACCTCTTCGAGTTCCTCTCGGGTGCGCCGCTCCATCAGCATGTCCCAATGCGTACGCGCGGGCTTGGCCTTCTTTTCCTCAGGGCCGTCGCCGTCCACCAGGAGTGCCTGCGCCCCGCAGACCTTGCACTCCCACTCCGGCGGGATCTCCGCCTCGACCGAGAAGGGCATCTCAAACCGATGCCCCTTCTCGCATGCGTACTCCACGGCCTGGCGCGGGGCCAGGTCGATGCCGCGGTCCGTCTCGTAGCTGGTCACCACGAGGCGCGTGCCGCGAAGAGCTCGCTCACTCATGAATCGTGCCTCCCGGGCTTGTCGCCCACAGGACAGGTGTCGCTGTCGTCGTCATCCGGTCAACGTCCGGTCGGCGGTAAAGATTCCCGTTCCGGGTCATGCTCGCCGTCGTAGCCGCCCCTTGTTGTACCCACCTGCGCCCGGTTTGTCACATCTGACAGCAGATGTCACCCAGCGTTTCGGCTTCTTTGACGCGCAGTAACGGTACGCCTGGCAGGCCAAACGCGTACACTACCGGCCTTTGGCCTCGGGCGCTAAATCCTGTCCGGTACGGGATTGCCGGCGTCCCGCACCGCTGCTCGCACCGGAACCCGTGCGAGCAGCACAAAACCGATGACGAAGAAGGCCACCAGGGAGAGGATCGCGTCCCGATAACTTCCCGTCAGCTGGTAGGTCAGCCCGAACAGAAGCGGGCCCAGCCAGCTCATGCCCCGGTCGCTCATCTCGTACGCGGAGAAGTACTCGGCCTCCTTCCCGCTCGGCACCAGATGCGAGAACAGCGAGCGCGACAGCGCCTGGCTGCCGCCCAGGACGAGGCCGATACCGGCGGCCAGGACGAAGAACCAGAAGGGCGCGCCCGCGGGCAGGAAGTACCCGGCGCCGAGCGTCACGGTCCAGGCGACGAGGGAGCCGAGAATCGTGCGCTTGGCGCCATAGGTGCGTGCCAGCCGTCCCATGCCCAGGGCGCCCACGACCGCGAGCAGCTGGACCAGCAGCACGGCGACGATCAGGGTCGACTGGCTGAGCCCCAGCTCCTCGGACCCGTACAGCGAAGCCTGCGAGATGACCGTCTGGATGCCGTCGTTGTAGACGAGATAGGCGAGCAGGAAGGCGAGGGTGAGCGGTTTGCCACGCATGTCGCGCACGGTGGCCGCCAGCTGCCGCCAGCCCGGCACGGAGGCCTTCCCGGACGGTGCCGCACGGCGATCGCGCAGCCGTTTGAGCGGTACGAGGGTGAAGGCGCCCCACCAGACGCCCGCGGAGGCCAGACAGATGCGGACGGCCGTCGACTCGGAGATGCCGAAGGAGTCGTGGGCCGTGAACAGGATCAGGTTCACGACCAGAACCAGTGAACCCGCCGCGTAACCGAAGGCCCAGCCGCGGGACGAGACCGCGTCGCGCTCCTCGGGCGGGGCGATCTGCGGCAGATAGGAGTTGTAGAGGACCATCGACACGGCCACCGAGGCATTGGCGACGATCAACAGCAGGCCGCCGAGCAGATAGCGGTCGCCGGCCAGGAAGAACATGCCCGTGGTGGCCGCGGCGCCCACATAGGCGGAGGCCGCGAGGAGCGGCTTCCTGCGGCCGGTGCGGTCGGCGGCCGCGCCCGCGATCGGCATCACGAAGATCGACAGGATGACGGATGCCGAGACCGAGTACGCGAAGAAGGAGCCGGCCCGGATCGGGATGCCCAGAGGGTGCACAAAACCGTCCGCGTCCGCCGCGTGCTTGGCGACCGACGTCAGATAGGGGCCCAGGAACACGGTGAGCACGCTCGTCGAGTAGACGGAGCACGCCCAGTCGTAGAAGTACCAGCCACGCTGCTCGCGCCGCCGGTCGGCGGCCTCCTGGGCCGCCTGTGCCCGCACGGTGTCGGTGCCCACCCGTGCCCTCGCTTCCCCGTGAACGGGCCGCGCGAGAGGGCTCAGACCCAGGTGCCCCGGTCCTCCAGGACCCTGCGCAGCGTGTCGATGTGATCGGTCATGATGCCATCGACTCCCAGGTCCAGGAGCCGGTGCATGTGATCCGCCTCGTTCACCGTCCACACGTGCACCTGCAGCCCGCGCGCGTGGGCGGCGCGCAGAAAGCGCCGGTCGACCACCGGCACGCCCGACTGGGACTCGGGCACCTGGGCGGCGATCGCCGAGTCGCGCAGCGCCGCCGGTATGCCGTACGAGCGCAGCCGAAGCCCCAGGACGCCCTTGGTGCCGTACGAGGTGGCCAGGCGCGGTCCGGCCAGGCGCTGGGCCCGGAAGACCCGCGCCTCGGAGAAGGAGCCGACGCAGACGCGGTCCCAGGCGTCGGTGCGGCCGATCAGGTTGAGCAGGGGATGGAGGGCGGGTTCGGCCTTGACGTCGACGTTCCAGCGCACGTCGGGGAAGGTCTCCAGGAGCTCTTCGAAGAGGGGCAACGGTTCCTTGCCCGCCACGCGCGCGTGGCGCACGTCTGCCCAGGGAAGGTCCGCGATCCGGCCCACGCCGTCCGTCACCCGGTCGAGGGTCGCGTCGTGGAAGGCGACGAGCTTGCCGTCCGCCGTCGCGTGCACATCCGTCTCGATGTAGCGGTAGCCCGCCTCCACCGCGTGCCGGAACTGGGCGACGGTGTTCTCCAGGCCGTCCGCGGCCCCGCCCCGGTGGGCGAAGGCGATCGGGCCGGGGTGGTCGAGGTACGGATGGCGTATGCGCATGCTCACCCAGGCAGTATCGCGCGCTCGGGTTGACCGACGGCAACGACCGTGCTGCCCCCCGGTGCCGGGCGAACGGCGAAAACACGCAGGAAGAGCTGGGCGAGAGGGCCGATCGCGACGGCGTACAGCACCGTGCCGATGCCGACCGTGCCGCCGAGCGCGAAGCCGGTCGCGACGACCGCCAGTTCGAGGGCGGTGCGCACCAGCCGGATCGAGCGGCCCGTACGCCGGTGCAGGCCCGTCATCAGGCCGTCGCGCGGACCCGGACCGAAGCTGGCCGATATGTAGAGGCCCGTCGCCACGCCGTTCAGCAGGATGCCTGCCAGGAGCAGCGGAATCCGTACGGCCAGGGCGTGCGCGCCCGGCACCAGGGCGAGCGTGCCGTCCATGGCGATGCCGACCACGAAGACGTTCGAGACCGTGCCGAGGCCCGGGCGCTGGCGCAGCGGGATCCACAGGAGCAGCACCGCCGCGCCCACGATGATCGACACCACGCCGATCGTCAGGCCGGTCAGCTCGGCGAGTCCCTGGTGCAGTACGTTCCAGGGCTCCAGACCGAGGCCCGACTCCACGAGCAGGGCCGAACTCGCGCCGTACAGCGCCAGGCCGACGTACAGCTGGACGAGCCGACGGGGGAGCCGCGCGGACTCCGTGCGTGTGGACTCGGATCGTATGGACAAGAGATGCCCCCCGGTGGTGGTAGTGGCCTGACGCGTGACATTCTGTGGCTTGGTAGAAGATGCCATCCAAGGCCAATCCGGGATAGGTGGACTGGAAATCATGGCGCAGTGGACTTCGGCAGTGGGTGCCGCGCAGCTCGCTCGGTTGCTCAACTCCCAGCAGGAACGCCCCGCGGGGCCCGGCACGCGCCGTCCGCCCGCCTATCGAGCGCTCGCCGACGGCATCCGGTTGCTCGTGCTGGAAGGCCGGGTTCCGGTCGCCGCGCGGTTGCCCGCGGAGCGGGAGCTCGCCCTGTCCCTGTCCGTCAGCCGTACGACGGTCGCCGCGGCCTACGAGGCACTGCGCGGCGAAGGCTTCCTGGAGTCCCGCCGGGGAGCGGGCAGTTGGACCGCCGTGCCGGCCGGGAACCCGCTGCCCGCGCGCGGTCTGGAACCGCTGCCGCCCGAGGCCCTCGGCTCCGTGATCGACCTCGGCTGTGCGGCGCTTCCCGCGCCCGAGCCGTGGCTCACCCGTGCCGTGCAGGGGGCCCTGGAGGAGCTGCCGCCGTACGCGCACACGCACGGCGACTATCCGGCGGGGCTGCCCGCACTGCGCGAGATGATCGCGGAGGGGTACACCGCGCGCGGCATTCCGACCATGCCCGAGCAGATCATGGTGACGACCGGCGCGATGGGCGCGATGGACGCCATCTGTCATCTCTTCGCCGGGCGCGGTGAGCGCATCGCGGTCGAGTCGCCCTCGTACGCCAACATCCTCCAGCTGATGCGGGAGGCCGGCGCCCGGCTGGTGCCCGTCGCCATGGCCGAGGGACTCGCCGGGTGGGACATGGACCGCTGGCGGCAGGTGCTGCGGGACTCGGCGCCCCGGCTTGCCTACGTCGTCGCCGACTTCCACAACCCGACCGGCGCCCTCGCTGACGAGGACCAGCGCCGTAGCCTCGTGGACGCGGCCCGCTCCGCCGGGACCGTGCTGGTCGTCGACGAGACGATGAGCGAGCTGCACCTGGACGAAGGGGTGGAGATGCCACGTCCCGTCTGCGGCTTCGACCCCGCCGGGTCCACCGTCATCACCGTCGGGTCCGCGAGCAAGGCGTTCTGGGCGGGGATGCGGATCGGATGGGTGCGGGCGGCCCCTGAAGTGATCCGCAGCCTTGTCTCCGCGCGTGCGTATGCGGACCTCGGCACGCCGGTGCTGGAACAGCTCGCCGTCAACTGGCTCTTCAGCACCGGGGGTTGGGAACGAGCTGTCGAGATCCGGCGTGAGCAGGCCCGGAACAACCGGGACGCGCTCGTCGCCGCCGTACGCCGGGAGCTGCCCGACTGGGAGTTCTCGGTTCCGCGGGGCGGGTTGACGTTGTGGGTACGGACCGGGGGGTTGTCGGGGTCGCGGCTCGCCGAGGCGGGGGAGCGGGTGGGGGTGCGGGTCCCCTCCGGGCCGCGGTTCGGGGTGGACGGGGCCTTCGAGGGGTATGTGCGGCTGCCGTTCACCGTGGGGGGTGCGGTGGCTGAGGAGGCGGCGGTGAGGTTGGCCGCGGCGGCGCGGCTGGTGGAGACGGGGGGAACTGGGGGGAGTGAGGCGCCGCGCATGTTCGTGGCTTAGAAGTCATCTCATTTGGCCGGGTAAGCTGCCGGTCGTGGCAGGGATCGTTGAGCGGCTGGTGCCGGACGAGTTGTGGGAACTGTTCCAGCGGGTGGTGCCGGAGGCGCCGTCGCGGCCTCAGGGCGGTGGCCGGCG